>DASRZA010000032.1:0-11173 GCA_035686845.1 Armatimonadota bacterium | reverse complement strand
TCGCATTTTTAGAGCCTCACTCCCCAATACCGAAGATACAAATGTCGCCTCCCGGAATTGCCCGTGCCGGGTGCACCAGGGCTTTCAGACATGCTGGCCGCACTTTAATACAACCCTGGGTAGGGGTCCAATCGCGTCACGCTTCCCGCCGCGGCCGCGCGTTATGAGGGTCCGCCCGCCGCTCCGCCGAGCGCGCGGCGTCGTGCCCGCCAGAGTCCGGCCCGGCGGGCGATGTCAGGGATTTGGCTCAGCTTCTTCCTCGAGGCGGTACAGCTTCGACACGATTCGGAACATTGAGCGGCCGCAGTAATGGCAGATCTGCGTCGAACCGTCCACGATGAACTCTGCCCGCCCGCATTCCTTCGTGCAGACCGCGTATGCGACCCCGATCGTCGGCGGGAATGTCACCGACGCCTCATCCACTTCGGGGTAATCCGCTTCGCGAAGGCCCCTTCCCGCCTTTTTCCAGTAATGCGTTTCGCGCGCCATACTCTCAAATCCCCCGTAACCGGGCCCTTCGCGCCTATCGCCCGGTACATACTCGTCATTTCGCCGACTTACGTCGGCGATTCTTGAGCCGTCCTCTATCCGCCCGCCGCGCTGCGCGTGCCGTTGAATAAGAACCGAGTCAAACGCAGGGACTGGAAACTTATGCCGGCCCGCGTAGCACCGCGCACCGTATTGCTAGAATGCGTGGATAAGCCTCGGAATTTCCTGTCGGAGCGCCCGGACGCACGCTTGTCCGGCTCGGGAGGAGATGGCGCCGAGATCGGGCGCCTCGGCCTCTGCGCCTCCTGAGTTCATCCTGAGAGCCTCTTGAGCTTCACACGCGCTCGAGCGCGAGCTCGACTTCGCGCCGAACGTCTGCATTTGGATCCATGCGGGCTTCCTCGAGGCCGTCAAGTGCCCGTGTCGCGATATCCGGCCGCTCGTTCTGCCTGACCAGGCGCAGCAGACCCTCTGGGATAGCCTCCCTGATGTTGGGATCTTCATCCTTCATCAACTTCAAGAGTTCTGTCAGCGTCTCCTCGTCGGGAATCGCTCGCCAAGTAATGCCGCTGCTGCAGTGCCCGCCCTCCGATCGCCAAACTTCGGAAGCGCCTCGCGCAAAACCGGGCCCAGCCGTTCCCGCTGGCCCGACGTCAGGGCTGACCAGTTGCGACCGAAGAAGGGAACGATCTTCCAGGAATGGCTCGCATCCAAAAACCCGGGGCGCTGCAGCAGGCCGAGTATTCCTGAGAAAACCACCTCTGACATGGGCGCCGGGACGGTTGACCGTACGATTTCAGAGGCCCTCTCGCTCTCCTGTTCTACCCAGTCGCCAAGAACCAGATAGTTCTCGCGAGCTGTAGCGACCTGCAGCACCCTGGAGAATACAGCTTCGTCCCACATCTTTTCCGACGTCATCGACCCCAGTATAGCGGCTTGCTCCTCACGCTCCGCTCTGTCCTCTCGCCACCACCATATACGCAAGAACGACTCCTCAACCTCATTTCTCACATTCGGATCCGGGTCGGCCCTGGCTTCCTCCAGGCGAGCCATAGCCCGGGCAGCGAGGTCCGGGCGGGCCGTCTGGCGAACCAGGTGGTCGAGCCCCGTCGGGACGAGCTCTCTTAGCTCCGGCTGTTCGAACTCCATAAACGCCAGCAGGTCCTCGAGCGCCTTTTCGTCCCCGAAATAGTCGCCGAACAGTTCGGAGGTTTTGAATCGGGCCATCCAGTCATGATACTTTGGGTACGCCTCTCGGAGCGCGACGCGAAGCCACTCCCGCTGCTCAAGTGTTAGGATTGACCAGTTGTATTCAAAGAAGTACAGGATGTGGTGGCTATCCTCCGCCGCTAAGAAATCCGGCTGCCTCAATAATTCCAGTATTCCTGAGAACACCACCTCGGGAACATGCCCGGCCCCCTCGTCAGGTTTGAAGTTGTAACAGTACTCGCTGTTCTCCTCAATCCACTCAGTCAGTGGCTCGTAATCGCCCGCTGCGATGGCGGACTGAAGCGCATCCATGAAACCAGACTCGTCCAACTTCCCTCCGATCGGCCACCTTTCCGAGGGCGTCCCGGCGCGGTCGGCGGCCAAAAAACGTTTGCCGCGTCGGTCACGGGGCGGTCCAAGCGATACGCATACCCACTTCCAGAATCCGGCGAGGCTCGTTAAAGATAGCGTTGACATCCTTGTTTCGACGGGTAACAGTTCCCCGATGCACTGCGGTGCCCCAGGCCCGGCGCCCGGGCCCGCTCAATAAGCCGGGGATCCCGACTGTCAGGCTGGCCTGAGCTCCAGCCCAACGCCAACGGCCACAGGACAGGCCTCTGGCTGGAGGACGCAGATAACGCCAACACCGATGCATACTCCAACCACCACGGCCCCCGCGGCGTACGGCGCTATGTCCGGACCTGGCTCGGGTACGGGGTCCGGATCGGGGGCTGGCGCCGGGCTGCCGCGCGAGCACTTCCGGGCGTATTCAGCCTTTAGATAGGCCAAAAGTGCTTTGTCGCGTGGGATCAGGTCGTCCCGGTGCCAAACTGATCCCAGGTGTAGTAGGTCGTCCCCTTCCTTATCGTCCCCGGCGCTACCACGTCGAAGACCGCGGAATAATAGAAGTAGTAGTATTGCTGCTGGATACTGTACCGCACCTCGTAACCGGTCGCTATTGTGGCGCGAGCGCGCGGCAATGGTGAAGTTGTTCGCTCCAGTCGCCGTGTTCAGGCTGACGGTCCAGCCGTTCGGCGCCCCGGAATTGGCTACGGCGCCGCCGTTAAGAATAATATCCCACGTCCCGGTCGCGGGGGCGTCTGTCCCCGTCGCCCCGAAAACTGACTGGCTCCCTGGTATTACTTCCGGGTTCAGGTTGGACCCATTCCCGTCAATAACCTGCGAGGGCCGGTACGGGTCGTCGGGATCCGCGAAGACCTTTGTCTGGACGATCGTGCCCGCCCCATCCGTTACGGTGGTACCCGACATATCGTTATTAAACCCGGCCGTGTACGAATAGGCCACCTGCTGCTGTGGATTTGTGACCGTGACGGACGTGTGGTTGTTATCTACAAAACTGTATGCTCGTGTATTGCCGTTCGCATCGACAAGACTCCCTACGTATCCTGCCGGGGTATTGTTGATGGTGGCCGTGCTGTTCCCCGCGCCTGTGGGCGACGGAACGGTGATGGTGTGAAGGAATGGGACCTGTTCTCCACCGGGCGCAGACAATATCTGGTAGTCATAGGTGTATCGCAGCGGCGGGTCTACTGTTCCCGTGGACACGATCTGCGATACCCCGGTGAGCTCGGCAGTGGGACCCGAACCAAATGTTCCGGTCTGGTAATAGACGCTCCGGCCGTATGCGTCAGAGATGGAAGTGAGCAGGTTTCCAGTGTAACCAAGGCTAAGCAGCACGGTGTCGGCGCTGTTGGTGATGTTGGTAAGAAGACCGCTGTTGGGATCGTAGTGTAGAGTTATGGCGTTCCCATTTCTATCGGCTTCGGAGGTGAGACGGAACCAGGGCAGTGGCGATGCGGCCAGGTTGTCAAATCGCCACTGGGAACGATCAGCGAAGGTAAAGAGAAAATGGCCGTACGCGCTGCCATCGTAGTCCCACTCGCCTGTAACGGGCGCGCCCGGTTCCATGGAGCAGAACGTCCGGGGGTTTTGCGCGGTGGGCTGTGAAGGAATGGTCATCGCGATTTCGGCGCCATCGAGCATCACGAGATCGCCGGGTCCGGGGCTGATGTACCCATACTGGCCCACAAGTTGGGCGTCGTAGTTGTCCGACCAGCCAAAGCCCATCGTTTGGAAGTTCGGGGACTCGTTGCTCACGCTGACATATTTGCGCTCGAAGCTCACAGCGGGTCCCACCGGGTTGTAGACCACAAGGTCGGGGTCTGGCGAGTAATCCTCTCCTCCCGTTGGAAGGTCTACCGGGTCGCCGGAGGAGGGGCCTTCGGTGGATTGGAAGCTTCCGCCATCGCTGCCGCTCCCGCCGTCATTAAGCGGATCACACCGGTCGCAACCGCCATCGCCACTCGGAGGGCCGCCGCCGTCCCCAGAGCCACAGATGAACCAGGGGCAAACGGGCCCATTCGGCCTGCTCTGGCAGGCCGTCCAGGGTGGTCCGACAATAGCCATCCGGATCAGCGCCCGCTCCTCCAGGGCGGGGATCAGGCCCCTCAGTGGTCCCAGTCCGGCTACCCGCGCCGGCGGTCGCTTCCCCTGAAGGACCGCAGCCATCCAATCATCGCTCGCTGTTCCCGGCTTTGTCACCACGCCATAAACGTCGGCGTCCATCATGTGCCACTGGTTCCACGTCAGCCGGACTCTGCCGCCCGGCCAGGGGCCGCAGTCGGAGCATATATATGCTACACCTTGTTTTCTATCCGCGGCTGTCACAACAATAAAATGGTCCCGCTCGACATGCGCTATAACCGGCTTGGGAAGCGCGATGAGGCCGGCGCCAGTCGCCCCCGTGTAAGGAGCGTCCAT
This sequence comes from Armatimonadota bacterium, assembly GCA_035686845.1. Taxonomy (GTDB): domain Bacteria; phylum Armatimonadota; class DASRZA01; order DASRZA01; family DASRZA01; genus DASRZA01. The sequence goes on along the minus strand of DASRZA010000032.1, from coordinate 6,694 downwards.
CGCCGAAGGGATTCGGATCCTACGTCGGCCGGATCGTGGGCTGAGCCCATCGCCAGAGGGATTGGGCTCCTACGTCGGCCGGGTGGTGGGCCAAGCCCATCGCCGAAGGGATTCGGCTCCTACACCACGCGGTCTCGCCGGCGCGTTTGGCGACACAGGCGCGGAGGCCTGCGCCACTGCGAGCGCCGCGCGCCGCGCACCGCACCTCCGTCCTCCGTCCTTCGTCCTCCGTCCGCGCCCTCACGCCCTACACCGCCGATGTCCTTGGCCATGCCAGTTCAACGCCTTCGGCGCGGAGGTGGGTCTGGAACTGGTTCAGAAGGGCCGGTTCGGACCGGACCTGGGCCGGTTCGCACGAGTGATCCAGGCAGAAGGCGCCGAGCGCCCCGGCTGCCTCGCCGATGTTCCATTCGACCGGATGAAGCCGGTAGCATCCGTTGGTGATATGCGTTGCCCCGATATTCTTGCACGCCGGGATCAGGTTACGGATCCTTACAGGGATCAGCGCGCCGAGTGGAATCTGGAACGGAAGTGAGCTGATGTCGATATAATTATCGCCGCCGGTGCTGGGATGCAGGTCAATGCGATAACAGCCGACTCCAACGCTGTCGGAGAAAGTCTCGGCATCGGGTTTTCCGCGCGCCTCGACGCCGACGTGGGTCTCGGTAACGGTGAACTGCGCCCGGATACGCCGCGACTCACGTATGTAGGGATACTTCGCCAGACCATCCTCCGTTCCCACCAGGTCCGGGCGCAGGTAGAGGCCCGGATAGCCGGACCCACCATCCGGCCGGGGCGCCTCGGTCTGCATCCAGTAGAAGAGGCAGAGGGAAAGCTGCCGGGCGTCTTCCAGAGCGGCGTCGACCGCCTCGGGCGATTTGTCGATGATATTAACGTCCAGGTAATCGTTCTGCGGCCAGTTTACCAGGGTGACCTCGTGTATGCGAGCGTCCGGCGCATAAATGTCGCGGCAGATAATCCGGCGATACAGCCAGAGGCTGAGCGAGCCCGGGCCGCGTTCTTCAGGCATCAGGACGTTGGTTCGAGCTGCTAATGTTCTGGGCTCCCCGGTAGTCCAGGATAAATAGGGGCCGGGCCACGGTGGGGTCAGGGGCGGAACGGCGTTCCGCCATCGCTCCCACTGCGCAGGCCGGTCCATCACGTGATTGCCGTCAGGATCGTGCGCCATCGGGAAGCACCAGGTGATCGCCTGCACGTTCTCGGGGTTGGCTTCTGAGCTTGCGTGCGGCTCACCGGTTTCCGACTGGCTTTCTGCGCCGCTCACGTACTCGGTTCCGGTGAGCGGGAGCAAGTCGCCAAGCTCGGTGGCGTCCAGGATGAACGCGGCTTCAACCGTCTCCAACTGACCGCTGTCCGTATCGAGAAGTGTGACGGAGTGAACTCGGTCGCCGTTTACCACGGCGCTGACCGGGACGCGTCTGAGACGCACCTCAAGATGACCGGCGGTCCGAGCGGCGGCGAGCTGGGCTTCAAGAACCGCCAGTCCAACCCGCGGCTCATGGCAGAGACGAGAGACGAGACCCTTGCCCGGATTCAGCTCCGGCGAACGTATGGCAGCGCCATTGAGGGGGTACCAGGTCCGCATGAACTGGCGCACACCATCCCGGTATCGACGGTAACGCCGGGTGCAGCCGAACTGCTCGATCCAGCGGTGTTCGTCCGGCGGGACGGCCTGGCTCGTCAACTGTCCACCGATCCAATCGGTCTCTTCGGTGAGAATCACGCGCCTCCCGGTGGCCGCGGCCGCCATCGCTGCGGCGCAGCCGCCCACACCGCCCCCCACAATCAAAATGTCCACCCTTGCGTCGCTCACTCGCCACCTCATTTTCATGTCAACACAGCCCGCGTGCAGACGTGCGCGGGACTCAATCAATACTGGCGAGGTGTCCCCGCCCGATACTCAGCTGGCCGGAGGGACCCTCATTTTAAGTGTTAGCCTCCCAACTGCGACAGGGTTTCGGCGTCAGGCTGCTGCGACGCCGCGCGAACATCCGGGGAGGACGCAGGCTCCTCGTACAGGTATCCGTGTCGGGTCGTCTCTTTGGTGAGCACCGCGCGGACGTGCAGCTCAACAGGAAGAGACCCTGCGGGCGGAATCCCGTGTTCAAGAACCTGTACTCGCGGTGGAGGAAACGAGTTGGGCGCCCTCACTACGGCCGTGACGACCATGCGATTTTCGGTGCGCAGGAACCGAAGATCAACGAGGTGGGCGCCCGGCACTTTATTGAGCGCTGTAATCAGGGCCTGGCGGGCGCTCGTCTCGAATCGAAGCTTGGATACGGATCGCTGCAGGTTGAAGGTTAGAAGAGTCGTAAGAATGAGCAGTAGAACGAAGCTTGACGCAATTCGTGTCGCCCATTTCCGACGGTCTCCTTCGGCGTTAATCATGGTAATCCGATGGAATCCTTGCAGCGCAAGAACGACCGACGAAGAGAACTGGATCGCCACCAGGTTCGTAAAGAAGAGGAGAAAGCCGCCGATGCCGAGGCGAAGGTCCCCGCGGGCAAGGCTGAGGCCGCAGATCGAGAGTGGCGGCACCAACGCTGTGGCAATGGCGACACCGACCACTCCCACCCCGACCCGCGGCGAGACGACGGCGTACGCGCCGGCCGCGCCACCGGCGAGCGCAATGAGAAGGTCCATCAGGTTGGGCGAGGTACGGCCCAGAATCTCGGATCCGAACGGGATGTCCCTGCTGATCAGCCCTATAATTAAAGCGACTCCGAGAACGATGCCGGCGCCGGCCAACTCCGCCAGCACTGATCGGCGCAGAAGCGCGTGGTCGGCGTCCACGAGCGCCAGGGCCAGCCCGGTGATTGGTCCCAGCAGAGTTGCTATCACCATCGCGCCAATGACTACGGGCGTGCTGTTTTCCAGAAGCCCGTAACACGCGACCACCGTGGAGAGACCGTTCATCCAGGCGAACGCGGGAGTCAGCGTCGCTGCGGCGTGGATCTGCTCCCGTACCGTCTCCCGAAAGCGTTCAGTTTTCGACAGTTCAGACATCGCCGGACTTCCCATCGCACGAGATGGCTCATCGGTCCGCAGCGTTGGTGCGCATCCGGACAATGATTGAAGCAGGTCGCAGCGCCGATCCAATCGAGTTCTCCTGAAGCACATTTGCCGCGTCCCGCGCGGCCAACTCCTCCAGATCATTATACATAGGCGCGGGGCCTTCCCGATATCATGACCTCATCACTGCATTCTCTGCTGCGCCGGTTCCACTCCGTGTACTGCCCGCTGAGCCAACCGGAATCACCGCTCCAGTGAGAGGCATTGAAGGTCCCGGTAAGCGCGACGGTCTGGGCCACGTAATTCCGTGCTCGCGAGTCGCGACTCTTTCCCGCCTTCCGATGGTAGAGGAATGAAACGGGCCAGAGTCGAATCCGTGCTCGCAGAACCCACGCGGGGAGAGGCGGCTCGGGCTGACCGAGCGCTTCATCCGAGAGTCACTTCATCCGGCATTAGAAAGGAAAATTCGATGCGCGTACTGTTGAAAGTATCCCTGCCCACGGAGCGGGCCAATGCGCTGTTCAAGGATGGCACGTTTGTAAAGAAGATGCAGAGTATTCTGCAGGAGCTCAAACCGGAAGCGGCCTATTTCGCCGAAGATGGTGGCGTCCGTACCGGCTATATTGTCGTCAATCTCCAGAATGCATCGGAGATCCCGGCTATCGCGGAACCATTCTTCCTGGCCTTCAATGCGAAGGTCGAATTCCACCCTGCTATGGTACCCGAGGACCTCATGGCAGCAGGCGCGGCGATTGAAAGAGCGGTCAAGATCTACGGATAGATCAACGGATCGGGAGGGCGGGATCCGGACCGCAGAGCGTCTCGCCCTCAACCTTTTATCCGGTGAACGGTTCGGAAGCGATGAAAGCTGAGCGCCTATGAAGTTTACGTACGCATGAAACCGACCTGTCCGCTATATGCGGCCCTCCTTTCATTTTCTCTCCTGATCAGCGCCGCCCGGTCGTCTTTCGCAGCGGCGCCGGGTATTCACATCAGGATCGTCGCTTCTCAAAGCAGAGCGCCGGTGGGTGGATCGGTGGTTTTGCGCGCGGCGGTGACCGAGAATCACCGTCCGGCGTCGGGGCTTTTACTCTGGCCGTATCTAAATGGCCGCCGGTGGGGCGCGCAGGAGCGGACGGGCGCCGATGGCCGCGCTCGATTCTTGATTCCGCTGCCAGATGTCGGCACGGAACGTCTATCGGTCATCGTTGCGCCTCAGAAACCGAAACCCGACGCCTTCTGGATATGGGGCGGGGCGACCCGGGATCAGCAGACCCTGTACTTCAGAAAAAACATTATGGTCACGGGCGGCGCGCGTGACGCGAAGCTGTGGATCACCTGTGACGATAGTTTTCACGCCTACCTCAACGGTCATGAAGTTGCGAGCGGAACCAATTTTCAACAGGTGCAAACGGCGCGGGGACTGGCGCTGCGGCCTGGAACGAATACGCTTGCGGTCGAGGGGACGAATGGCGTAGGGCCGGCGGGCTTGCTGGCGCGATTGACTTTTTCCGACGCTCGGGGCGCTCACGCCATCGCCACCGGAAGCGGATGGGAGGTTTTCCAGGTGAAGCCGGCCAATTGGCCGATGCCGGTGGCCCCCTTAGCCCCGATAACGGGGAAAAACCGGGCCCCCTCACCCCCGATAACGGGGAAAAACGCGGCCCCCTCACCCCCGATAACGGGGAAAAACGCGGCTCCCTTGCCCCCGATAACGGGGGAACACGCGGCCCCCTCACCCCCGATAACGGGGGAACACGCGGCCCCCTCCAAGCGCCTGCGAGCGATTGCCGGAAGCCCGGCGACAATTGAGGCGCCGGTTGGCGGTGGGCCATGGGCGGGATCGCTAAAGGGATGGCCCGGACGGCCGACGCACACCAATTTCCCGGTGGGTTTGCCCGCGCCGTCCCGGGTGATCCATTCGAATACCGTGACGATACGTGTTGCGCGACGAACGTTCCACGTGATCCGGGACCCGAACCACCTGGTGGGGATGGAATGGGAGCCCTGGTTTACCCCTCTTAATGACGGCTGGCAAACGGCTGAGGCGGTTCCGCTCGTGGGCGACTACGACTCGATGAACACCGACGTGATCCGGCAGCATGCTTACTGGATGATCGACGCCGGGATTAATTTCCTGCTGGTGGACTGGAGCAACAATCTCTGGGACAAGAAGCATTGGAGCGAGCGGGCGCCCGGTGTGGCTCAGCTCATTGCGGCCACCACCCGGACCCTCGACACCTACGCCCGGATGCGCGATGAAGGCATTCCTGTTCCGCAGATTACGCTCCTGCTTGGCCTGGATAACGGTCCCAGCACTACCACGACCGCGCTGAACGAGGAGATGCAGTGGGTCTACAACCACTACGTTCACGATCCTCGCTACCACGGACTCTGGCTCTATTACGAGGGGAAACCGCTCATCGTGCCGTTCAATGGCGGAGGGCCGGGCATTCTCGCTCATCAGCCGCCGATCGATGATTCGGAGTTTACGGTGCGATGGATGTCGAGCCAGCTTCAGTTCTCACATCTTGAACGGGAAGGCTACTGGTCGTGGATGGATGGCGTTGTCCATCCGATTGCGACGCCGTATCACGGGCACGCCGAGGCGCTCACCGTCACGCCCGCCTTTTTCGGAGATGGCGGCTGGACCTATCCGCAGGCGCTCGGCCGTCGCGGTGGAGCAACGTACTTAGAGGAGTTCACGACCGCGCTGCAAGACCGCCCCCGGTTTCTGCTGATCAACCAGTGGAACGAGTTCGCCGGGCAGCCGAATGGTAGTGGGTACGGGCCGAAGCACGATCAGTATGTGGATACGTATGACGTCCCGCTCAGCGACGATATCGAGCCAACTTCGCTGACCGCGTGCGCCTATCGAGGGTGCGGTGGCTGGGGGTTCTACTATCTGAATCTTACCCGCGCGCTCGTGGCGCTGTATCATGAGGCGACACCGGAGGATACCATTCTTGCCATCGCCCGGCCGCAGGAGGGGCAGAAGGTCTCCGGGGGGAGTCTACCGCTGGAGTGGACATCGATCGGCCGTCCGGTTTCCCACTACACCGTTTTGTTGGATGGTCGAGTTGTCGCCCACGTGGGCGCGGTGACCTCGTATAGGTTGGATCTCCGCGGGATCGCTCGTGGTCCGCATCAACTTATCGTTCGCGCTGACGGGGCGACTACACACTTCTCGCTTTCGCGCGAGGCGGAGGATCCGGTCGGCCTCGGGCCGGCGCCGTGTCAGGTCGCGGTCCGATTTTTTGTCGATTAGTGTTCGGCGGCGCGAGATGGTTGTAAGCTTAGCGTTGGCGTGGTATCATCGCGGAGGAGGTTGAACATGCAATTGGAGGATTATTTTAACTTTCTGGCGCCGGATGATATCCGGGTGAAAGGTTCCCGGATCGGAATCGAGTCGATCCTCTACGAGTATATTCATCGCGGCAAGACTCCCGAGCAGATTGCGGAGCGTTATCCCACGGTGACGCTAGAGCAGGTCTACGCAACCATTCTCTATTACTTGCACGACCGAGAAGCGGTGGGGGCGTATCTCGCGGATTACCTGGAATACTGTCTCCGAGTTCGTAGGGAGGCCGAGGAAAACCCACCTCCTTTTGTCGCGAAGCTGAGGCGCTCAATGGTTGAACGAAGAGCCGCGGTTAACGTG
>DASRZA010000031.1:0-6373 GCA_035686845.1 Armatimonadota bacterium | reverse complement strand
TCCTCGGGCGACCAGCCTTGCTCTTGTGCGGCGGCAGCGCCTTTTCGATCTGATGCCACTGCTCGTTCGTAAGATCAGACGGATACGGTTTTCGTTCCATGCCATTGGTTTTCCCATTTTAGACATTTCTTGACACGCTCTGAGACGACCTAAGCATGAGTACCAGCAGCTTCGCCGACTCGGGCCTTGCAAGGTCCTTGAGGGTGATATCAAGGGCGAGATCGTCGAGGGCGCCACCGCGCGCCGTCGCTGATTCTGGATCGTAAACGGTCAGTTCCAGAATATCCAATGCTGCCTCCGAGAATCCGGCCCCTGGTTCGCCCTTTTCCCCATCCCGCCACGTGGCGCATTTCCAACAGATTAGTGGGGAGCGGGTAGAGATTTCGCTCGCTCCGTGAGTTACAACGCTTCTCACGTGGTGCGGCCTGCGGATTTGCAGTGAGCGCTTCACCCCGGGGTTTGCAATCGGAGCACTCTACCCGCACTAGCATATCGCGGCCGCGTAAATCCCGCGGACTCCCGCGGACTCCCGCGGCGTGCTCGAATGAGACCGAAGCAAAGCGACCTGTCTCAACACCGTCCTGAAAATCGTGCTTCGTCCGCCCGAGCTCCGGCACACACCGCGGGCGTCAACGGGCAATGCCAGGCCTGGATAGAACTCTCATATCGTCGAGCCGGCAAATGTTTAGATCGGTGTTACCCCGCGCCTCCCGGCCGGCTCTTTGGGGCGCTGGGCGGGTTCTGCGCCCTCAGCGCGCTGGAGTCGCGCCCGCTCCACCAGCGCCGCCGCCGGCTCGTCCTCCGCCTCCTGCGCCGCCAACTCACCCCGAAACGCCTTCGCCAATATCGCCTGCGTCAATCGGTCCGCCCGCGCCGCCACCTCGACGCGCCGCTCCACCCGGTTCAGCAGCTCGAGCAGCGCAGCCGGGGTGTGGAAGCCGGCCACTTCGCGGGAGCGATTGAGCGGGCGGCGCACGTCGTGAAACCAGACTACTTCCCCGTTGGTGGAGTAGAGGAACGGCGCAAACAGCCCTCCATAGTCCGGGCCATTGCCGGGAAGGCCCCGGGTGTAGCGTTCCGCCTGCGTCAGCACGCCTTGGGGGCCCAGCGTCAGCTTCTTGGCCTCGACGATGGCCGCCACCCGGCCTCCGAGGCAGAGCGCATAGTCCGCCGGGCCGTTGGCCGTTGGATATTCACAGAGCGCGCAGCCTTCGGGCAGTGTCGCGTGCGGCCCGGCGGCCGTCACCTGCCAGCCGGCCACCTGCAGCCGCGGATCCACCTTTTCGCGGCGGGTATCCTGTTCTTTTCTGATGTGTGGCGGCATCGAAACTCTTCCGCCGTAAGGCGCGCCGTCCGAAGCGGTGCGGCGGAGGGTGCCCTGGCGTTATCCGGTCTCGTATCCATTTTCGGCGGCCCGGCTTATTATCATTTAATCATTATTGGCGCGGCGCCGCAAATCTGGGCGTGGGGTGGCGGGGAATCCTGGGCCGGCGGCGCCCTGGCGCGCGTTACCGGGGCTGAAGCCCTTCGGTATATTTGGCCATCCCTCCAGAACTTCGGGCGGGCGCCGCGGCGCCCGTGTAGTATAGTTACATTAACCCGATGGCGTTCAGAGCGCGGAGATAGAGTGGTGAATCTGGGTCTTGGATTGACGCTGGAGGCAGTCATCTGGCTGCTTCTACTGGCGATTGTCGTGGCGGCGGTTACCAAGCGACTCGCTGTTCCCTACACCGTCGCGCTCGTCGTGGTGGGACTTGGACTTGGCTACGCCTATCATAAAGGATTCACGGGTATCGGCCATGAGATCAACCTCACGCCGACGTCGATCTTCGTGCTCTTTTTACCCCCTCTACTTTTCCAGGCGGCCATCGAGATTCCGTGGCGCGGGCTCCGCCGCAATCTCTGGCACGTGCTCGCGCTCGCCGTTGGCGGCGTGATGCTGAACCTCTATCTTGTTGGATGGGGCGTGCGGCTTGTGCTCGGAGTTCCTCTTTCGGTAGCGCTTGTTTTCGGCGCTATCGTAGCCGCCACCGATCCCACCGCCGTGGTCGCTCTCTTCCGCGATCTGCGGGTTGACCGCCGGCTAACGCTGCTCATCGAGGCCGAGAGCCTGCTCAACGACGGCGTGGCGGCAACCGTATTTTTAGTGGTTACCGCCGCCGCCATCGGACCCCACAGCACCCCAGGAGGCGCCGTTATCCTCTTCATCCGGCAGGCGCTCGGAGGCGTCGCGTGCGGCGCTATCCTGGGCTGGCTCATGGGGATTGTCACGGGGCACGTCGATGACGTGCTCATCGAGACGTCATTGACACTCGTACTGGCGTACGGCTCTTATCTTGTGGCCGAGCGCCTGGGCCTTTCCGGAATGCTCTCGGTTGTCAGCGCCGGGATCATGGTGGGCAATTATGGACTTCCGAGTAAAGTTCATCCCGAAATACGCGATAGCATCGAACAGTTCTGGCAGTTCGCCTCATTCCTGGCAAACTCGCTGCTCTTCCTGCTGATCGGGTTTAAGGCGGTGTCGCTCGCCCGGCTCTTCGAGTGGCCTGCGGACCTGGCTCTAACCGGTATCATTCTTCTTTGCCGAGCGATCGTTGTTTTTACGGTGGTCTCAACGACTCGCGTTGTCAGCGAGAAGATTCCGCTTAAATGGCACGCCGTCCTCACGTGGGGCGGATTACGTGGGGCGGTCTCCATCGCTCTGGCGCTTGGCTTGCCCGCGGATCTCCCTGATCGACAGCGAATTCTGGGTTGGGTCTACGCTACAACCATGATCACCCTCCTCGTGCAGGGACCTACCGTCCGTTATCTCATTCAGTGGTTCAAAATCCCCTGCGCGCAGAAGCCTTCCCCACCGACTCGCCCCGCAGCTCCGCCACCGGATGACGAGGAGTAACCGACGCGCCGGCGCTCATCAATCACCCAAATAGCGGTGGGCAAGCGCCGCCAGCTCATCGGCGATCTCTCGCACCAGACGGGCGTCGGGACCCTCCACCATCACCCGCAGCAGGGGCTCGGTGCCGGATGGGCGAATCAATACCCTGCCTTCTGCGCCGAGCCGGGCTTCTGAGCGCTCCACCGCTTCCGTAAAGGGCGCCGAAGCTCGCCAGCGATCGCGGCCTGAAACACGAACATTCTCCAGAAGTTGTGGAAACTCCACCATGTCCGACGTGAGCGAGGAGAGCGGCGATCCCTGGGACGAGGCGATCGCCAGCGTTTGGAGAGCTGTGACCAGCCCATCCCCGGTAGTGGTGTGGTTCAGGAATATGACATGGCCGGACTGCTCGCCTCCCAGTACGGCGCCCCGCTTCTTCATCTCCTCTAAGACGTATCGATCCCCCACCGGCGCCCGCGCCAGGGTGATACCCACTCCCCGGAGAGCGATCTCAAACCCCATGTTGCTCATCACCGTGCCCACGACGAGATTGTTATCGAGCCGGTCTTCCGCCTTCAACTGGCGCGCCGCGAGGAGCATCATTCGATCGCCGTCCAGGAGCTTCCCTTTTTCATCCGCCATCAGCACCCGGTCGGCATCGCCATCAAACGACATCCCCGCGAACGCCCCGTGCTCCAGCACCGCGTGCTGCATCATTTCGGGATGAAGAGCGCCGCAGCCCCGATTGATATTCAGACCATCGGGCTGAGCGTTGATAACGATGACCTCGGCGTTCAATCGCCGGAATAGATCGGGCGCAACGCGGACCGCCGCGCCATTCGCACAGTCCACCACCAGCTTAACGCCTGCGAGATCCACCGGGGCGGTGCGGATGGTGTGGTCAAGGTAGCGGTCCGCCGAATCAAGAACGGTTTCCGACCGTCCGGTAATTGGACCGGTGAGTTTCATGGTGATCCCACGGCCGTCAACGCAATGTTCGATTCGCTCCTCAACTTCGTCCGGCAGCTTGTAGCCTTCACGCGAGAAAAACTTGATGCCGTTGTACTCTGCGGGATTATGCGACGCCGATACGACCGCGCCGGCGTCTGCCTTCAAGAGCAGAACGAGCGCCGCCACAGCCGGTGTTGGCATCACACCGCATCTGAGCACGTTGGCGCCAGCGCTCTGCAGCCCGGCGCACAGCGCCGCCTCCAGCATGTCGGATGAGATCCTCGTGTCTGTCCCAACAACCACCCTCGGCGGCGCGCTCCCCTCGCCTATGACCGAGCCGGCGGCCCTACCGAGCGACAGCACCAGCTCCGCGGTCAGTTCGATATTGGCGATACCACGCACGCCATCCGTGCCAAAAACCAGTTCCATTCACAATCCTTTCGAAACTACTTTTCTAAACCGTCTCTTTTTAATCTCTACCAACGTCTTCTCGTGAGGGAGCGGCGGTACGCCGACGCCATCGCGACCGCGCGCCAGGTTCAATGCGGTTGAAAATACCCGGCGCGTCGAAGCGGCCCCGACCTCCGGAGCGGGCAGCGTGAAAGACCGCTGACGCCGCGGTTCACTGTCGCTGCGGAATGGGCGCGCCGGACGTGGGCAGCAGGACTGCGCCGCCGCTTTTGCCATTCACCGGGGACGCGCGGCCCGGCGCGGCGGCGTGGGCGCCGGAGGCGGACGCCGTTGAACCGGTACCGGGAACCAGATGGCCAGGCAGCGCCGCATGAGCGCCTCGGGCAGCGGGGACGGGGACGGGCGTACGAGTGGACGGCGCGGCGGGCGGCGCGGAAGGCGGTCGAACGGTCGGGGTCGACGTGCCCGGAGGCGCCGACGCAGCCGGAGATGTCGGAGAGACCGAGGGAGGCGCCGGCTGCGGAGGCGGCGCTATCTCCACGTGCACGAGCACCGTCGAGTCATTCTCCACGTGGACTTGAGCCGGAAGATCCAGCTCCACCCTCCGATTAAAGCTGTGAGTCACGCCCAGCAGATTAATCTCGATAGTAGGCGCCCGGCTCAGGTTATCGATTACGTCGCGCGGTCCACTGACGGTTACCACCGGAGGAAGCACGTCCGCCCTCACAAAGTTCGCCGAGATATTTACAAATTGTGGCTCAACGGGGATGGTCGTGAAGAGCATCATCCGTCGAATAGGCACAAAGACGTGGACTTTTGGCGGCTTCATCGTGAAGAGGCGCGCATAGGCCGCCGGAACCCCGGAAAGATGAACGTCGAGTTGGAGATAGGTGCTCTCGGTGTCATTCGCCAGGTCGAACTCCACCGAAGCCCGCGCCTTGCCAATCAGGCTTGAGGGACCCGTAACGCTCACGGTATCGGGATCAATGATCGCGTCCCCACTCACGTAGCCCGCAGGCGGCTGATTCAGACCGTGCCATACCACGTGCAGGGTGCGGGTTTGATTCTGGTCAAGAAAAACCTGCGCCTTCTCGGGCATCACGGAGGTCACTGTCAGCGCGGGATCGGCGGTTTGAACCCGCACGGGCGCCGAATGGACGCCGGGAGTCGTGAACCCGGCGACGTCGACGTAGGCCCGGGCCGCCGGATGGTCCATCGCCGACGAGGGACCCTGGAGCGTGACGGTCACCGCTTTCACGCTGATGTCTTGAACCGGAATATGCCCGGTAATCATGTGGATCGGCACAGAAACTTCTCGCGTCGATGCTCGAGAGGACTCAGTGTCCGGTTCGAGTCCGGCGACGTACATCCAGAAAATCACCGCGAAGAGAAAACAGCAGAACAGCAGCACGGCGTCCGATGGCTTGCCTTTGAAGCGGCCGTCCAGCGATGGCTTCCAGGGCCAGCCGTTCATGGGTTCCTCCGGAACAGATTGAACCGGTGACCGGCATGGTCCGCGGGCAGTCTCTCCTGAAGACGTTCACGAAGCTGCGCCGCCGACAATTTGACGAGGGCGCGATTTCCCGCGAGGGAGATGGACCCGGTTTCTTCGGACACGACAATCACCAGCGCGTCCGTCTGTTGCGCGAGCTCAAGCGCCGAGGCGTGCCGGGTGTGAGCCGTTCGAGTGCTGGTTCGGGTAGCGGGCAAGGGCAGGTAACAGCCGGCGGCGACCACCCTGTTCTCCCGGATCACGGCCGCGCCGTCATGCAGAGCCGAACCGGGGTAAAAGATGCTCTCAATCAATTCGGAAGAGACAACCGCGTCCAACCGCCGCCCGGTCGCGGCAATATCGTTCAGCCCGACACGGCCCTCCACCACGATGAGAGCGCCATAGCGAGATTGCGAGAGGCGTTCGACCGCCTGCACCATCGAGTCGACGACGCTCAAGCTTTCGGGCGAGGTGGTAACAAAAAAGCCGCGCCAGAAGCTGCCCGTGCCCATTTCCATGACCCACTGCCGCACCTCTGGCAAAAACACCACAAGCAGCGCGACCGGGCCAATGCGGGCCGCGTAATCCAGGAGAAAAGAGAGGGCGCGGAGTCTCAGAAGGTGCGCCAGCCAGAGCACCGTGGA
>DASRZA010000030.1:0-4331 GCA_035686845.1 Armatimonadota bacterium | reverse complement strand
GCATACGCCGGCCATCCGCACCCAGAGAGCGCACGCTTTGATGCTGTATCCGGGCAGTCCGGTCTTTGGAGAGAGGAGCTGCTTGAACGCCTGCTCCGTCTCGCCGTAAGCGCCCTGATAGTAACCGGCGACCGCGGTGTCATACTTCGCCAGGCCGCGGAGCCTCGCCGCGGCGTGCTTTGAAACCTGATTAAAATGCCAGATCGCCATCGCCGGCTGTTCGTTCGCCGCCAGCTCGTATTCACCGAGCCGGATATGGAGCTTCGCCGCGGTGTCAGCGGGGAGATGGCCGTGATGCAGTTGGGCTTTCCAGACTGACAGTTCTAAAGATGATACCGGTCGCGCCAGGCGGCCCAGCTCATTCAGGATGGTCACCGGGGTGCGGTGTGGGGCGGCGGGTACCACACGAACAGGATAGCCCGCGTGTTGGGCGATCGGGGGCGCAGACTTGAGCGTCGTTGCGACAGCCGCCGCGGACGCGGATATCAGGAGGATTGCTGCGGCGATCGCAGCGAGAACCGCGATAGCGAAACTGTGGAGGAATGTTCTGCCAACCAGGCGAGCAACGCCCGAGACGCCTGCCAATCGGAAGCGCCAGCATAAGGCCGCGATGGTCGCGCGCCCGGGAGATGAACCTAACGCGCGATTACGAAGCGTTGGGGGGGGGTGCGGAGGAGACACTACCATTGCGCTGCTCAGTCATTAGAACCTCCATCTCCGGACCCATCGGCCCGGGTTTCGGACACGCATCCAAGAACACCGGTGAGGCTCCGGCAGTGAAAATCCGCTCATCGTGAAGGGGCGAGCCCGCAAACAGAGCCGCTCGTCCAACCCTGCATAGCAGGTTGCGGATTATGTTTCGATGAGGATCAAGAAGTTCCTTCAAACATTTTAATGTGAATTATTTAAGCGTCACAACGTCTACCGCGCTGAGAGCGCCTAATAGAACGTGTGGGGCGGTGATTGTCGCGTCCATCGCGCAAGGGACCGGGATCCCGCGGTCGGGTGGAGGGTCTCGCGCAAATCGCACAAGGATTGGGCTCCTACACGGACGCCGCAACGACGGTAACCGGCCCCCGCCTGGAATGGCGCGCAGTGGAAGGCGTTTTGTTAGGTACTCCAGGCGGATAGATGTTGAAAATACGCGGACGCGGGCGCTCAGGGGCTGCCGCGCAACCGCGAATTTATTGCGTTCATCCCGTCAGCCGGATACCGACGGATGAAGCGTCACCGATCCCATGCCGTTATTGACGTACCAGCCGCAGCCAAAGGCTTGCGCCACGCCGGCAAGGCCAGATGCGAAGTCACGCGGATGGAGGTTCAACGCCATGGTTCCGGTGAGCCCATCTTCCACGGCAATCGGGCGGGCGCTCTGGGCGGCCAGCGTGGAGAGCGCCGTATAAAGATCCGTCGGCCCGGTGCTCGTGGTGTCAATCCTTGCGGGAGTTGGCGCCAGCCCGACGGGCAGCAGAAGATCAGAAGCGGTAACGTGACCGGCGGCGCGCACCACAATGCGCAGGTCATAGACGCCTGGCTGGTCGGCCGTTAAAAGCATGGAAGTCGCGGTAGGCGACTCCGCCGGAAGATTGCCGGAGAAGAGTCGCATCGCCGTTCCAAGGGCGCCGCCATCCTGTGAGACAAACCGCGCGCCCCGGGAGATGCTGGCGTCAACCTCGGATCCCATCTGATCCCGGACGCTCGTCACAACAGCCGACACCTGCAGAATGGCGCCCGGTCGCGCCTGGCCATCCAGGTTGAACCCCACGGAGACACCTATCGGGGCCGGACGCTGCAGCGGAACCGGCGCACGAAGGCTTGCCGGCGGCGCCACAATCTCGTTGGCCGGCGGGGCGCCATTCGTCGTGCTCGACGGCGCTGGATTCTGTCCTGAAGCCGGGGCCGGCGCAGGGAGGATCACCGGCGGCTCAGGCATTACCGCTTTATTACTCGATGGAACCCTTCCTGCGGCTCCTGAAGAAGGGACAACATGCGACGGATTCGATATATGCTGCCGCGGCGGGGTGGAAGAAACGACACCGATGCTCCCAAGCAAGCTCCAGCCGGCGCGTCGAACCGGTTCCCGTGTCTGCGGTATGAGGGCCGCAAGCAGAAGCGCGGTGGCTAGCAGCCGGATCGCGATCGCTTGCCGGTTTGGGAAGAACCAGTGCGCCAGCGGCGATTGTCGTGGACGCGAGAGTTCCTCAACTCGGGCACGAACGGCATGCGCAAAGTAAGCGGGCGGCTGAAGCGGCGGCAGTGCTTTGAGCGCCGCGACGGCCTGCCGAAGCTGCCGCAGATCCTGCTGACACACTTCACAACCGCGCAGATGCGCTTCCAGAATCGCCGTCGAACGCGAGTCCAGAATCCCGTCGATATGATCCGAGAAGAGATCCTGAAACCGCACGCAATCTGACGGTCCGGTAGTATCCTTCGGAGTCTTTGACTCCGGGCTGCCGCCGTTTTTTCCTAACATCCCCATGGTTTTCTCCCGCGCATGGGTCCCCCCACCCGCCAGCCGCCGGCGCGTCCGGCTTATCGATCAAAGCCGGGCCATCGAATTGACTGCCGTTTTTCCAGACGCTTTACACTTTATAATTGTTCCCACCAAACTACCGGATGGCGCCGTTCACCGACGTGATCGAGCGGCTATCTGCGGTTATACTACACGTCGAGAAGCTCGCGTACAGGCTCAAGTTTCTCGCGAAGGGCACGGCGCGCCCGGTTCAGACGCGATTTCACTGTTCCCATCGGCAGCTTTAGAATAACGGTGATCTCTTCGTAGGAAAAATCCTGCATATCGTACAGGGTGATAATCTCCCGGTGCTCCTTCGCCAGCTCCGACACCGCTTTCCGAACCACGTCCTGGCGCTCCCGCGTGAGTGCGATTTCTTCGGGACCCGCGGATTCATCCGCCGCCTCGCGCACGGGACTGTTGTCGCTGGCCTCCATCAATTCATCGAGTGAGAGCCGGGGATCGTGTTTACGCTTCTTCTGAATATCCAGAAAGAGATTGCGGGTGATCCGGGTGAGCCAGGTGCTGAAACTGGCGTCGCCCCTGAACGATCGCAGACTTACCCAGGCGCGGACAAAGGCCTCCTGAGCGACATCCTGGGCATCATCCCGGTTGCGCGAGAGACTGAAGGCGTAATTATAGATCCGAACCTGATAACGCTCCACGAGCCGGTCAAAGGCTTCCCGGTCGCCTGCCTGGCAGCGGCGAATCAGGTCAGTTTCATCCTGGTGAGGCATGTGGCTATTATACTGCTTTCCCGAACTATTCGTCGAGAGGCAGCATGGACGACCCGGCGTAAATCGGCGAGGTGTCAGGCAGCGTCACGCGACTCGACGCCAGCGCAGGAAGTGAATCGATGGTTTGACGCTCTACGGCCGAAAAGTATAGAATGGATTGGCGAAGGCAGCGTAAAAGAATTGATGACGTCAGTCGTTGTTCTGGAAGTTGAGATGCCTGAGGATCTTGAATCGTTCCGACTGCCCGAGGGCGTTCAATGCCGCCTTCAAGAGCTGCTGGACCGCCAGGACCAGGGAGAGCCGCTGACCTCGGCGGAGCGGAAGGAAGCCGAGGGATCGGTCGACCTGGCCGAATGGCTTTCGCTTCTCGCTATGCGCGCTCGCCGAGCAGCCGGCCAGACAAATACCTCGCCGTGACTGCCATCCCCGACTGTGCTTGTAAGATTCCGTGTTGCGACCTCTACCGATGATTGGAAGGCGATTGCCGCGGCCGTCGGCGAGACGTCTACAGCATCGGCGAGGGCGGCTGATCATCGGCTCTGCTTTTTCCCCTGAAACGCTCTGCTCTCTCCCGAACATTCCGCTGTAACAGCGCGTCGATGGTCTCATTGGGATCCGTCGGTGAAGACACTTCCGAGTAGTTCCCATGCCCTGATTGAATCAGGCGTCTGCGCCGGGCGGCCAACATGAACGGGCGGCTGTCCAGGATGGTGAACCCATCGAAATGATTTTTCAACAGCGGAGCGTAGCGACCCGCGCCCAACGTAACCGGGTGCAGAGGCCGACCCAGACGCTCTTGAAGTTCAGAGAGATCGTCAATCGCGCGATTTGCCGCTCGCGGTCCGCGCAGCCCCGTCTGGAACTCTCTCGCAACGTATCCCATCGCCGGGTTTTCCGTGAGGTTCCCCCAGAGCACATCCAGCGTGCCAGCGGGATTGACATGAACAGAGACCCTGGTCCCGGTCGGCGGAGCCGACACCCCGACGAGTTTGCAGGGCAAATCGCGATTGAGATCGAGTAGCGCGTCCCCAAAAAGGTTCGTCTGCACTGGTCGTTGAGACTCGGGGTATATTGTCCGATGA
>DASRZA010000029.1:0-15535 GCA_035686845.1 Armatimonadota bacterium | reverse complement strand
GGCGGGAGACGAGGTCGAAAAAACGGCGAATTCCGGACGGCGGCACGTCGGCGACCACGCGAGAAAGCGCTTTCACGGCGTTACGTCCAGCCGGCTGTCGCTTTCTGGATCAACGAATGGCACGCCATCCTCTTTGTACCGTTTCAACAGGAAATGCGTCGCCGTCGCGAGCACGCGCTCAAGAGACGCCAACTTATCCGAGACGAAAAAAGCGACCTCTCTAATGCTCCTGCCCTCCACGGCGACCCGTAAATCGTATTCGCCGGATACCAGGTGGACGCTCCGCACCTCGGGGAAGCGGTAGATTCTCTCGGCCACGTCGTCGAAACCAACGCCGCGGGCGGGCGAAACCTTAACGTCCACAAAAGCCATCACCCGCTCATCGCCCGCGCGCTCCCAGTCGACCACCGTTTTGTAGCTCCGGATCACACCGGCCGCTTCGAACTGAGCGATCGCGGCGCGCACCTCTTCCTCACTTTTTCCGATCATGACGGCGATCTCAGCCGGTGAAACCCGTGAATCTTGCTCCAAAATGGAGAGCGCTTCGTGGAAGCCGGCCGGTATAGGTCCAGGTATCGGGGATTGGGAATAGCTCATGGAGGCTCCGAACGTCGAACAGACGAGGCGACCGCACGGATGACGCAGTCGCGGATAGAATCAGGCCGCCGCGGGATGGAGAGCGTCGCCATCGAAATATGCCTGAAGGGCAGGGGGCAGTGCAACGGACCCATCCGGCCGCTGATAATGCTCTAAAACGCTGACTACAATTCGAGGCAGCGCCAGCCCGGACCCATTGAGAGTGTGGACGAACTCCGGCCGTGCGCCCGGCGCCGGGCGATACCTGATGTTAGCGCGGCGAGCCTGAAAATCTCTGAAGTTGCTGCACGACGACACTTCCAGCCATCGATCCACGCCCGGCGCGTAGACCTCCAGGTCGTAACAGCGAGCGGCGGCGAAGCTCAGGTCTCCCGCGCAGAGAAGCATAACTCGATAGGGAAGACCGAGTGCCTGAAGCAGCGCCTCGGCATCTTGCGTGAGCAGTTCCAGCTCTTCTTCCGAGCGGTCCGGCAGGACAAATTTCACCATCTCGACCTTGTCGAACTGGTGAACCCGGATCAGACCACGCGTGTCCTTGCCCGCAGCCCCGGCCTCACGTCTGAAACAGGCTGAAAAACCGCAATATCGAATGGGAAGCTGCTCCGCCGCAAGAATCTCGTCACGATGAAGGTTCGTGAGAGGCACCTCCGCCGTCGGGATCAGGAACATTTCGCCCGAATCGACCCCATACATATCCTCTTCCAGCTTGGGAAGCTGTCCGGTGCCGATGAGCGAGCTGCGATTCACCAGGTACGGCGGCCAGGCTTCCGTATAGCCGCGCCGAGTGTTGAAATCGAGCATAAAGTTGATCAACGCTCGCTGCAGCCGTGCGGCCTGCCCGGTATACGCCACAAAGCCGCTGCCCGAGATCTTTGCCCCTCTCTCGAAATCGAAGCCAAGGCGTGGGCCAAGATCCCAGTGAGGGAGCGGCGGCTCATCGTCGCCGCGGGGCTCGCCCCAGGCGCGCACCTCTACGTTCTGGTCCGAACTCTCTCCCGGTGGAACGTCGGCATCCGGAAGATTGGGGAGAGAGAGCGCGATCTGGTCGAGATCCGCCTCAACCTGCTTCAGTTCGGCCTGAAGCCGGGAGAGCCGGGTGTCCATCTCCCGACTCTCCGCCACCTGCTCATCCGCCGCAAGCCCGGCGCGTTTGAGCTTGCTCACCTTCTCCGAGAGGGTGTTCTTATCATGCCGCGCCTTCTCAACTTCCTGAAGCTTGTCACGACGGCTGGCGTCTTTCGACAAAAACTCGTCGATTTGAGCCATGGCGTGCTTCTTCTCAAGCGCGGCTTTCACCAATTCCGGATTGGCCCGAATATACTTGATATCAAGCATTCAGATTTACCGGTTGCGCTGCCACCGCTGCATCTTGCGCCGCTTCTTCTGCCAGTGCTTGCGCACTTTCTTCAGGTGCTTCTTTTTAACGGAACTCATCCAATCTCCTGTTCAGAGTGTCTCGAAACTTTGCCGGCGTTAGGTTATATCCGGCTCCCATCGGCGCCCGGCCGGTACTCCGGGCGACCATCGCTACAAAATCTTCGTTCGAATACGGCGGCACGCCTCCCGAATCTTCTCTTCAGCCTGCCCGCCTTGAACCGTCAGCGAAAAACGCACGAACTGGTCTCCGCCCTGGCCGTAGGCGGACCCGGGGGTGCAGAGGATACCGCACTCCTTGAGCAGGGCCGTCGCCACCTCCTGCCCGTTATCAAACCCGGGTGGAATGGGCGCCCAGACATAAAATGTGGCGGCCGGCCGGGGGATCTTCCAGCCGATCTCCGCCATACCATCTACGAATAGATCACGGCGCTTCTGATAAACCGCACGCATTTCGGCAATACATTCCTGCGGACCGGTGAGAGCCGCCACCGCCGCGCGCTGCACCGCCAGAAAAACCCCCGAGTCGACGTTCGACTTTACCTTGGCGAGCGCGGCGATGATTTCCGGATTTCCTACCGCGAACCCAACACGCCAGCCGGTCATACGATACGATTTGGAAAGACTGTGAAACTCGATCCCCACTTCTTTTGCGCCCGAGACGCTCAGAAAGCTGACCGGACGATAGCCATCGAACGCCACTTCGGCGTAGGCGAAATCATGAGCGACTATGATGTCGTACTTGCCCGCGAACGCGACGACTCGTTCGAAGAAGGCTTCATTTGCGGTCGCCGCCAGTGGATTATTCGGATAGTTCAGCCAGAGAACACGCGCCCGCTGAGCCGTCTCGACAGGAATCGCGTCCAAGTCGGGCAGGTAGCCGCGATCCGGCGCCAGAGGGAGCGTGTAAGGAGTCGCCCCCACGAACGTCGCGCCCGTCTTATATACAGCATAGCCCGGATCGGGGACGAGAACAATATCGCGGGGGTCGACGAGCGCCCACGAGAGATGAGCGATGCCATCTTTGGATCCAATCAACCGGAGTATTTCACTTTTCGGATCGCAATCGAAGCCATATCGATCCGAACAGTAGTCTGCGACCGCGCGGCGGAATTCGGGGGTTCCGGTTCCTGTCTCATCGTACTGATGCGTTGTGGGGTCGTGCGCGGCCGCGCAGAGCGCATCCACGATATGCGGCGGGGTAGGGAGGTCCGGGTCACCAATTCCGAAGTCGAGCAGATCCACGCCTTCGGCGATGGCCTTCGACTTGAGGCGTGAAATTTCGGCGAACGGATAGGGAGGCAGCTCTTGAAGCCGCCGGGCGATACGCAAACGGAACTCCTTCAACCTAACCGGGCCGGATCTACGTCGCCGGTGAAGACCTCTACTGCCGGACCGGTCATCAGAACCCGATCGTCATCCGTCCACTCGATCAAAAGTTGGCCGCCGTTGAGTTCCATGGCGACCTTTCGCCCGGTCCGACGGTTGACCGCGCAGGCGACCGCCGCGGCGCAGGCGCCCGTGCCGCAGGCAAGGGTTTCACCGGCGCCGCGCTCCCAGACCCTCATCCGTGCGCGGCTCAAATCCGAGCTGTTAGAAATCACCTGAACGAACTCAACGTTTGTGCGTCGAGGAAACAGGCTCAGCTTCTCGATTTGGGGTCCTTTGGTCGTCACCGGGAACGACCTCACGTCGTCCACGAGGATGACACAGTGGGGATTGCCCATAGAAACAGCCGTGAACTCGTATGGTTCGCCATCCAGCGTCAGGGAAGCGGCGATCGCTTCATCTTCGTCTCCGAGCACTGGGATTTCGCTCCGGGCGAATCGGGGGCGGCCCATGTCCACTTGTACCAGGGGACCATCCTTGCTGTCGGAAATCAACTCCGGAGTGATGATGCCGGCGAGTGTCTCCACGGGGATCACGGCTTCCCGGGTGAGGCCGCGCGAGCGAACGAACGCCGCGAAACAGCGGATGCCATTCCCGCACATCTCCGCTTCGGAACCGTCCGGGTTAAACATCCGCATCCGGAAAAGGGCCCGGGCGGAAGGAAGCGCCAGGATCAGTCCATCACCGCCGATGCCGAAATGCCGGTCGCACAGCTTCCTGGAGGTTTCACCGAGATCCGTCTCCGGGATAATTTCGGTAAAGCCATTGACCATGACAAAGTCATTGCCGAGGCCGTGCATTTTGGCGAACTGCATGGAGATGCTTTCCAGTTAATAACGCGGCTGAGACAGTCGTCAGCGCCCAGCGGCGCGAATAACGGCGCGGACGAGGCGGCGCGGACGATCAGCAATAAATCCGCATCCCCACGCTATGGCGCGTTCGTAATCGTCGCATTATAGCATGAGGAAATTCGGCGAGTCAAAGCGGAGTAACCACTCAAGCCGCCAGGCGCCTCCGGACCTGGACAGCCGGCTTTTGCGACACTGACGCTCCACTATCCCCTATCCTGTTTTATAATAGCCTCAGATAGATTCAACTTCAGAGCGAAGTCGAAGCGAGTGGGAGGGCTGCAGATTGAAACCAAACGAGCCGGCGCCCGAGGCGCCGATCATCAATATCGTGGGAGAGAAGGTGAAGCTGGGACCGATCCGGCGGGATCTGCTGCCCACGTACCTGCGCTGGATTAATGATTTTGATGTTGTTCGGACCATGGGAATGCAGATGGGACCGATGACGATGGAAGCCGAAGAAGCATGGTACGAACGCGCGAGTAAAAATGACCACGATATCCTTTTCACGGTTTATGAAGCGAATGGGTTCCGGCCTATTGGGAATACCGGCCTCGGCCGGATTGATCGTCGGCATCAGACTGCGGAATTTGGAATACTGATCGGCGAGAAGGAACAATGGGGGCGCGGTTATGGAACCGAGACGACGAGGCTCGTGCTCGATTATGGCTTCACAATTCTCGGTCTGCATAACATCATGCTGAGGGTCTACTCGTTCAACGAGCGCGGGATTCGCGCTTACACTCGCGCCGGATTTCACACCGTCGGACGGATGAGGGAGGCGTTCCGCATGGGGAGCCGCGCCTATGATGTGATCTATATGGACTTTCTCGCGACAGAATTTCAAAGCCCGAATCTTAGCGCGCGACTGGCGCCAACTGATCCGCGTTGAAACCTAAAGGAAGTGACCATGCGATTCTCGACGAAGGCGATTCATGCCGGGCAGGCACCGGATATTTCAACCGGGGCAGCAATCCCGCCGCTGTACCTGAGCACCATCTATGAATACGAGACGCCGGGTGAGACAAAGGCCGGTTTCGAGTACGCACGGTATGGCAGCCCGACCCGGGCGGCACTCGAAACCTGCCTGGCCGCGCTCGAAAACGCGCCTGAGAACTGCCCGGCGCTCTGCTTTAGCTCAGGAATGGCGGCCATCGACGCGACGCTGCGCCTTTTGCGGCCCGGAGAGCGTCTGCTTATCGCGGACGAGACGTATGGCGGAGTGTACAAGCTCGCCGAGGACCTGATCCGGCCGATGGGAGTGGACGTGGCCTACTTCGACGCCACGGATCTCGGCGCGCTCGCGGCGGCGCTGACCCCGCGGACGCGGCTGGTGTGGCTCGAGAGTCCGTCCAATCCGCTCCTCAAAATCACCGATCTCTCCGCCGCCGCGATAGTCGCCCATGCGGCGGGTTCGCTGGTCGCGGTGGACAGCACTTTCGCTACGCCCTACTTCCAGAATCCACTGGATCTCGGTATCGACCTTGTGATGCACTCGTCCACCAAGTATCTCGGTGGTCACACCGATCTGCTCGGCGGCGTCCTGGTCACGCGTGACCTGGCGCTGCGCCGCCGGTTATACGAGATACAGAAGGCCACCGGTGCGGTGGCGGCTCCGTTCGATTGCTGGCTAACGCTGCGCGGTGTTAAAACGTTAGCGGCCCGGATGCGTCTCCACGAGGAGAACGCCATCCTGATCGCCCGGTTCTTGCGGGACCATCCTCGGGTGGTACGGGTTGATTATCCGGGGCTTCCGGATTTTCCGCAGTACGCGCTCGCGGCGCGTCAAATGCGCGGCTTCGGTGGCATGGTGACCTTCGAAGTCGATGGCGGCGAGACGGTCGCGCGCGGGATCATGCAGAAGACCCGGGTTTTTCTGATGGCGGTGAGTCTTGGCGGCGTAGAGAGCATTATCAGCTATCCGGCGCTTATGTCGCACGCTACCGTTCCACGGGCGGAGCGCCTCAAAAGGGGGATTACCGACGGCCTTATCCGACTCTCCGTTGGTCTCGAAGATCCCGCTGATTTGCTGGCGGATCTAGAAGAGGCGATGCGGTGAAGCCAGGCGACTACGAGTCGCGGCCCAGGGCCACTAAACTCCGGCCGGGAACTCGCGCGAGGACGCCGATGACGTCGTTCAGAGTGCGGAGGCGGATCAGAATTGGCTCCCGGCGAGACGCGGATTGCGCGTGAGTATGCCGGATGAGCCGATCCACGTCGGATCGGGATCCGCGAAGTCGGGTCGGAAATCCGAGTGTCCCCGTTAGCCGGTCACCCGGGCGCAGTTGACCAGGGTGGACTTGCAGGATCCGCGCGGCCTGCCGCCACGCGTCGCCTATGGCGACCCTCGGGACACCTGAATCATGATAGAAGAGGTCGTAGATGGTCGACTCGGCGTAACAGGGTCGATCCTGTACCTTCTGCTGACGATACTTTCGCTCCAGCGATTCCAATGTGCCATCGCCAGCCACGGCCAACATCGCCATTCCCATCAGGACCAATTCCGCAGCCATAAAGACTCTCCCACGCCGTCGTGAACGGCGGTTGGACAAACTCACCCTATCTCCGAAACGCGCAGCCTTGTAAGAAGCTCAGCGAGAGAAACGCCGGAGGGGCCGGCGAGTGAAACAACACTACAAATAGCTTACGCCGAAAGCCGCCAGACAACAAGCGGCAGCCTAACGTTGGAACGAAATCTGCTGACCATCGGGCGTCTGAAAATGGAACCAGCTCTTATCTATCGACGCGGCGTACGGCGCCGAGACCTTGAAATGCGAGATCTGGCCGGGCGCAAGCGCCGCACTATCGAGCGGAGCGTGCGCCGACGTAATCTGACGCCCGCCATCATCGTAGAATTCTCCCCACACGATGAGGTGTCTCAAGGTTTGCTTCGACTGGTTCCTGACGTCGCCCACGATCCATTCCTGACCGTAATCGCCATAAAACTTGTGCCAGAGAACACGCAGTCGTTTCGTGGAATCGACTCGCAAACCGGCCGACGTATTGGGGAAGAGGGTCCAGAACGTGGCGAATGCCATGGCGCAGAGCAAGACGCCCACGAGGAGTGAAGGAGGCACACGCAGGGGCTGCGAGATAGCGGAGTTGGAGGCGTTATCCAGGGATGCCTGGCAGCCGCGGCAGTACTGCGCCCAGCCAAGGTTTTCCTCACCACATCCACGACAAACTTTGAATCTTCTTGCCAATGTTCCCGTCCCGTTCCAACATCATTGGACTTTCATTGTATCACACCTTGTCACGCGACGGGAGATCGAATCGTGATCCTCGCCGGCCGACCCGGTTCTTCCTGAATGGAGAAATCGATAGATAAAAACCGCTGCGCGACCCAGAGTGAAGTGCGAAGATGGTCGGTAACACGAGGCGTCGTCCAGCGGCTTTCGGCGCCGGCCAACGCCAGTGGAAGAACAAGCTGATCCGCCAGATGCTCATCGCAGGCGGCGCCGCTTCGCCACCACTCCATAAATGGCGCGCACGCCTCCTCGGCCACCTGTTCCATCGGCTTGCCGCGGGCTCCAATGGCGGTGAACGCGGCGCGGCCAGGGTCGCATTCCACGCAAAGGATGACAGCGGCGCCTGGCCCGTGCGAGGGTCGATCCCGACGCTCCACCTCGACGCTGCGTCCGACGGCTCTCATCAACTTTTCCACGGTCGACTGGCCCCGCTGCGCGACATGATCGGGAAGTTGAGACGTCACGACAAATGCTTTAAGACGCGTGAGTTTGCCCCTCTCGGTTAGATCGAGCGGTGATAATTCAGATTGCGCCGGGATCTGTATCTCTAACCTGCCTCCTCCTCGAGGGAAGAAGCCGTAGAGGGGGGTTTCGAGATGGGCCACGAATCCGGCCCGTCCGATCGTCGGCAAATAGACCGTCTCCAGATACTCCGCCGGCGGCGAATGCGGCACGTGGGTTCCACCAACGATGGTAACGCGCGAAGCTGCGGCGCTCCGAGCGAGCGGCGCCAGGATCGTTTGCGCCACGAGCGGTCCGGAACCGGCCGTTCCAATATCGAAATGATAGGTTCCGGGCTGCGGCGGCGCCTGTGGCGCAAAGACGATTCGTGACGATCCGGTTGCGTCGCCCTCCAACCGGGCGCCGCAGATGGCCGCCGCCGCACGGACCGCGGTTAAGTGCTGCGGCTGGAGACCGGGCTTTGATCGCCGGGCTCGAATGTTTACGATCTCCACCGGCTGTGAAGTCAGAATTGAGAGCGAGAGGCTGGTGCGGATGATCTGCCCGCCACCTTCACCGTATGAACCGTCGATTTGCAGCATTTTGTACCGCCCCGCGTTAAAATCAGACTACTCCGGACCTCACCGCAGATCGTTCGAACTGATTCTACCCGATTTAGTCGGACTGACATGCTCCGAAAGAGTTACATATTATGTTTTATTAAGAGTTACTCATCATACGGAATCTTAGGGTCGGATAAAATGCGTCCGTCGAAACGCGGCAGCGCGCAGCGTGTCTGTACAATCAGGAGGATTTAACCGGGACATCAGGCCAGATCCCGGTCGAGGATACATGAAGACGTTGGCGCAGAGGGCTGATATGACTCTTTCTATCGGAGCTCTGACTTTTGGGGGTTGGCGCTCGCCCGGTCACGGTAACATCGCAGATCGGATGGGGGCAGAGCATGGTTTGTGGTCCACGTGGGGACATACGCGGGGACAAACGCGGAACGGAAGCCTCGAGAGAGGGGGATTGTCACGGAAATTAATTTCCGAGATTGGGATACATCACCGTGGCCGAGCCTGAATTCATCAAACCCATCGAACCCGTGATCACGCCCTCGGCGAACGGTCATGTGTCAAACGGGGAAGTTCCGGAGCGATTTCCATGGTGGCTTACGGGTTATGTCGCCGTTCTCGGTATGGTTGTTGTATGGACCGTGATCGGTAATTTCCTGCGTGTCGATGATAACGCCGGGCCCAGCCTGATATATGTCTACCTCCTCATTGTCTCAATGGCGGCGTTCATCTGGAAACTGCCGCACGCGCTCTTCGCGCTGCTAATCTCGGTGACCGCGGCGGATCTTTTTGTGCTGCCGCACACCCAGACGATGGACTTTCGGTCGCACGAGCTCCGGTTAATCATTTTCAGCCTGGTTGCTATTGCGCTCGCCGTGTCCCAACATCGGCTTGCCGAAAGCCGCCGCTCGCTCAACAAGCGATATGAGACCGAGCGCGATCTGGCCCAACTGCTGCAGCGTGCCCTGATTCCGCGGTCTATGCCGATATCCAACTACGATTCGTCGCTCCTTTATGAGCCGGCGGCGAAGGGCAGTCACATCGGCGGTGATTTCGTGGATATTTTTGACGCCGCCGGGAAAGTCGGTCTGCTGCTCGGCGACGTCACCGGGCATGGCCCCGAAGCCGCAGTCTATACTACGGAAGTCCGTTATACGCTCAAGGCGTATGCCACTGAGGATCACGGCCCGGCAGAATGCCTCGCAGGCGTCAACCGGGTTGTATACCAGGACGAGGGGTTCGTTCGATTCGCGACAACCTTCTACGCCGCGCTCGACACGTCCGAGCATACGCTCACCTATGCGAACGCGGGCCATGAGCCGCCGCTGGTGTGGCGCAATGGCGCCGGCACGGTAGAGCGCCTCCGGTTAGGGAGCCTGCCGCTGGGGATTGCGGACAGCCGTGTCGCCAACTACGAGGATGTAGTGACGCCCTTTGAACCGGGTGACGTGCTCCTGGTGTATACCGACGGAGTGACAGAGGCGCGACGGCACGGCGCCTTCTACGGAATTGAACGGCTTGAGGCGGCGCTGATACGGATGCACGCTCTGTCCGCGAAAGACGCGGTGGCGTGTCTCTTCGAGGAGCTTCGCCACTTCGCCTCTGATGGACTCCGCGACGATGTCGCCGTCCTCTGGGTGAAGCGACCGGAGTCAACATCGACACCGGGGGAACTATCGGGTCATCAGCCACCGGTTCGGAACGCAGGGTAAAAGGGCATTTCGACCGTGGGCCAGAGCTCGCAAAAGCGAAGCCGCATCTCGCTGGCCAGGTGACCCAGCGCAGGGAGATTTCCGAGCCGGCGCGAGCGCTCCGCGAAAGTTTCAGCCTGTAGGACTAGCCTCTGACTCAGCGTAGATATGCCCCAGGTGTCATCTACCTCGAGCGCTTTGGCCAGGCGCTCGCATCACAACGGGTCGCCGCGTCGCGGCCGAAGGGCCACCGGGAACGCCCGTCCGCGGCCGCTTACGTCCCGCGTGGCCGCATCCATGTAGCAGACGCTGAAGGCGCGGCGCGGTTTTAGCGAACGATTGACTCCCGAGCGCTGAAGCAAGAGGTTGTGAAGCAGGATCAATTCGCCGGCGCGGGCTTCGAGGAAGGCGCTCCCTTCGTCGCTCGCGCACGCTGAATCCCGCTCCTGCGTTATGGTGTGGCCGCGTTCGGATAGGAGGCCGAGTCGGTGGCTGCCAGGAATCACCTGCATGCATCCGTTTTAGACGGTGGCGTCGTCGAGCGCGGTCCAGATTGTGACGAACGGATCGCGATCAAGCTGCCACTGGGTTCCCGCGTCCTGGTGATAGGGCAGATGCGTACCACCACCGGCCGGGCGCCCCAAATGAAATCGGGGCCTGTGATACGAAGCCCCGCCGGGATTGACGCCGACGTTGCGCCGGGAGCGGTTTTCGGCTATGATCGGGCAATGTGAGCCGGATCTTTGGGGAGTTGTCATTTGCAGCGAACGGATTTACTATCCGAAGCGAATCGACGGTCGGCGAGGCGTGAGCGAATCGGCCGGCGACTGGGTGTTCTCGCGTGGGCTCTGTTCTTCAGTGGGCTCCTCGGTATTCTGTTCGACTCCGTATCTTCGATTTCGGCTGCCGCCCTTGGATTCTGGTACTTGCTGGCATTCACAGGCGCCGCGCTGTTCACGGTGGGCGCTGTCCTGAAGGGGCCCACCGCCCCGCCGTTTCTGGAGGACGCGCCGGATCCCTGGGAGAGGATGAAGGACCCTGACGGCAGCCGCGGGTGAATCGCTCCGCTGCGTCGGGGACCGCGGGCGCGCGGGGGAGCCGGAATTGTGTGATTTGCCAAGAGCGCGGCGATTACAATAACGATAATCATGGATTCCACACCCACACCCAGTCCCCTCGACCCGGCTGATGAGCCGGGCGGGGCCGGCGCCGCCTCGACTTCTTCCGTATCGCCAGCGTCGGCCGCGCCCGGCGCGGGGCTGGTGGAGGGCGGCGACGGGACCTATTGCCCTCGCTGCGGTTTTCTCGTGCATTTTGAACACAATCGCTGTCCGGATTGCGGACACGATATCGACCATCATCCCAGCAACCTGCAGCGCCATCTCCTTCTGGGCGCGCTGGGTTTCATCTTCCTCGGCGGAATCCTTATCTTTAATCAGCCGAAGGCTTACCACACCTTTATGCAGGATTTATTCGAGTGCGGCATTATCCTCTGTGTCGCCAGCGCCGGGGTTTGCTTCTTCATCGCCGTGGTAGACATGGTCCGGCGGGAAGGCCATTAGACGGCTGCGGCCGGGTTTGAGCCTATGCCACGGCGTAAGCGCACCGGCAGTCGCCGCTGGCCCCCAAACCCCCAATAATGGGGGCGGCGACTGCCGGCCTGCTTGTACCGGAGTGCATTAGATGTCGGATCGAATCACCACACGAGACCTCCGAGGACGCAAAGGAGGGAAGCCGATTGCGGCGCTTACGGCCTACGACGTCTCCTTCGCGCGCCTCTTCGACCGTGCGGGCATGGATATACTCCTGGTCGGCGACTCGCTTGCCGAGATGATGCTGGGTTATAAGAATACCATACCGGTCACGATGGACGAGATGCTTTCTCTCGCCGCCGCGGTAGTCCGTGGATCGGAACGGGCCTTCGTCGTGGCGGATCTGCCTTTTCTCTCGTACCAGGCATCCTCTTCGGACGCCGTTCGCAATGCCGGGCGGTTCCTGAAAGAGGCGGGAGTTCAGGCCGTGAAGCTCGAAGGGGGCGGGCCGGTTGTAGAGACCGTGCGCTCGTTGACGTCGGCCGGTATTCCGGTAATGGGTCATCTCGGGCTGCAGCCGCAGTCGGAGCACCAGATCGGCGGCCGAAGGCACGTGGCGGCTCGTACCGCCGACGCAGCGCAAGTTTTAATCCAGGAGGCGCGTCAGCTCGAGGACGCCGGAGTATTCTCGCTGGTATTAGAGAAGGTTCCATGGCAAGTTGCGCAGCGAGTGACGGCGGCCATCGCGGCGCCAACCATTGGCATCGGCGCCGGGCCTTACTGCGATGGGCAGGTGCTGATCATGCATGACCTTCTGGGACTCGGAGACCATCTTAAGGCCCGATTCTGCCCGGCGTACGCCGACCTGAATGCCGTGATCACCGAGGCCGTCGCCCGCTGGACTATGGATGTCGCTGAGAGGCGATTCCCTGACCTGGAACAGAGCTTCGGGATGAAAGAAGACGAATTGGAGAAGTTAGGTGGAAACTATTCGGGAGCCGGCTGAGCTGCGACTTATCCTCGACCGGGTCCGCGCGACAGGAATCGTTGGCTTTGTCCCCACGATGGGCGCCCTGCACGCTGGCCATGAGACCCTCTGCCGCAAATCCGTCGCGGAAAATGATGTTTCGGCAGCGAGCATCTTTGTTAATCCGCTGCAATTTGGGCTCGGCGAGGATTATCAGCGCTATCCTCGGGACCTGGCCGCGGATCAACGACTGCTCCAGGAATCCGGTGTCGATTTCCTCTTTGCGCCGGACGCGGCCGCGGTTTATCCACCCGGTTTCCAGACCCGTGTCATTGTTGGCGAGCTGTCCCGACCACTGGAGGGCGCCGCCCGGCCCGGCCATTTCGAAGGTGTCGCCACGATAGTTCTCAAGCTGTTCGAGATGGTGGGACCTTGCCGGGCCTATTTCGGCGAGAAGGATTTCCAGCAGCTTCAGGTGATCCGACGGATGGTGTTGGACCTGAACGTGCCGGTCGAGGTTCGCGGCGTACCCACCGTTCGGGAAGCGGATGGTCTCGCTATGAGCAGCCGGAACCGCTATTTAACCACGGAGGAGCGAACGGCCGCGCCGGCGATTTACCAGGCGCTTTTGGCGGCTAGATCTCTGGCGGAGCGAGGCGTTCTCGATCCGGATGCGCTGCTGCAAGAGGCGCACCGGCGACTTGAGGCGTCCCCGCTGATCAAGCCGGAATACGTCGCGCTCGTGGATCCCGATACTCTCCGCCCGGTCGTGCAGCCTGGCCGATCCGCAATCATGGCCATCGCAGCGCGTGTTGGAGCGGCCCGGCTGATCGATAATATCATGATCCGCCCCCCGGACTCCAGGCCCTCCGCGGACTAATGACCCCGTGGTGATTTTGAGTACCTGCCCGAGCGAACCTCGATCCAGTATGTCTATTCCGTATAATATAGCGATCGATGGCGGTCGAAATACAGGCGCCGCGGAGGGATTGAATGGCACGTGTGCACGAGGCGAATTGGGACGACTTTAGCCTGTCGTACCTCGCCGAGAGCGCCAGTGACGCTGTTATCGCCGCCGCGTTGGACACGGGGCGGATTGTCCTCTGGAATCGCGCGGCGGAGGCGCTCTTCGGCTACGAAGGTGACGAGGCCCGCGGGATGGAAACGGCGGAGCTTGCGCCGGTGCGCTGGCGCGCCCGGCATTATCGGGCGATCGAGGCGCTTCGCGAGTCCGACGAAACTGGCGCGGTAACCTGGCTGACCCCGGCCCCACTCGAGACACCCGCGCTTCGCAAAGACGGAACCCGGATCTGGGTCGAGATGAGCCTCTGTCGCATTCACAACGAGCGGGGCCGTTTTCTGCTGGGGGTGCTCCGCGACATCACGGAGTGGAAACGGACCAGCGTGCGACTTCGGGATAGCGAGGCCCGGTTCAAGGCGTTCATGGATCACAGTCCGGCCATCGCCTTCATGAAGGACACCCATAACCGCCTCATCTACGTCAACGCGGCGTATGAGCGGATCTTCAGGCTCACCCGCGCTCAGGGAGCGCATCGTGTTGGAGAGGAGCCTGACCTTCCGGAGCTCGCCCTCAAGCATTATGACGACAATAATGGCGCCGAAGCCAGGCGGGTAGTGGCCGAAGCGGTGACGCCATTGGAGGATGGGCCCCATGACTGGCTCGTTTATGAGTTCCCGATCCGGGAGCAGAGCGGCCGGCGGCTCTTTGGAGGCATGGCGGTGGACATCACGGAGCAAAAGCGCGCGCAGGAGGCGCTGAATGCGGCGAACAACCGTCTCACGGCATGGGTGGAAGAGCTGGAGCAGCGAACCCAGGAGATGACTCTTCTCTGCGAGATGGGGGAGATGCTGCTCGCCTGTCGGTCACTCGAAGAAGCCTATTCACTCATCGCCAAACTGATGCTGAAGATGTTCGTCGGGTTTTCGGGCCGGCTGTACGCCCGCCGCGAGATCGACGACCAAGCGGTGAGCGTCGCCGCGTGGGGAACCGATGACGATCAGGCGTCTTCCTTCGCCTATGAGGATTGCTGGGCGCTTCGCCGGGGTCAGTTTTACCTGGTCACCGACCCTGCAGCAGACCCGCTGTGCGAGCATGTCTCTTCGCCGCCGCCCGCGAGTTACCTCTGCGTACCTCTCATGGCGCAGAACGAGTCGCTCGGTGTCCTTCATCTGTTTCACTCTGAGCCGGGCCGTATGACGGAGGCGGTTCAGCGTCTCGCGCGCACGGCAGCGGAGCAGATATCGATGGCGCTGGGTAATCTTAAGCTTCAGGAAACTCTGCGGGCGCAATCCATTCGGGATCCACTCACCGGGCTGTTCAACCGCCGTTATATGGAGGCTTCGCTCGAGCGGGAGCTGCACCGGGCCGAGCGGAACCGGCGCACGGTGGGTATCATTATGGTCGATATCGACCACTTCAAGCATTTCAATGACGTCTTCGGGCACAACGCCGGCGACGCGGTACTGCGTGAGCTGGGCCGGTTCCTCTGTACCAGCATCCGAAGTGAAGATATCGCGTGCCGCTATGGTGGCGACGAGTTCATGCTGATACTTCCGGACGCGACTTTGGAAGAGACCTGCCGGCGCGCCGACCAGCTTCGCGACGGTGTAAAGCGACTGCATGTGGAGCAGCACCGGCAGCCGCTTGGGCCAATCACGCTTTCACTCGGCGGCGCCGTCTATCCCCATCATGGCGGCGCAGCCGACGCGGTGCTCCGCGCCGCCGATACCGCGCTCTACCGCGCCAAGCACGCGGGCCGCGACCGTGTCGCGGCGCCGTAGTCCGGTTTCAGGTGTTGGGCGTTAGCCCGGATTATTCATGAAGGTCGGATGTTGAGATTGGCTGGCCC
>DASRZA010000028.1:0-3900 GCA_035686845.1 Armatimonadota bacterium | reverse complement strand
CTTGACCCTCAACACGCCCCTCATCTCGCCACTCGCTAACGGTCGGCGACTCTCTCATATTCCAATCCTCCAATCCTGCTCTCCACAGCGATCCTCGCCCGGCGAGGTCCGCGAATACCCTCGCTAAACCGCCGTAGGTGGCGCGCAGTGGTCGGTCTTGCTCGGCGGAAGCGAGCCTCCGCCACTCCTTTATGATACTCCTCTGTCCGGCGCCGCGCATCAGTGGAATCCAGGGCAGAACGCAGCGCCCGATCGCTCCGGATTCGATTCCGGCCAGGGTCGCGGCGGCGTCTTCCTCGGGCAGCGTTTTTGGGGCAACCTGAAACGCAAGTCCGACTCCGGCTCCTCCCGGCAGCTCCATTTCCAGCCGCGAAGACTGCCGGCGTCCCGTCAGGTTTACCAGGGCGGCCGCGACGCGGACTCGGCGTTTGGGCGTGACGTTTCGGTTCAGCTCCCGGTTCAGCCGGCTGACGTACTCCAGCAATCGGTCCAGCGTGTCCGGCTGAGGCTCCGATTGGAACTCGCCGACAAGCGCCCATTGAGAAATCGGGTCTGAGGCAAAAGACAGCCTCGCCACTGTATCGCAGGTCCGGTCCGGATCGCCTGGGAATGGCAGCGTCCGGGTGTCGATCCACCCCCGGAACTCCAGGTCAAGGTCCATGCCAGGGATCAGCCATCGTAAAAAGGCGAGCGGATCCATTTTGACGGCGTACCGGGATGCCTTGTCATAGTCATTCATCCGGTCCTTATCCCCACAGCTTCCGGTCCAGACTGCGGTACTGGACGGCCTCGGCGACGTGGGCGACGCCGATTTTGTCGACGGATTCGAGGTCCGCGATGGTACGGGAGAGCTTTAAGATCCGGTCGTACGCTCTGGCTGAGAGGTTCAACTGCGCCACTGCCGCGCGCAGCAGGTCCTTCACTGATTCGTCGAGCGTGCAGTACTGCCGGATCTGCCGGGACTGCATGTGCGCGTTGCAGTGCAGCTTTGTGCCGGCGAACCGCTCGGTCTGGATGCCTCGCGCTCGAGTAACTCGCTCCCGGATGTTCTTCGACGGCTCGCCGGTTCGGGCCGAGGACAGATCTTCGTAACGGAGCCGGGGAACCTCGATATGAATATCAATCCGGTCCAGCAGCGGACCGCTGATCTTCATCAAATATCGCTGAATCTGCTGGGGCGCGCAAGAACACTGCTTGATGGCGTCCATGAAAAAGCCGCACGGGCATGGGTTCATCGCCGCTACGAGCGTTAGCCGGGCAGGGTAGGTGAGGGACGCCGCGGCCCGGCTAATGGTCACCATTCCATCCTCCAATGGCTGCCGCAGCACTTCCAATACGTCGCGCTTGAACTCGGGAAGCTCATCCAGAAAGAGGATGCCCGAATGAGCCAGGCTGACTTCGCCCGGCCGTGGGATGGCGCCGCCGCCGATCATGCCGGCGTCGGAAATAGTGTGATGCGGGCTTCTAAACGGCCGGCTCGACATCAGCGAGGCCTGGCGCGGAAGCAGCCCGCAGACGCTGTACAGTTTCGTGACCTCCAACGCCTCGTCTCGCGTCAGAGCAGGCAAGATCGTTGGCAGCCGGCGGGCTAACATCGTCTTACCCGAGCCGGGCGGACCTACGAGGATCACGTTATGCCCGCCGGCCGCGGCCACCTCCATCGCTCGCTTCACGTGCTCCTGCCCCTTCACGTCGGAGAAGTCATCGAGTGAGGCGACCTCTAACGACGCCATTTCCTCTTCCGTCAGCCGGAATGGCTCCCGGTCGCCGTGATGGCTGATCACCTCAATCGTCTCCCGGAGACTGCTCACCGGAAATACGTTCAGATCGCCGACGACCGCGGCTTCCCGGGCATTCTCAGCCGGGCACAAAATGGCGGCCTTTTTCTCCTTCCGCGCCGTAATGGCAATGGGCAGCACGCCGCTGACCGGGCGGAGATGCCCGTCCAGCGAAAGCTCGCCGATGACGAGGTAATTATGAAGATGGTCCGAGGAGATCTGGCCGCTGGCCGCTAAAATGCCGATAGCGACCGGGAGATCGAAGATGGGACCTTCCTTCTTGATATCGGCGGGCGCGAGGTTCACCGTAATCTTAGTGGTGGGAAAGTGCAGCCCGGTGTTTTTGATAGCGGAACGAACCCGCTCCCGGCTCTCATTGACCGCCGCGTCGGGCAGCCCTACAATCTGAAATCCCGGAAACCCGCCGGAAATATCAACCTCAACCTGGACCGCGTAGGCCTCGATCCCAAGAACCGCGCTGGTATTCACGTGGGCAATCATGACGGATCTCCGGGACGACGAGCAGCGAATGCTAAACAAGAGTTCGTTCGATATGCCCGGAGTTCCTGCCGTAAGAGAAAATGACTGCTGAGGGATCGTGAAAGTGGGCGGCCGGATGCGGCCGGCTGTTCCCCTTCGGCCACATCCGCTGGCTTTAGGATGAGCGGCATCATCCCAGACCGGGCGGCGAATTCTTCTTCGCGATTATAGGGATTTTACCGCCGGCAGTGACAGTGGTAGAATACCAGGGTGAAGGAGGAGACCATAATGGCAACAGTGACGCTGACAGATGAGCAGGTGGTAGCGTTGGTTTTGCAGCTTCCGACGGAGAGCAAGCGCCTTATTCTGGAGGCGCTCACAGCGGAAAGCGAACCCATGAACGAACCTGAAATCGTAGACAAGGAAGGGCTGCTTGTTGTACGCGCTCCCTTATTGCAGGACATTTCGCAAATTGTCGAGCAAGAACGGGAGGCGAGAGTTGCCGCGATTCTGGCTGAGATCGCGTCGTGAAAGCTCTGCTGGACACATCCACACTCGTCGCGGCGTTGGTGGAGGGCCATGTCGCCCATGAGCGAGCATTCAGCTGGTTACAGCGCGCTCACCAAAGAGAGATAGAAGGGATGGTTGCTGCTCATACCCTTGCCGAATTGTACGCTATCCTGACTCGTTTGCCCGTCAGGCCGCGCCTCTCCGCCGGTCGGACCTGGCAAATCATCCAGCAGGATATCCTGACGCATTTGGAAGTGGTTGCGCTTTCTGCGGAGGATTATCGCGCCGTCCTGGTTCAGCTTTCGCAGGAAGAGATCATTGGTGGCGTGGTATACGATGCCCTGATTGCTCAAGCCGCTCTGAGAACAGGCGTAGATATACTCGTGACTCTAAATCTCAAGGACTTTCTTCGCGCCTATCCTGGTTTGAAAGCACAGATCCTCGCGCCCTGACGAAAAACCCCAAAGAAACCGCGGTAACTGGAGGTGCCCCTCCGGGGTTAAGTTCGAACCACCCCGACCGGATTCGGCTCGTTTTCGAGGCTCGCAAAGGCGGCTTGCTGTTTCGTTCCTCGTCGGATTGCCGGAATTACTCGTGCGGATGACACGGGATCGGCGCACCGCTCGCGCGGCTACGTCGCCAATGAACCCGTTAAGCGCGCGAAATAGAGGCGGTAACGATTGCGGCGCTGGGCACGAATCCTGCTTTCTGAAGCGTCCTTCGCGACGCCGCGTTGTCGCGGTTGCACCGAGCGCAGGGAATGGAGCCCAGTTCGCGACAGACGCGCTTTAGCTCCTGGACCAAATACATCCCGTAACCGCGCCGCCGATAGGATTCATGGACCTCCATGTAGATATCGCCGAACGGCTCGTTGTAGTGGAATAGGATCCCGCCCCGGGCAACCTCGTCACCATCCATAGTTAACGTCCATTCGCCGCCTCCTTGGCGATCCCGCATGGCGTTTCGGATTTCCTCCTCTCCGGTCGAGGCTCCGAGTACCGCGCCGTTCGCTGGATGATGCGTGGTCAAACCCTCCGCGAACACGATCGCTTCGGCTGCTATATCGCGTCCGTACGTGTGGAGCATGACGGGGAGGACGGGCACGTTGCTCTGCACCTCGAAGTAGTCAGCG
>DASRZA010000027.1:0-7003 GCA_035686845.1 Armatimonadota bacterium | reverse complement strand
ACGCCCGCGCCGGTGGCCAACGCCGCCAGAATGGCGATGATAGGGGATGCGTGGTTGACTGCGAGGAGGTACGCCATCACCACGCCGGCAAGGCCATAGAGCGATCCCGGTGAAAGATCGATACCCCCGACGATGATGACCATACTGGCCCCAACCGCCGCGATCCCCGTGAGCGAGACGAAGCGCGCAGCCGAGAGGAACTCGTTGGCGGACGTAAAGCGGGGATTGATTCGCCAGAAAATCAGAATCTCGAGGAGGAGCACCGCGAGGATGATCAATTCCCGGGGCTGGAACACCTGGCGCAGAACGTAGAGCCGCGGGGCGCGATACGGGGAGGCGCCATTCGCGCCTCCTCGATCATGTTCGGAAGAGGTCCTGTCCGACGTCAAGCGTCAACCCTCATCTTCAGGCTGCGCCTGGTCTTCTTTCCACTCAGAAAGCATATCTCCAAACAGGTCGCCAATGGTGGTGCGGCTGGTACTCTGTGTTTGAACGTGCTGCTGATATTCTTTCCGATCCTGGTCTTCCTGAACTCGACGGACGCTCAAGGTCATACGCCGGTCCGAGGGCCGAAGCTCGATCACCTTGGCGGTGACCGCGTCTCCAACCTGCGGAATCTCTTCGGGCTTAGGTTTCCGGTTCGAGATTTCGGAGTTGGGCAAAATCGCCTCAACCCCATCTCTAACCTGCACGAAAGCGCCGAACGGCACGACCCGAACAACTCGCCCGGAGACCATCTCACCCACCTTGAACTGTGACTCGATCCCGGTCCAGGGATCCGGAAGCAGTTGACGCATTCCCAGCGAAATCTTCTTATGGTCATCGCTGATCTTCAGCACTTTGACCTTGATATGATCTCCCGGGCTCACGACCTCCTTTGGATGCTTCACCCTCGACCAGGACATCTCGCTCACGTGCAAAAGCCCATCCACGCCGCCAATATCGACAAAGGCGCCAAAATCGGTAAGTCGCCGCACCACGCCATCGGAGATAAGACCTACCTTGAGGCGCTCCATCGTCTCTTTCTTGCGCTTCGAATGCTCCTCTTCCATCGGAAGCCGCGCGGAGAGCACCACCCGCTGGCGTTCTCGATCGAGATCGGTGATTCGTAGCTTCAGGGTGCGCCCGACGAACTTTTCAAGATCGTGCGCCTTCCCGGTGGAAACGTGCGACGCGGGAACAAAGCCCTGCATGCCGATGTCCACCAGCAGCCCGCCCTTTACGCGGTCGACCACGAGTGCGCTGAGGGTTCGCTTTTGCTCATACGCCTCCTCAATGCGCTGCCAGGTGCGGTCGAAGTCTTGCGAAACCGGACCTTCATCCGGAATCGAAGACTCCAGGGCGCCGGGCGCTTCGCCAGCCGCCGGCTCGGCTTCTTCGGACGGGGGACCCCAGAGTCCCTCCGCCTGCCAGCCGGACGTTTGGGCGCCAGGTTCGGGCTGGGTCTCAACTCCGGCGCCAACGGTTTCCGAGGGCGAAGTTATGGGTTCCAGCCCCGCGCCGGTCGCGGCCGCGTCAATCGCTTCGGTGGATGAAGTCGGCAGTTGCAGAGCGGGATTCGCTGACGCGAACGCTCCCTGACTCGCCTCCTCGAGCGATTCGGGATCTCGTGGACGGGCCGGGTGAGCGGGCCTTCGTTCATGCTCTTCCGGGCGCGCGTGCGGGGCGCCGTGCTGATCAGGCGCCGTCTGTTCCTGATCGTCCAGGTTGTCGCTAAATGGTTCTGGTGAGTTGTTCAAAACGCCTCCATAGTCCAGGCGATTCCGCAGCGCGTGTGGTTGACCGGGCTGCGCCTCGTCGTGTGTTCAGCGCCCGTAGGACGCCTGCGCGAATATCCAGCGTTCACATTATACACAGTTCGACGCAAGTATGATCCATTTCTCGAACCATATCCGCCACGATCTGTAACTGAAATTGTGTCGTATGGTCTCTACCAGATGGATTCTATGGCAAGGGCATAGCCGCCGCCGCCGCCGAAGCAGGTGGTCACCAGGCCGATCTTCTTCCGGTATCGCTTCAACGAGTAGAGCATTGTTGTGACGAGGCGAGCGCCGGCCGCGCCAAGTGGATGACCGAGCGCAACCGCTCCGCCATGCGGGTTGATGAGCGCGTCCGGGAATGATTCGGCGAAGAGGGGAAGCTGAATCCCAAATGATTCATTCGCCTCTACAATCTCCCAATGGCTAGGGCGGCCGGCCGCCGACAGGCCCTCTTGAAGCTCACGCGCGGCAGCCACCGGCGCGGCTAAATACTCCTCGGGAGGTCCGTCGACGCGAGCATAGCCGCGAAGATAAGCGATCGGCCTTATCCCGAGCGCCGCTGCCCTCTCGGCCGACGCCAGTACGATGGCGGCGCCGCAATCGGCGGGGGTTGATGAATTGAAGGCCGAAGCGATGTCCTCCGGATCTTTTTCCCTCGCCACTTGCTGCTCCTCCGGGCTCATCAAGTCGTCGGAATCGGCGGCGCCGCAAGGCGCGATCTCCTCGCGAAACCAGCCTTCGCGGGCGGCTCGAGAGGCTTTCTCGTGGGACTCGGCCGACATCTCGTTGATGAGCGACACCGGATAGCCCGCCTTTTTCGCGAACGCGAGGGCGTGCTCGCGCATGAACTTCCTGTCCGGCGGCCAGAAGAGCCCATCGAAAGTGGTGGAATCCCGGATTTCAGTCGCGGCGAGCTGCTCCTCGGCGTTTTCGGCAAACGCGAATCGATAGGCGCCCGCCCGCTTCACGTGAAGCCTTTCTCCACGTCGGTAATGATCGCTGTTGCGCGTCAGCCGCGGACCCAGAAGATAGGGAGCGCCGCTGCGAGATTCCATTCCCCCCGCGATGCAAAGGTCCGGTCCGCCCGCAATAATCGACTCCCCCGTGATTGCCAGGGCATCGGCGGAGCTGCCGCAGACACTCTCCACGACCCGGGTGTGAACCCACGGCGTCAGTCCACCCTTGAGAGCGGCCTGCTTCGCCGGGCTTGCGCCAAAGCCGGATGAAATGACGCTGCCCATGCTTACCACCCGGGCGTCGCTCGGTTCTATGCCGGCGCGGGCAATGGCGGCAGCAATCGCAATTCCGCCAAGATCCACGGCCGAGAATTCTTTAAGCGATCCGTCGAATCGCCCGACCGGTGTCCTCGCGGCGCCGAGAATAACGATGTCTGTTCTGAAGATATTACGCATGGGGAATCTTTGCCCTGTGGCCCGCGATCCTATTTCTCCAACAGCCGCTTCACTTCGCGTGCAATCTTCTCCGGTGAGGGCATGTGCTCGGCTTCCAGCGTATGCGCCATGGGGGGCGGCACGTTGTGCGCGGCGATGATCTTTGGCGCCTTTTTCAAGGCGCTCCAGGCCGCCTCCTGCGCCCTGTAAGCGATATAGCTGGGGAAACAGCCCTGTTCCGGCGCCTGCGCCAGCAGCGCGAGATGGCCGGTCTTTCGCATCGATTGGGCGATGATTTCAACATCCAGAGGGATCAGCGTCCGGGGATCTACCAGCTCGGCGCTGATTCCCTCCGCCTCCAGAATCTCGGCCGCCTTCACCGCCTGCGCCATCATATACGAATAGGCGACGATGGTGACATCGGTCCCTTCACGCCGGATCGCTCCCACTCCAATCGGCAGCGTATACTCCTCCTCGGGGCAGTAGCCTTTGTCGGCGTAGAGGAGCTGGTGCTCCAAAAACATGACCGGGTTATCATCACGGATCGCCGCCTTAAGAAGTCCCTTGGCGTCGTACGAGGTGGAAGGCGCAATAATCTTCATGCCCGGGATCTGGCAGAGGATCCCTTCCAGACTCTGCGAGTGCTGCCCGGCGTAGCCTTTGCCGCCACCAATGGCCATGCGAATCACCATCGGAATCTTCGCCTTGCCGCCAAACATGTAGCGGGTCTTGGCGGCCTGGTTTCCGATCTGGTCCATCGACATCAGTACAAAGTCGATATACATCAGTTCGGCGACCGGGCGCAGCCCGACCATGCCCATTCCTATCGCGGCGCCGCAGATACAGGCTTCCGAAAT
This sequence comes from Armatimonadota bacterium, assembly GCA_035686845.1. Classification (GTDB taxonomy): domain Bacteria; phylum Armatimonadota; class DASRZA01; order DASRZA01; family DASRZA01; genus DASRZA01. Next base: position 2,995 of record DASRZA010000027.1, on the reverse strand, counting down.
GGCGGTGTTAAAGACGCGATTCCGACCGAATATATCGAAGAGCCCGGTGGTAACGGCGAACGCGCCGCCGTATTCCGCGATGTCTTCGCCATATAGAATGACGCGCCGGTCGCGCATCATCTCTTCCATGAGCGCTTCGTTGATCGCATGGCGAATGATCACCTGACCCTGGCTGTCCCGCCGGACCTTCTTCGGCTCTTTATTCACTTCCGTCGTTCGCCATCGCTCCTCGACGTGTTCGTCCGAGGTCGTGGCGAGGAGCCCCTCTTCGATGGTCGCGGGGTCCGGGTCGGTGGCGTGGGCGGCGAACATTGTCGCCGAAAGAATCGACTGCTGCGTTTTCTTGTCGAGCGCCGCCAGCGCGTCTTCGCTGAGAACGCCGCAATCCAGGATCTCCTGGCGAAAACTCTGGATCGGGTCGCACGCGCGCCACGCGGCCTCTTCTTCAGTGCTTCGATAGGAGGTGCGCTTGTCGCTGAGCGAGTGCCCGTAATAGCGATAGGTAGAGCATTCGATGGCGACCGGTCCATCACCCCGGTCAATCAGGTCTACCGCCCGGCGGGTAGCGTCCCGGACGGCCAGAACGCTCATGCCATTGACCAGCTCGCTGTGCAGGTTGTCCATGTCATACCCGGCGGCGCGGCGGATCATGTGGTCGACCCCGGTGACCTCGCCCTCTTCCTGCCCGGTCATGGCGTACTGGTTGTTCTCGATCACGTAGAGGATTGGCGTTCCGTTGGTAAACTGGCCCATTGCGGCCATATTCAGCGATTCGCCGCTGATGCCGTTATTCATGGCGCCATCGCCGAACAGGCAGACCACACGCCGGCCATTCTGCAGCTTGCTGCAGCCGATGGCCGCGCCGGTCGCAAGCGCCATACTGCCCCCCACGATGGCGTTGGCGCCCAGATGCCCGGTCCAGAAATCGGCGATGTGCATACTGCCGCCCCGGCCCCGGCAGTAGCCCTCCTCCTTCCCGAGCAGCTCGGCCATCATCTTATTGAGGTGGGTCTGCATCGCCTGGTCGAGCAGGGTAGGCTGCGCTCGCGCCGCATCATTGTCAGCGTCTTTGTTGAAATCCAACCAGGCATTCAGTTCTTCGTCGGACATACCGCGAAGAGCAAACGCCCCTTTGGCGACCGAATGGCCGTGTCCCCGGTGAGTGGACGTGATATAGTCCTGCGGGTGAATGGCGCCAATCGTTCCGACGGCGACCGCCTCCTGCCCGATGGAGAGATGAGTTGCGCCGACGTAGGTGAAACCCTCGAACGGCGTAAACTTGCCCGCCTTCATATTGAGGATCATCTCTTCAAAGCCGCGAATCATGAGCATGGTTTCGAGGAGAGCAATCGCCTCGTCGGGCTTCATCCCTCTCTGCAGCTCGCTCGCCAGGCTGCCGGAATACTGGAAGGCGGGGATGCAGCCGAGCTCAATTGAGCGGGGCTCAAATACGGGCAGGCAGTCACGTTCTCGAACCATGCGTAAAGTCGCTCCTGTGGCCGCCAGAGGCGGGCGTTTCCATCGGCCGGTGGGTCCCTCGCGTGATGCGGGCCGCCGTTTGTCAGTATAATGCCCGGCGTGAGCGAGGTCAACCGCGGCGGCGTACCGTTCCTTGACGCGGGGGCCGCGTAAGTGGTAAACTAAGGGACTTTAGCAGCACATCTTTCAACGGCCTCCGGGCCGTTGCTTTTTTATGCAGGGGGGGACGGCGACGTGTCCGACATTCAGGTCTCACAAGAAGGCTATGATCACATGGTGGAGGAGTTGAACGAGCTCCGCACCGTCCGGAGACCGCAGGCTCGCGAGCAGATCGCCCGGGCGCGGGAGTATGGAGACCTGAGGGAAAATTCCGAGTATCACATCGCCAAAGAGGAGCAGGGGCGAATAGAGGGCCGCATCCAGGAGTTAGAGGCGATGTTGGCCGTTGCCCGCGTGGTGGCGATTCCTCGGAAGGTTTCCAAGGTCAGCCTGCACAGCCGGGTGCGGCTCCAGAACGTGGAGACCGGTGAGCAGGTTGAGTACTCGATCGTATCCGGCTCAGAAGCCAACATGGCGCAGCGCAAACTCTCGGAGAACGCGCCGGTTTCGCAGGCGCTCATGAACCACAAGTCGGGCGACGTCGTCAGCGTCACCGTTCCTCGCGGCACGGTGAAGTACAAGGTCCTTGAGGTGCTGCCGCTGCAGATGTGAACGAAGGCGCGAGGCGCGGGGTAGGGGGGCCGAGAAGAAGGCGCGAGGTACGGGGCGCTTGGCGGGAAGGTCCATCCAGTAGAGATCCCTCCACCTTTCCGGCCGCGTTCAAGACGAGGCGGCCGCCTGCGTCGGAAATGTTATAGCTAATTACGCCGGCAATGGCCTACGCGCCTCGCGGGAGACGGACCACATAGACCCTCTCCTCCTGCTTAGCCAGGTTGTTGGCCTTGCTTGCAAAGGCTGAGGCGGGTGTCATGTTATAATAGACTTTTCGGCCGTCTTTGGAAACTCCGAAAAGTGCGAACAATTTGTCGGAGTTACTCTTGATCGAGACGAGCGTCTTCAGCCGTCGTCCACCATTGCAGTACGCCAGCAGAGCCGGCCCATAGATGCCGTTCCCTGCAACCACAAGGGTGTGCGGTCGGTGGGGCGCCCAGACGGCGTTCCCGTCCTCAACCGACGCCAGAATAGGCGGGTGGTGAGAGGCCCGCGGCAATATGTCGACACGACGGGCCTCGGCCTCCTCCACGGTCAGGCGAAAGACATATTTGCCGTCAGGGGACGGGAACTCCGGGCGATAGGTCTCCGGCCACTTGTAGAGAAATACCGGCGGGCGAATCAGGTCCTGGCGTCCGGAGCGACGGGCCCTGTGAGGCGCCGCTCCAGCCGCGCTGGACCACGCGGGGAAGATCAGGATAATCACCAATATGGAGGGTATGAGAGTCTTCATCGCGGTTTGTGGGGTGAGCAGACCATGCAGTACCAGCCCATGGTGAAGTGATTCGGCCTGCGCGGATTGCGA
>DASRZA010000026.1:0-6079 GCA_035686845.1 Armatimonadota bacterium | reverse complement strand
TATTCAGATCAAAGGGAACGGTGACGGTCGCGTTGGGCACGTACTGCCAACCATTCGCGGGCCAGATTGGGTGGTCGTTTTGCAAGATCCTGGCCCGGATTCCATCTCCGGGAAACAACGCGCGCTTCGTAGGAAATGGATCGTAGGAGTCGAATTGGCGGGGCTTTCCGGGCGCCAGTTGTTCGGTTTGGAGCAGCCACATATCCGGATGGTTTTCACCGCCCGTCATCCAGTGGAAGTCGTGCGGACCCCCGGGTTGGAGCTGCAGACTGAAAACGCCCGGCTCGACCACCGTGAGGGACTCGGCGCCCGTGTTGGTAAACATCACACTCTCGCGGATGACGCTCGATCCGGGGTAAATCACATAGCTCTTTGTCACCTGGAGCGCGCCCTGCCGCACCGTTAGATCGAGCTGTCGCTCGCCCTGTTTCAGCCTCGTCTTTCGGGTGGAGACGAGCGTCCAGGGGCCTTCGGCGCTGCTGATCCGGCGACCGTCGGCCGCGCTTACGAAAAACTCCTCCGAGGGTCCTGGCGGCGCGAATTCCTGCCCGGTGGCGCGGTCTTTGAGGCTTTCAAAGAGCAGCCGGCCGCTATTCAGCGCGACCACTCGCTCCACCGATTCGGTTCCGAATATCCAGCGATTGCCGCGATGGCGGATGTACGCGTGATCTTTTGAATCGCGAGCCGCGGCAGACTGCGCGCTCTCGAAGAGAGGAGCGAGCGCCAGCGCGCCTACGCCGGAACCAGTCTGTTTGAGGAACTCGCGTCGTTTCAACCGCTTCATTCTCCCGCTCGTCGTTTAAGACACGCTTGAATTCACGGCCTGGATCATAGCGGCCATGTAGCCGGTGGCGAAGGCCCGGCCGCGATGACACCAGGGGGAGTCATTCACCATTCGAGGAACATGGTCATCGATCAGGAATCCGCGGAAGCCGGATTCTTTGAATTTCTTCATCACCATGAACATGTCGTTGTTGCCGTCATTCACGAACTGCTCGGTGAACTTTTCGGCGCTGCCGCGAACGTCCCGGAAATGGCCATAGATAAGCCGTCCGCGCGTGCCGAACCATTCGATGGATTCCATCACGCCGGCGCCGCCGCGCATCTCCGACCAGCACCCATGGCAGTAATTAAGGCCGTGCATCGGGCTGGGATGCTTCTCCATAGCGCGCCGGAAACCCTCGAAGCCGCAGAAGAGCCGGCCAATCCCGCCAAGCTCAGGCAAGGGGGGGTCATCCGGGTGGATGGCGAGACGCACTTCCGCCTCTTCGCAAACAGGCAGCAGCCGTTCAAGGTACCAATCGTAGTTGGCCCACATCTCATCCTCGGTGTAAACGCGGTCGTGGGTGAGTGGGCTCTTTCGAGCGATCTCATAATCGAAGGAGTTGGAGATGGCGCCACCCCGGATTCTGTCATCTCGACGGGTGCGCCAAACGCCGTTCGGCATCCAGTGATAGCCGAGAATGGGAATACCGGCGCGGCCCATGCTGCGGACCGTCGCGATCATATTCTCAAGCTGTCGATCCCGGCCCGCCTGACCCAACATAATCTTGTCGTAGAACGTACGCGGGACATTTTCGAGCGCCATCAGCCGCAGCCCATGATCTTCGGCCCGCCGCCGCCAGGCGAGCAGGTCTTCATACTCCCATCTTTCATCGCCCGGCAGTTTCGGCGTGTTGAGCGAAATATCGTCCGCCCCGCACTGGCGGGCGAAGGCCAATTGCTCATCGTTAAGCTCATTGAATTGCCCGATAGCAATCCGCATCGGAAGTTCATTCAGATCAATCATCGGTTATCCTCCGTCCTTCGTCCTCCGTCCCTACCCCACCAGCGGGCGAATAATCGATCCATCCTCGTCGATGAGAGGGCGGTTATAGACGTAAGGTGGCTCGAGGACGGCGCGCTGAGCGGGCGTAAGCTCGTCCACCCATTCCGGCATGGTGGTCTGGTGGTAGCCGCCGGCGTAATGGAGATACTTGGGCGAATAGCGGTAGAGCAGGGAACGCCGGCGGTGTTTAGCGCGCCACGGAAGCGTGCCGTGGGTGGTGGACTCGTTGAAGACGAGAAGGTCGCCGGCCTTGCACGGGACGTTGTAAACCACGTCCTGATCCATCGTCCACTCGGCGATCGCTGTCGGCGTGGGGAAGTTGGCCTTGTGGCTGCCCGGGATGCAGCAGAAGCCGCCGTCACCCTCGTTGATATCAGCGAGCTGGAACTGCAGCACGACCATTCCGCATCGGATGCGCCCATTCTTGTAGGTGTAGTACGTCGGTCCGCCAAATTGATAGCCGCCATCGTGCAGGATAAGTCCCTCGGCGCCGGCTTCCGCCTGAAGCATGAAGGGAGAATGGTCCATGCGCCATCCCCGTCCATGAATGGTGTTCAGATAGGGCACGGATTTGGGATGGGCTAAGAGATCGCGAAACGGTTCGCACCAGGGATGCTCCCACGTCAACATTCCGCTGAACATGCCTCTCTTGAAGCCCGCAAGCGTCGTAGAGCTACCGATGTTCGAATTGCGATCCTCGCCCATTTTATCCTGGTTCGCGTCGAACGCCTCATTCAGGCGCGCCACCTCGTCATCCGTGAGGAAGTTCTTCACCACCAGAAAGCCCTGCAGATCGAACAGGTATTTTTCGCGGTCATTCATGGTTTTGGAATCTCTCCTCGTCGTTTTGAATCAACGTCCGGTGATCAGGTTTCTCCATTCCGGGGCGATATGCCTTCTCAGCCCAACGCGAATCAACAAATCACCACCGAGGCGCAGAGGGCACTGAGAAAAGCAAGAGAGAAAAGACTCGACCCGGAGGAAGAGTAAAAGAAAGAAGAGACTCAACTCGGAGAGTGCAGAAAGCGCAGAGAAAACGATGAGAGAAAGGATTCTAGGTGAAGAGCATGGGAGCGTCTGGAGTACAGAGAAACAGAGGATAGCGCGGTTGCGACGATCTTCAGCGCCTATTTTACATGATTCGCCGATAATTCGATTTCGTCGTCGACATTGTCAATAGTTCTATGGTAATGTGACGCGGTGAAGAGGAAGATGGGCGGCGTGGAGGGCCGTAGAATGATGAGCAGCGATACTGGAAGGTCGAACGTAGATCCGCGCATACTCGGGGCCCGAATTCAGGAAGCGAGAAAGGTGCGCGGTCTCTCCCAGCAACAAGCCGCGGAGGCGCTCGGCGTATCTCGACCAACGTATATCGCGGTGGAGAAGGGCGTGCGGCCTGTGTCTCCTGAGGAGCTGGTTCGACTTGCTGAGATTTACGGCCGCACGGTGAATGAGATCTTGAGGCGGCAGGAGCCGGTCCGAGATTTCGTGTCGCATTTCCGCGCTGCCGCTTCGCGGTCATCGATCCAGGATCCGGAGTTGGAAAAGGCGGTGAAGCTCCTACAGCAGCTTTGCGAGGATTACCTCTACCTGGAGGAACAGACCGCATCCCCCCTGCCCCGCAACTACCCCGTCTTTTACCGGGTCGAGGGGCGAGATGCCGTTGACGCAGGGGAAGAGGTGGCTGACGCCGAACGGATGCGCCTGGGGTTGGGAAGCCGACCGGCGCCTGATCTTCGCGGGCTCCTGGAGGCGGATGTGGGGATCAGAATCTTTTGCGTTGATCTGCCTACTCGTATTTCCGGCCTCTTTTTGTTTGGCGAGGTGGTCGGAGCGTGTATTGCGCTTCAGCAGAAGCATCCCCCTGGACGGCGCCTCTGGTCGCTGGCCCATGAGTACGGGCATTTTCTGGTCCACCGCTTCGAAGCCGAGGTAACGGTTCCTTGGAACAGCCAGCGTAGGCCTGAAAAGGAACGGTTCGCCGATTCGTTTGCTCGCTCATTTCTGATGCCTCGAGTGGAGCTGCGCCGCCGCTTCCATGACCTGAAGAAAGCCGGGGCGTCGGTGACAATCGGGGATTTGTTAACACTGGCCGATAGCTACAGCGTGTCCCTTCAGGCAATGCTACTGCGCCTGGAGGAACTGAAACTCATCCCGGCCGGAACGTGGGAGAGCCTTGAGGGGCGAAGGTTTAAGGTGAGTGAGGCGCGGAGCCTCGTCGGACTACCGGATCCGGCGGCTGATGGCATGCTTCCCCAGCGCTATATCAATCTCGCCGTTCAGGCGTTCGATCAGGAAATGATTACGGAGGGCGAGCTGATGCGGTTCTTGCACACGGACCGCGAGGGGGCTCGCGAGACGGTTCAAAGGATGACCCGGCGCCCTGACGTCTCGAGGGAGGGAGAGCCAGGGGAGTTAACCCTCGATCTGGCCTGGTCTCCCGAACTGGAGCGAGCGACGGCGTGAGAATGTCCGAGCGATCTGTTCTGGACGCGTGCTGCGTCCAGAATCTCTACGCGACTGGCGCCATGCCGGGGATTCTTGGGGCGCTTCCTTACGCCTTTGTTATCGGGACCCGGTGCAGAGGGGAAGCCCCGTGGTTGAAAATGGAGAAGCCTGGAGAACGAGAAGCTGTGGATCTCGCGCCTCTGCTTCATGCCGGACTTCTTGAGGAGCAGTCGCTGGATGGTTCACTTGAAATGGCGCTGTTTGTGGAGCTCAGCCGCCAGATGGAGGATGGAGAAGCCGAGGCAGCCGCACTGGCGATCAACCGCGGATATTGTCTCGCGACGGACGAACGGAAGGTCCGCCGGATACTGGCATCCAGCCATCGGGCGCCGCAGATCCGAACCACCTCCGAACTGCTCCATGAGTGGCAGATCCGGTCCGGGCTTTCCGACGAGGTATGTGGGGCGGCGCTAAAACGCGTCACCTTCCGAGCGAGCTTCTCACCGCCGCATTCCGATAAACATCGAGACTGGTGGCTTAAACTGACCCAGACTTAGAAGCGAGCTTTTATCAGTGATGCGCTGGCGTACCTTCATCCCCTGAGAGTCGCAGCGGTGGAAGATCTGACCGCCTGCGATAATCCCGATGGCGCCGTTGACCCCACCACGTCGGGTTCAACGGGACGTGCATTCAGGCGCGGCCGGCCTCTATCCTGGCAAGGGTGCTTCAACGTAACACACGCTGAAGCTCATTATCATCGCTTGTGTTGTGCCGAAGGCTTGTGAAATTGTCAGCGACCGGGCGCCCTGTTCACTGAGGACTCCCGGGCCGCAGATACGGCGCGCAAAACGACGCCTATGATGCCAGCCAGGCCTTCAGCGCGCGCAGCGCCGCCTTGCGCTGCGCGCGAGGCCTCCGGCGAGCGAGGGTGTTATCCAAAGAAGATCCCGCTGCAGACGGTGTTTAGCGCTGGAGCTCCTGCGTTGGTCACAGTCACTGTCACGTGTCCCGATAGGTTCCAGACCAGATACTTGCCGCCATAAAAACTGGACACGTTCTCGCTATCCAGCACAGTTCCAGTGACAGCATCCATTATCTGGATCGTTTCTATGCGGCCCTCGGGTTCCCAGTCTAAGAAGTAGAGCGCCACTCGATGTGTCAGGCCATCGGTCAGGTTCAGATCCATGCTGTAACTGCTGGGGTTATACCAGCAGGCGGCGATTCGGCCGGTCGCGGTTCCGCGTGCCAGTGCCCGCGCATCGGTTGGCGCACTGTTCCACGTATAGTCTCGTTTAGAGGAAGAAGGAGTTAACAGCGCATAGGCGGGAAGGCTCGCGATGTCCTCGAACACGTTATAGCCATCGGCGCCATACACGCCCTTCCAGTTGCCCTGTGTGTTTGTGTCAGTAGCCAGGAACGCTGCCGCCGTTTTAAATGGCGTGGCGCTAACCTGAGAAGAGTTGGCGCTCTCCCCCCCACTATTGACAGCCGAGACCACGTAGTAGTAGGTCGTGCCGTTGGTGAGTCCCATATCGGTATAGCTGGTGGTCGTGGGACTGGCGACTGTGGTATAGGGTCCGCCGCTGGTTGTCGCTCGCTTCACGTTGTAACTTGTGACGAAGTTCGATGACCCCCACGACAGACCAACCTGTGCGTCCCCTACCACCGCCGTGAGTCCCGTTGGCGCTGCGGGCGCAGCCGGGGCGACAGGCGCATCAAAGAAGATCCCGCTGCAGACGGTGTTTAGCGCTGGAGCCCCTGCGTTGGTCACGGTCACCGTCACGTGTCCCGTGAGGTTCCAGA
>DASRZA010000025.1:0-6622 GCA_035686845.1 Armatimonadota bacterium | reverse complement strand
TCGCCGCCGGCCAGGTTCTCAACGGCCTCGCCGAAAATGTGCCGGTGCAGCTTGACACCACCTTCCCCTGAGGACCCGATGAGCCCGACGGCTATCCGGGGTTCAAACGCCTCGGTGACGATGGCAGCCTTCCCATATCGGGAAAGACCCTCAATGCCCACCTTCTTCGGATCGACCTTCGAATCCGGGTTTTGTTCAAAGTAATCGATGAGTCGGCTGACTCCCCACTGCCATGCCCGCAGCGCTCCCCAATCGTCCGGTTTTCGCGGCTGACCCTTGTTGGTGAGACCTATGATGCCGGTTCTTAACTGATTGTTGTCGGGCTGGATTGAGGTTGGAACGATGCTCCCGTAACCCCAGCCTCTGGAGATCGCGAGCGTGTGCCATGCCGGAACAAAGCCGGGCCGCCGAAATCCGAATCCAAATCCGCCGAAGGAGAATTCGATCATGATCGGAACTGGCTTCTTCGTTTGAGCCGGGACGGTATAGCTGGCCTGGATGTTGACCGAGAGCTGGGGATAAGCGCTGTTGTCGACGTGACCGACGAGGGTTTTGGTCACAATCGGGATGCCGCCCGAATCTCCCGGGGTGGTGGCGGTCACTTCCCACGTCACTTTCGGCGTGTTCTTAGGAATGCGTCCATAGACTTCGCGCTTGAAATCCTCCGCAATCTCCGCCCGGCGCTTCGGCCACTGGCTGGGCCGGACCACCTTCGTTCCATCCTTCATTCGGAGCACGTCCGGCATGCTGTCTTTGTAAGGATTTGCTTTGGCTTCATCAAAGGTGGACTGGTCGTTCGGATTGGGTCCGGGTCGAATGGCCTTGATCCCGAGTTGATCCATCATGTTCTGGTGGTCGTCGTAGGCCGGCTGAGCATTCTGCCCGCGGCTAATCCCCGGCATGATGAGGGGCGACAGCGCGAGGGCGGTCCAGAGTAAGGCGCACGGAAGTCGCCAGAGGAGACGCGATGGGAACGTGGAATGCATTTAGTCCTCCTGAATCCGGGTCAGCGTTAGAACAGAAAGTGGCGCGGGGGATTCTTAGCATATTCGAGATATTCTTCACGCCCCGTGCGTGCTCCTGCTGGAGGGCCAACCGGGCGCTTTAATCGCAAGAACGTTTGACTGAACCGGGTCGCCGCGATACAATACGTGGAAAGCTGAATCGTCGTTTTTCTGATTGCTAATCATGATGAACCTACCCACGAAGCAACAATCCGCGCCCGTATCGATACCGATCTGGAACGCGCGCGCCGGCCGGATGAGCGACCAGGATCTTTCGGCCTGCGTCGCCGTGCTGCGCCGGGGCGGCGTGGTGGCGATTCCAACGGAAACGGTCTATGGGCTGGCGGTCAACGCCTTGGATGAAGCGGCGCTGGGGGCGCTGTGCGAATGCAAGGGCCGCGATGTGTCAAAGGGATTTGCGGCGCAGGCGAACTCCGGCGAAGAGTTGAAGCCTCTGGTGGCGCCCGGTTCGCCCGGACTCATCTGGGACCTGCTGAGCCGGTTCGCTCCCGGACCGCTGACGGTTGTAACGAACGCGGCGCCCGGTTTGCCATCCTTGCTGCTGGGGCGAGGTCGATCCATCGCGCTGCGAGTACCGGATCACCCGGTGGCGCTCGCGATCCTCAAAGCGTTCAGCGGACCGCTCGCGGTGACCAGCGCCAATCGCAGCGGGGAAAGGCCGGCCAACACGCTTCCGGCGGCGATTGCGGCGGCGCCGGGGATCGATGCCGGCGTGGATGCCGGCCCCTCCCGTTTCGGGCAGCCCTCGACCGTTGTGGACCTGCGCGTCGAACCTCCTGAAATCGTCCGAGAAGGCGCCATTCCGTCCAGCCTGATCGTCAACTTTATAAAAGCGAACACGAAAGAGCAGCCATGAGCGAGCCGCGCCGGAAGCCATCTCGCCGAGTCGCGAAGTGCGCGCTGGCGATATTTGGTGTACTGCTTGGCGGCGGGATCGCCGTACTTGTGCTGCAGCTTCCGGACAGCGCTCCCTGGTCGCGCGTGCAGGCCCTCTGGCAGCCGGCGTTTCGCGACCTGCGGCGCGGATCCGCCGCGCTCAAGAAGCACGAACCGGGCACGGCCGCCGCGTGGTTCAGTCATGCCATCGCCTCCTCCGAGAACGGGAGTAATGCCCAGACGGTGCTGGATCTGGCTGTGGACGAGTGCGGCCGACATCAGGCGTGGGACCTGGCCATCCAGTATGCCGGGCTTTCGCTGCAGCGACGGCACTTCCCGGTCGATGAGCTCCGGTACGGCGAAGCGCTGGCGGGCGCAAGAAGGCCCTCAGTCGCCGAATTCTGGCTGCAGAAGGCATTGAAAGACTCCGCCGGTAATATTGCGGATGATCAGAGCCTGCTGGTCCACGAGATGGCGGAGAGGGATCTGAGCGTTCTGCTCGCGGATCATTCGGATAGCGCGTCAGATCTGAACCAGGCGCGGCTGCTCGCCGAAGATGGAATTGCTTCCGAAATGAAGCGGGGCGGGTCGCCCGAGGATATGGCATCCATGAACGACGCGCTGGGCTGGGTCTATTATAAGGAGGGGTTGGTGGCGCGGAACTCCGGCGATCTGGAAATGGCGCGCATCTACGGCGAGAACGGCGCCGAGGATCTCACCCCGTCCACCGATCCGTCAGTAGCGGCGACGGTCTATTATCACCTCTCGGAAATATACGGCGCCACTGGTCGAAAGTCCGAGGCGGCAGCGACGTATAAGACCGCAATGAAACTGAGTGAGAAGACGGTCCGGTGGCAGATTGCGGAGGCCAGTCAGACCGGTCCGGCGAAACGGCTGGTTCACAACGCCGCGCAGAACGGATAAATAAGCGTGAACCACTCTCGCCGGGCCGCGAGTCTAAAATAGGGTGAGCGCCATGCGCCGCCGAGCGCAAGACCGGAATCCCAAAGATCGTCAAGCAACTAATATACCGACAGAATCAGGCATAAAGCCGCTAGGAGAGAATGAGTGAGGAGTGAAGACGAACAGCAGCCGCCGGTGGGCGCGGCTGAAAAAGCGGGACACCGCCTGAGTGACCAATTGGAAAAGCAAACGACCGAGATCAGTGATCAGCTCGAGAAGCAGACGAATGCGATTATCGAGGCGCTGCTGACTCACCCGCAAGAGGTGAGGGGACAGGCTCAAAACCTCACCCGCAAAGTCGCCGACCGCGCCGACGCTATCGCCCGGCGCCTTCAGCTTCCGGACGAGGATCGGCAGATTATTCGACGAGCCGCGATACTGCGTGACGTTGGCAAGGCCGGCGTCTCCGACCGGATCCTGACCAAGTCGGGTCCGCTCACGGCCGTAGAGTACGCGGAAATTCGCGCCCGAATGATTCCTGAAGAAGACAGCGAGGATTCCGAAAGCGTCCGGGCGGCCATCAACATCGCTCACCATCATCATGAGCGATTCGATGGGCAGGGCTATCCCGATCGCTTGAAGGGAGAGGAGATTCCGCTCGGATCCCGAATCCTGGCCGTCGCAGAGGCGTACGAGACCATGCTGGTGGATGTTCCCTGGCGCCCGGCGCGTGCGCCACGCGAGGCCCTGGGTGAGCTCCGGGCGGAGGCCGATACGCAGTTCGATGCCCGCGTGGTAGACGCTCTCGCCGGGAGCCTCGATACTTCATTGGAAGACGAAGGACCGAGGACGGAGGACGAAGGACTCTGAAAGGATGAAGGATGAGTTAAGAGCGCGGGCGCGGGGTGCGGATGGGGGACGGAGGATGGAGGACGGGTTGTCGAAGCTCGACGAAGGATCGTGAATGACGCTTGAGGTCCATTCGCTGGCGAGTGGCAGCAGCGGGAACGCTATGCTGGCGCGCGGGCGTCATGGCGATCTGTTGATCGACTGCGGTATGACGCGGTCGTTTCTTGAGAGCGCGCTCGCCGCGGCGGGTTCGGACCCGCGACGGCTGCGGGCTGTGGTGCTCACGCATGAGCATACGGATCATGCCCGCGGCGCGCTGGCGATGGCGCGCAAATACCACATTCCGATCGCAGGATCACAGGGAACGTTGGACGCGGTCATCGCCGGCGCCGATTTCGCTTCATACGTGCTTCAGCCGCTGCGCCCCACGACCATCGACGAATTCTCGGTGGTGGGTTATCCTGTCTCGCACGATGCCCGCGAACCCGTCGCGCTCTCCATTACCGCCAACAAGGTGCAGATCTGTTATGCGGTGGATCTGGGACAGCCGGCGGATCATCTTATGGCGGCCTGCGCCAGTGCGTCACTGGTGGTGTTAGAGTCCAATCACGATCTAGGCCGGCTCGTCCGCGGTCCCTACGGGCCGGACCTGAAGGAGCGTATTCTCGGTCGGCAGGGCCATCTTTCAAACCAGGACGCCGCTCGAGTCATCGCTGAGGTTAGCCCCGCCGACCGCCCCGTTCAATACTGGCTGGCGCATTTAAGCGCTGTGAACAATAGCCCCCGCGCAGCGATCCGGGTGACCCGGGCAGCCCTGCGCGCAGCGGGCAAGAGTCACTGCGCGGTGGAAGTTGCGCTGCGCGACCGGCCGAGCCTTCGCTGGTCATCCGACAATCACTGGTGGCAGCCCCGGCTCTCGCTCGATTGGTGAGAAACTATCTCGCAATGCTCGAACGACCGCAGTGTGACTTGGAGCCCGGACCTGGCGCGAAAGAGGGCGACCGGCCCCTGGTTATTTCCCCCATGGCCGAAGAGGACCTGCCTCGCGTAATGGAAATCGACCGGGCGAGCTTCGCCACACCCTGGAGCGAGTCGACATTCCTCGATGAAATACGCAGCCCCGCCTGCAGGTTCTTCGTCGCGAGCCTCTCCCCGAGGCCGGACGGAGGATGGAGGACGGAGGACGAAGGAGTCCTTCACCCCGCATACTCCGGCCCCGGGGCCCCGCGCCCCGCGCCCGGTACCTCGCGCCCTCTCGCCGGTCCTCCGTCCTCCGTCCTTGGTCCTCCGTCCTCCGTCCCTGGTCCTCGGTCCTCCGTCCCTGGTCCTCGGTCCTCCGTCCCTGGTCCTCGGTCCTCCGTCCTTGGTCCTCGGTCCTCCGTCCCTGGTCCTCCGTCCTCCGTCCTCGGTCCTCCGTCCTCCGTCCCTGGTCCTCGGTCCTCCGTCGCTGGTCCCCCGTCCTCCGTCCCTGGTCCTCGGTCCTCCGTCCCTGGTCCTCGGTCCTCCGTCCTTGGTCCTCCGTCCTCCGTCCTTGGTCCTCCGTCCTCCATCCTTGGTCCTCCGTCCTCCATCGCCGGTTTTATCGGTCTCTGGATTGCTCATCGAGAGATGCACGTGACCACTCTGGGGGTTGATCCCGAATTTCGGCGTTGTGGGGTGGCTCTTCAGTTGATGATCCACGCGCTGGAGTACGGGCGGGGCGCGGGCGCCGATCGAGGAACGCTCGAGGTGCGCTGCAGCAATGTTGGCGCCCGGAAACTGTACGAGAAACTCGGATTTGTCGTATGCGGCGTCCGACCCGGCTATTATCTGGATACGGGGGAAGACGCCCTGTTAATGTGGATTCACGACCTTTCGGCGCCCGAGACTTACGTGAGGATTCGCCGGCTAAGAGAACAACGATGCATCCGGACCTGAGCACGCTTTACCAACTGCAGCTTGCAGACACACACCTTCAACTATCGCGGCGCCAGATTCAATCGCTGGATTGGGGTGACACGCAGAAGAAAGCCATTGCCGCGCTGCGATCCGACGCGATGGCCGCGGCCGCTGAAAAGAACAATACCGAGAAGGCGCTGCGAGAGATCGAGACGACGCTCGCCGACGTCGAAAAGCGCATTAAGCGCAGCGAAGGACGAGTGCAGCACGGCGACATCCATAATGAGCATGAGCTGGAGAGCACCGAAAAGGAGTTGGCTGCGCTCAAAAGTCAGCGCGCCGAACTGGAAGACCAGGCGCTTACGATTATGGAAAAGCTGGAGCGATTCCCCGCCCGGGCCGAAGCGCTGCTGAGCCGGGAACAGATGCTGCTCCGTGAACGAGAGGCGGTACGAGAGAGATCCACCACCGAAAAGGCGAGATTGGAGAAAGATATCGAGGAAGTTTCAGCCCGGCGGGACGCTCTCGCCTCCCGGCTGCCGGCGCCGCTGCTGCAGCGCTACGATCAGATGCGGAATCACTCGAGCGGCGTCGCAATCGCCCGCATCGTGAACGGCGCCTGCGACGCCTGCCGCGTAGTCGTAAACCCTGCCAGCGTCCGCGAAACGCTCGAAACTACCGCCCTCGTCACCTGCCAGGGATGCGGCCGGATTCTGTATACGGAGCAGGAGTGAGTGGGAGAGTGGGAGAGTGGGTGAGCGAGTGTAAGTGGGTGGGAGAGTGGGTGGGAGGGTGAGGGAGAGTGGGAGAGTGGGAGAGTGAGTGGGAGAGTGAGTGGGAGAGTGGGAGAGTGAGTGGGAGGGTGTGGGAGGGCGTTTTTTGAACCTTCGACTGGGTACGTATGAACTGTTTCGTGCGCGGAGCCCGGTTAACGAACACCGGACAAACAATGGGGCGATGGCGGCGGCCACGGCCGTGAAGCGGTGACTCGGGCGAATGGGATTCGCCACCTGCTCCCACCCACTCACCCTCCCACTCACCCTCCCACACCCTCACCCTCGCACACCCTCACCCTCCCACCCACTCTCCCA
>DASRZA010000024.1:0-10207 GCA_035686845.1 Armatimonadota bacterium | reverse complement strand
CACCAAACTGGCGAAAGGGTTCGCCGGGCAGCACCAACTCACGATGCCGGTTCTGATGGACATCAACGGCAAAGCATCGACCGCCTACAAAGTTAACGCCATCCCCACCAACGTCATCATCGACTCAAAAGGCGTGGTGCGGTACTGGGGCGAGGGTTATGATCCAGACGCCGAGTGGAAAGTGCTGCGTCAACTGGGGGTGAGGTAACTAACCCGGCGTATACCTCCGCGACGAACTTAATCGCACGTTACAGGGCCGATTGTCAGAAAAGAAAAGAACAACAGCGGGTTTCCAATTCAATGCGAGGTCATCATGAAATTCTCTACGCAGCAAACCAGCGTTGGGCTGGTAATGGTTGGGTTGGTGCTGATGCCGCGAGCGGGAACGGCCGCAGGCTCCCAACCGTCGCAGGCTCAGCAAGCGGCCGCCGACGCCGTTATTCAGAAAATGGCGGCGCACTATTCATCGCTCAGTTCTGTCAAGGTCATCATTGTTGGTTCCATGACTTTGACGATGCACGGCAATAAGTCAACAACGGGCCTGCGAGAGACCCTGGCGATGCAGAAGCCGGACCTGTACGCCTCTAGCATGTATTTGCCCTCCGCATCCGGTGACATGGCGCCCGGTATCCTGGTTGGAGCAGTGTTCACTAACGGACGCGCCACAACCAGCTACATGGGATCGCTGAACCAGTACACCAGCGGGCCGGCCAAACCACTGGCACAGCGGGCAGGGCCGAGCGGTGGAACGATAGATACCGCTTCGGCGCCTGCCAGCACCTTACTCCGCTCGTTGTTCACCGATTCTCCGACCGGCCAGGCGACAGAAGAACTCCTCGGACCGACCCGTCTGGTTGGCCGGGAGGAAGTGAACGGTACGCGAGTTGTGATGCTTGAGTACTCACCGTCCACCGACAGCGAGCCAAAGGGGACCAAAGTTCTTTTAGACGTAGATGACAACAGGGGTCGGCTCGTGCGGGCGACGACCGCGGAGAGCCAAAAAGCAGACATTCGAATAGACACGACTGAGACCATCGTGCCGGTCTCGGAAAACACACCGCTTCCGGTGTCTCTCTTCACGTTCCACCCGCCTGACAACGCCAAGCTGGTGGATAAGTTTCACCCGAACTCTCAACCCGCAGCGGACGACGCTGCGGTGAAGACCGCCGCGCAGATGGTGGGGAAACCGGCGCCTGATTTTTCGCTGAAGGATCTAAGCGGCAAGACCGTTGACCTGAACAACCTCAAGGGCCGCACGATCCTGATGGACTTTTCGGCTTCGTGGTGACCGTCCTGTAATGCGGAGGCTCCGCATTTACAGAACGACATCTGGATGAAATTGAAACCGCAGGGTGCGCAGGTTGTGTTGATCGATACCGCCGAGAACACGACGAAGCCGGCGGCGTATAAAAAGCTGGCCAAAGGCTTCGCCGGTCATTATCATCTGAATATGCCGGTGCTGCTGGACATTCACGGCAACGCGTCGACAGCCTACAAAGCTGACGCCATTCCCACCAACGTCATCATCGATTCGAAGGGCGTGGTACGATACTGGGGCGAAGGTTATGACCCGGACGCAGAGTGGAAGGTGCTGCACGAGCTGGGAGTGAAGTGAAGCGAAGAGGGGTCTCGTTCTTCGTCGGCGGCGAAACCGCTCCATGGGAATATCTATCTCGACCGGGGTCGCCCGGCCGCAGGCCTGGGAAAATAGCCCGGAGTCACCCGATTCCCGTCCCTCGAAGCGGGCATATCGCCGGCAAGCAGTTTTGCCGTTCGGGCCAATCACATCCGAAAGCCTGGTGTGCTGCCTTGACTTGATCAGGAGGAGCAGGGAGATCTGAAGCAAAAATAGCCCTTCCCCGGTGGATCAACCTACCATACAATTGTGATGAGGTGGGAATCGATGATGTTGGCGTCTTTCGTGAGAAGATCAACGGCCTCGCCCCGATCCTGCAAAGCAAGAGCCGTCGCAACGATCTGCCGGTCATGCATCTCACTGATGGCTGTCAGTCCGTTGCTTCGTTCGATAACGATTCGGTCGAGCGATATGACAGTGATACGCGGATCGTTGTCTAAAGCTGTCAACACCTCAGAGACCGTAAGTGCTAACCGTCGTCGATCCACAATCCAACAGGCTTCCGCGAGAGCCGTTGCAGGAATGAGATGCTCACTGGCCGGATCTTGCAGAACTGCTTTGGCGTCGTTTCCGAGTTGAGCGCTCCCGGCCAGGCACCATAGAAAGGCATGGGTATCGAGAACGTGTTTGGCAGCCACTAAAGCTCGACGCCCTCGCCCCTCCATTCGGCGCTCTTGAAGTCTTCTTCTATGAGCGCCTGGAGTTGCGGAAACATGCCGAAGGTGATCATCTTCGGCTGCTTTTCAGTCGTCTCCGGTTCCTCCGAAATGACTGTCACCCTGTATTTCCGGCTGCCGGGCAGTTTGCTGAACTGCTCGGCGAGTTGTTCGGGCGTTCCTTCATATACGAGAGCCATCTGGGTTACCTCCGCTTCCATCCTCTCCCTATTCTATCACGACTTAGAATGGCTATCATAATCGGACCGAGGCGCATCACCGCGAAACACGCGCGCCTGGAGGCCCTTCGAAATCAGGACACGCCGCAAGTAGTCCCCAGGCCCGTCCTTCGTCCTCCCTGATGAGTGAGCGTTTATGGACTGTCAAACCACACGAGACCGGACAATAACCCTCCAACAGAGAATCTCCGGTCAGCAAGGTTGACACTGACGCCTTCGAGGCATCATGATTCAGATTGACCTTGCTCTCCCTCGAACCGCAGTGCGCCGGCCCCGGGCTTCGAGCGCCGGGCTTCGAGCGCCGGGCTTCGAGCGCGTATTTCCGCCGGGGGAGCAGGGAAGATTCAGACGATCCAGGAGAAGAATGAATGCCGGTCTACCTCCCCACCGCGGTTGTCGGGAATGATGAGACGCTGATTACGCTGGGCCACAGCGGTGAGATCATGGCGTGGTTTTATCCGTGCAAGGATCGGGCGCAGAATATTCATGAATGCCTGCCCTGCGTCTACGCCGGCGAACCGGGCGCCGGCCGACTCTCCTGGACCTGGGAAGAGTCGTGGACCCGCGAGCAGAAGTACCTCGGCGACTCTAATATCTGCCTGACGACTCTCAACTCGGAGTCGCTCGCGCTGGACCTGCAGCTTGTGGACCTCGTCCCTCCTTCCGGCGCGGCTTTGATCCGCCATATTTCCATCCGTAACGACGCTCCCGAAGCCCGGCCGGTGTCGTTTTTTCAGTTCGGCGATTGGAACCTCGGCGGCGTCCGCACCGGGAACGGTCTCCGGTTCGATAGAGATCACCGGACACTCATTCAATCGCATTGTGACGTTACAGCAGTGATCGGAGGTGACGCGCTGGAGAGTTGGCAGTGCGGCAAGGCGGGGCGCGAGTGGCACAACAATGCGCTCTATGATCTCGATGATGGCGCCCTTGGCTGCTCCGACCTGGAGATTGGCGACGTGAACTGGGCGTTCGGCTTTTCGGTTACCATCGAACCTGGCGAGACGTTGAATCGCACGGTCATCTTCGCGCTCGGGCGGGGCGAATCTGAGGCTGTGGCGGCATGGCGCGTCGCGGCGTCCGAGCCTTTTACACGCCATTCGGCGATCCGGCAGGAGGCAGACGCCGAATGGCTCGCTCCCGGCCTAGGAGCTCTCGAAGCGGCGCTGGTGGGCGGCAGCGATCTTGTGGCCCCGATTGCCCCCGAACTGCTCACCGGATACCGCCGCTCGCTTCTCTGCCTGCCGCTGCTCTGCGGCAAAGAGGGCGCCAGTGTGGCGGCGCCGGAGTTTGATCCGGAGTTTATCTCGTGCGGTGGATATGGCTATCTCTGGCCTCGGGACGGAGCCGAATACGTGAGCGGACTGCTGGACGCCGGCTATCCCGAGCCGGCCGAACGATTCTTCAACTGGTGCGCCCGTCATCAGGACCCCGCCGGCTTCTGGCGCCAGCGATATTGTCTCAATGGCGAGCCAGGGCCGAACTGGTGCCTCCCGCCGGACACGCTGCAGATCGACCAGGTCGGCGCCGTGTTGTGGGCCTGCGGAAAATGGGCTGAAAAGATCTCTCAAGAGAGCGACTCCCCAAACCGGGAAAGACAAAAGCCCCGGCGAACATCCGGCCTTGCCCAATCTCCGTCGTCTCCAGGCCAGCTTCATCCCGGGATCGGCCGCGGTCCGAACCCCGCATCCGTTCTACATGCCGGCATGATCCGTCGCGCGGCGGAATACCTCGTCTCCCGTATGAGTCCGGAGGGTACACACCTGAACGCCTTTGATACGTGGGAGTCGTTTATCGGTTCGTTTACGTACTCCAACGCGGCCATTTACGCGGGTCTGAAGGCCGCCGGACGACTGCTCGGAGAGCCATCGTTCGCGATAGCGGCCACCCGGGTGAAAAAGGGCGTTCTCTGCCAGTTCGCGCCGGAGGGATTCTTAATCCGCGGTCTGGATGCGTCCGGCCGGCTCGACCGAACGGTGGATTCTTCGGCGCTGGGCGCCATTGAGCCGTTCGGCCTGCTCGACCTCAACGATAATTCAGACCTGGCGATTGCGTTGGCGACGCTGCAGACCATCCGCGAGCGGCTGGAAGTGGACTGGGAGGGAGGCCGGGCTATCCGGCGGTTTGAAGGCGACGCGTACGTGGGTGGCGTTCCGGCTTGCGTCAATACGCTCTGGATGGCTCGCTGCTGCCTGAAGGTGGCGGGCCGGCTGTGTGAGCTGAAGCGGCAGGCTCAGGCGCAGGGCTTTGTCGACGCCGCCGAAGTCTATCTGAGAACCGTCCTCCGCCGTGCGACACCCACCGGGCTTCTTCCGGAGCTGATGCAGGGCCCCACCGGCCAGACATATTGGGCCGCGCCTCACGGTTGGGCCATGGCCTCATTCGTATCCGGTGTCCTGATGCTGGCCCGCCAGTGCGCCGCTCCCCGGCATAAGATTTAGCCCGGCGCCGTAGCCGGATGCCCCAGATTCCAGCCTGTCATCATGTGTCCGCCAACGAGCAGCCAGCACATCAGCGAGCAGGAAATCGGCCAGAGTATCAGCAGCGTGACGTAGATCCAGGTCCGGGCGTCTCCCCACCGCTCGCTCCATCCCTGCTTCCCGGTCACGGCGATCTCGTGCTCCAGTTCCCGCTCCCGCTTGGCGACCTCATATTCTCTATTCATCCGAAACCTCGGCCTCCTCAATACTTCAACCCGTGAACCATCGCGTGGAAGATATAACCCAGCGCCCAGACACCCAGGAATACGTACCAGAAGATCAGGAACGCGGGTGTTCGATTGCGGCCCTCACTCACGATGCCGGCGTAGTTGTGAACCGGCGGCTCCGCGCCATCCGGCGTTTCATCTTTGTAATCCCGCCCGGTTCTGAGCCAGAGATAGAGTCCCGCTATCACCAGGAATCCGCCGATCCAGATTTCGATAATGGTCTGGTAGTCCACCGTCCATGGATAAAAGTTCATCGTGGGCGCGAACGAGCCACCGATGTGAATCATCTACTCACCTCCTGCTCTGAACCGGCGTTTATCGACCGCCATGCGTCATCTCGCTCATCTCTTTCAGAGGCCGGCGTTCTGAGCGTCGTTTACCCACTGCGGCGCCGGCCGAGACGCCACCTCCGCCCAGATAGCGCTTCCAACCGCCTCTCCAACGCCGATGATCGCAACAAGAAGCAGGGCCGTCAGAGCCCATCGCGGCCGGATGCGCCGGGTGCTCGCCGCGGGAGGAGGGGCGGATTTCGAACTCGGACTCGATTCGGGCCGGTCGCCGCGAAGCGCCCTGGCCCGGTTCTCAGCCAGCAGCGGAAGGCACGCGGCCTGGCGCGGATCTTCAAATAGTCCGATCCGATACGCCAGCCAGATCAGCACCAATATCGCGCCGACAGTTGGGAAGCACGCCGCAAGCACATTAATACTCGTCATGGTTGTTGCTCCTGCGAATTAGGTGTTAGGTGTTAGGTGTTAGGTGTTGGGTCTTAGGTGTTAGGTGTTGGGTGTTAGGTGTTAGGTGTGAGCCGCCACGTTCCGGTGCTCACACACTCATACACTCACTCGTTCACACACTCACCCGTTCACACACTCACCCGCTCACATACTCACCCGCTCACACACTCACCCACACACTCACCCACACACTCACACACTCACCGTCCTCCGTCCTCCGTCCGTTTCACATATCCCGGATTGACGACGGCCGGCTCCGGACGACCGGGAGGCGGTCCCAGGTTCTTATTCCAGGCCTTGTTCACGGCCGGTTGCAGCGCCGGCGAAGTGGGTGGTGGAACCTTCACGCTCGATACCGGCGGTGGTGGCGGCGCGTTCGGGTTCACCGGCTCCTGAACCTCGTCTACGCCATAGGGCGCCGTTTCCGCATCGCTTTTGCCGATAAAGTTCACCGCAATATAATTGGAGACGTCCCAGATCTTGGCGCTTTCCAATTCTCGCTTAAACGACATCATGGCCGTGCCCGTAATTCCGTTCATGATCTGATAATAGAGCAGGCCGCCGGACGCGCCGATCCTCCGCAGGGTCGTGAAATTAGCCGGCTTCGGATAGAGATAAGGGGAAGCCGGTCCATGGCCATCGCCAAAGTTGCCGTGGCAGCCAACGCACTCCTGCTCGTAAACATACTTCCCCCGCGCCAGCGCGTCAGGAGTAGCCGGGTACGGGTTGGGAAGCACCCGCCATCCTTCCGGCACGAGTGTCTGCAGGTACGAGTCATTCCGGTCCGGCCCCTGCTTGTAAGCCTGAACGAGAGCCTTGTGCCATACGTTCAGCCGCTTGACGCGGGCATCCGCCATCTTTCCACCGAGCGATTGGATATAAGCGGTGAGCGCGTTCATCTGATGCGGTGTGAGAAACCTGAAATCGGGCATGATAGAGGCCGGCCGCGTGAAACGAGGATCAATGAAGTGGGCGATAATCCAGTCGTCGGTTCGGATACCGCCTTCCTGCGCAAGGTCCGGCCCGGTGCGCTCAGATCCGAGTAGGTGAGGCTTATCATAGTAGTAATCGCCCGCCTCTGAGACCCGGACGGCGCCATGCACGAAATCCTGCGGCCGGATGTACTGCGAATGGCAGTAGGTGCAGCCGTTGGAAATATAAATCCCCCGTCCTTCCAGTTCGAGCGGAGTGTACGGACGCGCGATATTGGAAGGCTTGACGCTCAGCAGAATACCGGGCATCACCGCGACCCCCATGGCCGCCGAAATCAGGATCAACAGCGATCCAATCGAAAAGACTTTTTCTGTCATCTGCATGGCGCTTAGACTCCTTACCGGGCGGGCTGCCCGTTCTTCGATGGCCGTGTGCCCAATCCGGCGCCATCCGAGGAGAGCGACTCCTGGTCGAAAAGGCTGACCTCCGGCTCCAACGCCTCTCGGCGGGCGCCCTTGCCGCGCACCGTCATCCAGACGTTATACAGCATGATATAGGCGCCCACAACGACGAATGTGCCCACGGCGGCCCTCGTCACCATATAGACGTGGAGCTCGGGAATCACCCGGTAAACCGCTTCACCGTTCAACCAGGCGCTGCCCTGAATGAGACCGGCGATAGTCAGCACAATCATAAATCCGCTCTGTCCGATGAGCATAAGCCACCACTGGAAATTCGCGAGTTTCGCGCTGTAGAGAGGCCGGTCAACCACCTGGGGCAGTACGTCGTACAGCACGCCCACGGCAATAAACCCCGCAAATCCAAGGAGCCCGGTGTGCGCGTGGCCGGTCACCCACTGCGTGAAGTGGGTCAGGCGCTGCACGGAGATGAGTGACTGGATACTTCCCTGTGTTGATACGATGAAGTAAAACACCGTTCCCGTGAAGACGTACCGGAGCGCGATGGAGTTTTCGATGCGCCCGAGCTCGCCTCGCATGGTGACCCAGATATTCGTCAGGAACACGTAAACGGGGATCAAAAGCAGCATGCTGTTGACGGTGGCGACAATCTTTTGCCAGGCGGGCACGGGCGCTTGAAGCAGGTGATGAGTTCCGGTTGGCGCGTAATTGGTCACCAGAAACCAGAACCCCACGAGCGAGAGAGTATGGCTGAAAAGCGGCTTCCGGACCTCGCGGGGAACGACATAATAGCAGGCCGCGAGAGAAAGCGGAGTGATCCAGAGACCGAAGATGTTGTGGCCGAAAAACCAGGTCCAGAGGGCGTCGTAGATCCCTTTGCGCCAGCCCGTTCCGCCCAGGAAGGCCCATTCAACCAGGGTCCATAAGAGCGCCGCCTGGTAATACCAGATCGCCACGTAGACCAGCGGCTCCCGTCGATGGCTGATCGTCCGGAACGTCACGTAGGAGAGAATCACCAGCGCGATCATCGTCATAATATCTACCGGCATCGGATACTCACTGTATTCGTGCGCCGAAGTGTAGCCGATGAGCATGCAGATGATCCCCGCCACCTGGGATGCGTTCCAGATCCACATCGCGAGATTCGCCAGCTTCTCCGACCAGAGATGGGTGGCGCAAAGCTGCGGCGTGTAATGCAGCCCCGCGCCAATCAATACCATGGAGAGAAACCCGTACCAGACCGAATTGGTATGCACCGGCCGGATTCGTCCAAAAACCAGGTACGGGATGCCGTTCAGGAATTCGGGCGTCGCCATTTCCGTGGCGGCAAGCAGACCCACGGTGACCCCGACCACCATCCAGAACGCGCCGGAGATCATCCAGTTGCGCGCGGCGCTGCCCGGTCGATCATCCAGTAAACGCATTAACTTCCCCTCCCTCTTTCTTTACAATCACGAATGGCGACAGTGGCGCCTAAAGCCCGTCATCTCCCGTAGGCGCCGCCGGGGCGCCCGGCGGATCGACACTGCCGTGGTAAATGGAATGAACGCCCGGCTCCGGAACAACCCGCATTCCTCCTGTGGCCTCAATCTGATCCTCTCGAATGGCGTCCGTCTCGGCCTTTGCCGGATCCACACCGGCGACTTTTCGGCCGCCCCATCGCGCCTTTAGCCACGAAACGATCTCCCACCGCTCCCGTTCCGTGAGAGACCGTCGGAACGACATAAACTGGTAGGGCAGGTAGCGGGACGCCTCGGGTGTAGGCGTTGACTTGATCCCATTGGTGATAATCCAGAAGAGAACCGCGTCCGGGTGCTTTGGGACGTGCTTTGTGAGATCGGCGGGCGTTGGTATATAACTGTCGCCCACCGGGCCATCGCCGCTGCCATCCGATCCGTGGCACATCATGCAGTTCTCAACGAACACACGGGCGCCGCGCCGCACGGAGCCCGGGTCCGATGCAAGCGGGTTCACAAGCCGAGTCACCGCGGGTGGCGGCGAAGCATCATTCCCGGCCGGTAGCGGCGTCTCCGGGATCGGGCCCAACTGCCCCGGAATGACCCGGGGCACGCTGTCGAGCGCAAAATGCGCCGTGGGCGGCGGTTGATAGCCGGTGGAATCGGTCAGTTGATACCGCATCTCCCAGTACGGAAACTCTTTGCCATGGTACAGAATCCAGCCCACAACGATCAGAGCCACAAGCCCGAGCGCCAGGACGGCTTTGAGTAGGCCGACGTGCTCAAAGTAGCGCGTGGAGAGCGGCAGATCCACGGGATCAGTTTCCAGCGGCTGAACCGGTCGGTTTATCGATGACATGTCGCACACTCGATACTGGCGCGCTTACTGCGATGACATTGAACACACCATCCCATGGTCAGCGGCGCCGTTTGAATCAGGCGATCCATCTGCGCCACCGGGCCATGACACACTGCGCAGGCGACACCATGCTTAACATGCGCCTGGTGATCAAAGAAGACGAAACCGGGCAAACGATTGACGCGCTCCCAGGGAATCGCCTTGTGGCTGTCCCAGTACTGATGTAGAAGCTGGATCTCCGGATGATGGGGGATGACCACCCGGTGACATCTCATGCAAAGCTCCGTGCTCGGCATTCCCGCATACGCTTCCGTGCGATAGGTGCGGTGGCAAAAGGCGCAGGCGATATGCTTCTCCCCCGCATGCACCCGGTGGAAGAAGTCAATCGGCTGGGGTGTCGCGTTCGTGATCGCCATTCCTCCCGCCGCCGCATATAACGCGATCAGTGACCCGAGCAGAACCACAATGGTCAGGATGGTCACTTTAGATTCCGCTGCCATTACCAAAGCTCCAAAAGGGGGCGCGGCGTACGAGGCGCTCTTGATTCATCCTTCATCCTTCATCCTT
>DASRZA010000023.1:0-7598 GCA_035686845.1 Armatimonadota bacterium | reverse complement strand
ACCGGTGTAAAAAATGTTTCGACAAGGGCGGAAGGATTCCTTCAACGAATTTAAGGATTTTTTTGCCGCCGAATCCTGGCGTGGGGCGGCCGGCGTAGACAGCCCGAACCTTACCAGCCAGGGAACCGGCGCTATGATCGGCGCTCCCTCCGCGACTTCACGGCCGGCCAATCAGTTCGCTTGACTCATCCTTCATCCTTCATACTTCATCCTTTCAAAGTCCTCCGTCCTCCGTCCATCGTCCTCCGTCCTCCGTCCTCCTACGCCGGCCGCGCCGCTCGCTCCCGGCTGGCGTCGATGCGTTTCAAAAGTCCGTGCTCAACGGAGTCGCAGAGGGCTTCCCAACTGGCCTCGATTAGATTCGTGGAGACGCCGACGGTGCTCCAGGACTCGCGCTCATCCATGGAGTCGATCAGGACCCGCACTTTGGCCGCGGTGCCATCTTTATCGTTCACCACGCGCACTTTGAAGTCGGTGAGCTTGATCTGGATCAGCTCGGGATAGAACCGGGTCAGCGCCAGTCGCAGCGCGTTGTCGAGCGCGTGGACCGGGCCATCTCCCTCGGCGACGGTATGCGCCATCTGCCCGTCCACCTTCAGCTTGAGCGTGGCTTCGGTGATCACTCCGTCGCTGTCCGGATCACCGGGCCGGCGCTCCACAATGACCCGGTAACCGACCAGGTCAAACAGCTTCTGATAGTTTCCGGTCGCCTTGCGCACGATCAGCTCGAACGACGCTTCGGCGCCCTCCAGAATGTAGCCCTCGTTCTCTTTCCGGAGTACGGTATCGTATATCTCGCGGGTGAGCGGCGAGTTTTTGTTGAGCTCCGGATGCCGCGCCTGAAGCTTCTGCGCGATGGCCCCAGCGCCTGAAAGCTCGCTGGTGAGGACCCGGGTCTCATTCCCAACTGTCGCCGGCTGGACGTGCTCATAGGTTTTCGGATGCTTCACCATGGCGTCCACGTGCAGCCCACCCTTGTGCGCAAACGCGCTCCGGCCGACGAATGCCTGGCTGTTGCGTGGGATCATGTTCGCGATTTCGTCTACGAAGTGCGACAGGCCGGTGAGCTTCGTCATCTGCCCCTCGGAAACGCAGTCGAATCCCATCTTGAGCTGAAGGTTCGCGATGATCGAGCAAAGATTCGCGTTGCCGCATCGCTCACCGTAGCCATTGATCGTGCCCTGAACATGACGCGCCCCGGCCTGCACCCCCATCAGCGTGTTGGCGACCCCTACTTCCGAGTCGTTGTGCGTATGAATTCCGAGAGGCGTCGCGATCTGCTCCCCAACGGCCGACACGATCTCTAAAATGTCGGACGGCATGCTCCCGCCGTTCGTGTCGCACAGCACCAGCACGCTCGCTCCCCCGGCGGCGGCCGCCCGCAGCGTCTCTATCGCGTATTCCGGGTTGTCCCGGTAGCCATCGAAGAAGTGCTCGGCGTCGTAGACCACTTCCTGACCCTGATCTTTCAGGAATCGGAGAGAATCCTCTATCATCGCCAGGTTGTCCTCAAGCGTCGCCCGAAGCACGTACTTGATATGGAGGTCCCAGCTCTTGCCAACAATCGTGGCCACCGGCGCGCGCGACTGCACGACGCTGATCAGACTTTCATCGTCGCACGCCTGCCGGCTCTTGCGGCGCGTCATTCCAAATGCGGCGATGCGGGCGTGCCGCAGCGGCGCCTCGCGAATCCGTTCGAAGAAGGCCCGGTCCTTCGGATTTGATCCGGGGAAACCTCCCTCGATGGTATCAATTCCAAACTCGTCCAGGCGCATCGCAATCGCCAGCTTGTCGTCAACGCTGAACGAAATCCCCTCGCCCTGCGCGCCGTCCCGCAGCGTCGTATCGTATAGGTGAACTCTCTCCATCACTCTCCCATGACCCGGATGATCACAATCCTCGCTGGTCTACAATCGCCTCGGCGATGCGGCTTCCCATTTCATCGGTACTCAAGCCGTTTTTGGAGTCCGGCGCAAGATCCCGGGTCCGGGCGCCGCTCCCGAGCGTTAGCGCCACAGCGGCGTCGACGGCGTCGGCCTCTCGCTCCATTCCAAATGAGTAGCGGAGCATCATTCCCGCGCTCAGAATGGTCGCGATCGGATTCGCGAGCCTCAGCCCGGCGATATCAGGCGCCGAGCCATGAACCGGCTCGTACAAACCGAACGCGCCCTCGCCGAGACTCGCTGATGGCAGCATTCCTAAACTCCCCGTTAGCATGGCCGCCTCGTCGCTCAGAATATCGCCAAAGGTGTTCTCGGTGACAATAACGTCGAACTGCCGCGGCGATCGCACCAATTGCATGGCGCAGTTATCCACTAACATGTGCGTCACTTCGAGATCCGGATATTGTTGAAGAACCCGGGTCGCGACATCCCGCCATAGCTGTGAAGTCGCCAGGACGTTGGCTTTATCCACCGAGCAGAGCCGTTTCTTTCGTTTCATGGCCACACGTGCCGCGGTGTGAATAATCCGTTCAATCTCGCCCGCGGTGTAAATCATGCTGTCCACCGCTCGCTCGGTGGCGCCGGTACCCTCACGGCCCTTTGGCTCTCCAAAATAGAGGCCGCCAAGAAGCTCCCGCACCACCATAATATCCAGCCCGCCCTCAACGAGCTCCGGCTTCAGCGAGGTGGCGTCCACCATGAACGGAAAGAGCACCGCCGGCCGCAGATTGGCGAAGAGGCCCAGCTTCTGGCGAAGCGGCAGCAGCGCCGCCATTTCCGGCCGGTCAGCGGGAGGTGTCTGTGGATCACGCGCGGGGATGCCAACGGCGCCAAATAAGACCGCGTCGCTCTCCTTGCAGAGCGCGAGTGTGTCAGCCGGAAGGCAGGTTCCACTCGAGTCGTAGGCGGCGTAACCGACTTCGGCTTCGGCGAACCGGAAGTCGTGTCCGAACCGCGCCGCAGCCGCCTTGAGCGCCTTCACGCCCTCCTGCGTCACCTCCGGGCCAATGCCATCGCCGGGTAAAACCGCGATTTTCTTCCTCATCTTTTTCTTCGCTCCGTATGGCGGCCCGGATTGGCGAGCCGCCCAGTCCCAATCATCGTTAGCCCGATCCGCCGGGTTCAAGATCCAGCCACATTCGAATCAGGAAATCGGTGAAGCCCATACTGCGCCAGAAGGCGTGCGCGCCAGGGTTGCACGCCGCCGCGTGAAGCTGGATACTACTGGCGCGATTCTGAATAAACCATCCCCGCAGCGTGTTCACGAGACGCGCGGCCCGCCCCTGTCGCCGGTACTCCTCCAACACGTAAACGTCCGAGATGAATCCGATTATGGGACCACGAAAGAATGATAGATTGGCGTCCAGGTGCCCGACTCCAAATCCGACGACATCGCCCGCTGTCTCGCTCACCAGTATCAGCGCGTCACGGTCCTGCAGCAGCGATTGGAATCGCCGGCTCATCTGCTGCGGCGCGTCCGGCGTGAGGGCAAAACGAGGATCCATCTCTGCATGGCCGTTCATTAGCCGGGTCCAGAGCTCCACCAGCCGCGCAACGTCACCGCGCATGGCCCTTCGGACATCCGCCCCGGCTCGCAGCTCGGCTGTCGGTTTCCTGAATAACATCCCCGGTTAACCCTCAAAACGGGCGCGGGGCGCGGGGCGCGGGGCGCGAGGTACGCAGCGTCCGTCCCGGTGGCGCAGGCCTCCGCGCCTGTGTCGTAGCTCCATCCTCCGTCCTCCGTCCTTCGTCCTCCGCCCTCGTCTCACACCCCAACCTCCGTCCTTCGTCCTTCGTCCTCCGTCCGCGCCCGGTTCTTCTGCCGCGCCGCGGCGTGGTACGCGGCCTTGTTGAGGGCCTGAACGTACGCCTTTGCGCTGGCTTCTACGATGTCGGTGCTGGATGCGCGGCCGGTGAAGATCTCGCCGTTGGCGCCGACCTTCACCATGCACTCACCAAGCGCCTCGGTGCCGCCAGTCACGGATCGAACGCTGAAATCTACCAACTCATGCGGCAGCCGGGTAACCTCATCGATCGTCTTGTAAACGGCGTCCACCGGGCCGACGCCGGTCGCCGCGCCTGTAATCGCTTCGCCCCCGCGAAGGATCCGGATGACGGCTGCAGGGATCTGTTTCAGTCCGCTCGTCACGCTCATGTAATCAAGCTGATACTCCTCGGTGACGGAGGAGGTTTCGTCGGCGACCAGCGCCTCCAGGTCCGCTTCGGAAACGTCCTTCTTCTTATCCGCAAGCTCGAGGAACCGCTCATAAACCTTGCCAAGCTCCTCCGGGCCAAGATGATAACCCATCTCCGCCAGGCAGTGCCGGACGCCGTGCCGGCCCGACCGGCTGCTGAGCACCACGCTCTTCTCGGTCCAGCCAACATCCTCCGGCCGCATAATCTCGTAGGTCTGCTTCTCTTTCAGGACGCCATCCTGGTGGATTCCCGAAGCGTGCGCAAACGCGTTTCGGCCTACAATCGCCTTGTTTGGCTGGACCGCGAACCCGGTTATGTCACGCACCAGCCGGCTGGCGCGGTAGATTTCCCGCGTGTCGATTCCGGTCGTGCAGCCGAAGTAGTCATGCCGGGTCCGGATCGCCATCACGACCTCTTCCAACGCGGCGTTCCCGGCCCGCTCTCCAATGCCGTTGATCGTACACTCGATCTGCTGCGCGCCGTTCCGAACCGCCTCCAATGAGTTGGCGACGGCCAATCCCAGGTCATTGTGGCAGTGGACGCTGAGCGCAATTCCGTCCGCGCCCGGTACCCGTTCTCTGATCGTCCGGATCATGGCGCCATACTCGCTGGGCGTCGCGTAGCCGACCGTGTCCGGCAGATTAACAGTTGTGGCGCCGGCCTTGATTACGGCCTCCGAGACCTGGCAAAGATAATCGATGTCGGTTCGGGACGCGTCTTCGGCCGAGAACTCAACATCCTCGACGAACGTCTTCGCGAGCTTCACCGCCGCCACCGCCTGCTGCAGCACCTCTTCTCGCGTACGGCGAAGTTTGTATTTGAGATGAACGTCGGACGTCGCAATCACAGTGTGTATTCGAGTCCGCCGGCCGCCCTGCAGCGCCTCGCCCGTCCGCTTGATGTCTTCAGGACGGGCGCGGCAAAGGCCGGCGATAATCGGACCTTCAATATTCTTCGCGATCCACTGCACGGCCTCGAAATCGCCGGGGGAGGAGTAGGGGAAGCCCGCCTCGATCACGTCCACGCGCAGCCGGGCTAGCTGTTGCGCCACCTGGTACTTCTCCTCCAGGTTCATGCTCGCGCCGGGGCACTGTTCCCCATCTCGCAGTGTCGTGTCGAAAATCATAATCTGCCGGTCCATCACCCTCACCTCCTGCTCCCGCATACCATTCAATCAATCCAACAATCGGGGCGCATTACTCTTTTTGCTTCGCCTTGTTCAGATAAGGCATCATCTCACGCAGCCGCTTGCCCACCTGCTCAATGTCGTTCTCAGCGGCGCGCCGGCGCAGCGCGTTGAAAACCGGCCGGTTCGCCTGGTTCTCCTGAATCCATTCTCTGGCGAAAACACCGCTCTGGATCTCGCCCAGAATCCGCTTCATCTCCCGCCGGGTCTCATCATTGACGATGCGAGGACCGCGTGTGAGGTCGCCAAATTCGGCGGTGTTGCTGATGGAATAGCGCATTCCCGCGATTCCGCCCTCATACATAAGGTCCACGATCAGCTTCAGCTCGTGCAGGCACTCGAAATAGGCGATCTCGGGCTGATAACCGGCCGCAACCAGGGTCTCGAAGCCCGCCGTGACCAGCGCGCTGGCGCCTCCGCAGAGCACCGTCTGCTCTCCAAAAAGATCGGTCTCGGTCTCTTCCTGGAAGGTCGTCTCCAGCACACCAACCCTTGTCGCGCCGATGCCGCGGGCATAGGCGAGCGCCGTCTGCCGGGCCTGGCCGCTGGCGTCCTGGTGAATGGCGATGAGCGAAGGGACGCCCGATCCTTCGGTAAAGACCCGGCGGACTAAATGACCCGGTCCCTTTGGCGCCACCATGATCACGTCAACTTCAGGCGGCGGAACAATCTGGCCGAAGTGGATATTGAAGCCGTGGGAAAACATCAGCGTCTTCCCCTCGCGCAGATGAGGCTGGATTTCGGCGCGGTAAAGCGCCGCCTGGAGCTCATCGGGTACCAGAATGTTGATGACATCGGCCTCACCCGCTGCCTCCGACGCGCTCACGGGCTGAAAGCCGTGCGATACCGCCAGCCGGTAATTCTCGGAGCCGGGCCGGTTCGATACTATCACGTTGAGGCCGCTGTCCCGCAGGTTCTGCGCCTGGGCGTGTCCCTGGCTCCCGTAGCCAATGATCGCGATCTTCTTGTCCAGCAGGCCCTGCAGATCGGCGTCCTGTTCGTAGTAAACTCTTGCCATCGGTTCTCCTCTTATCCTCAAGACTCTGGCGGCGCCCAACCTTCGACGCCTCTAAATCGACAGTTTTACGATCCCTGCGCCCGTGAGATCCGGCGACTTCAGACCTCCGGCTTCGGGGCGACCTTCCCTTCGATCTCCGAACCCGCGGGTCCACGGCGCAAGCCGGACCGTTCTCCCCGCGCCAGCGCAAACCCCAGGCCGGCGCCGATGATGACGAACACCACGTATGGCGCCGCCATTCCCACGATGGTCGTCACGTCAAGCCACCGGTCGAGAGCGCCGAACAGCTCCCAGAGCGGCCACGCTAACGCAGCCACGACCGAGAACCCGGTTCGGATGGCGCCTGCCCGCCGCCGCCAGCAGATCAGCGCAACCACAGCCCCCGCCGCCGAGACGACCGCCAATCCCCAGAACACACCTCTCTCGGTGAGCAGAGCGGTCATGCCGTCAGGGAACATCGGATCCCCCGGCTGTCACGCCCGGCCGCCGCGCTGCAGCACAATCTTGCCGGTGCGCACCACTTCAATGATTCCGAACGGACGGAGCAGCCCTTCCAGCGCGTCCACTTTGCCCACGTCCCCGGTGACTTCCATGATGAACGACCGTTCCGACACGTCCACTATCTTCGCGCGGAAGATATCGGCGATCTGCATGATGGCGCCGCGAACACTCTGGTCGGCATTAATCTTGATCAGCGCGAGCTCCCGTTCCACAACCGGCGCGTTGGTATAATCGAAGACTTTGATCACCTCGATCAATTTGTGGAGCTGCTTTGAAATCTGCTCCAGAGCGCGCTCATCGCCCTCGACCACGATCGTCATCCGGGAGACCGTGATGTCCTCCGTGAATTTGACGGCCAGAGACTCAATATTGAACCCCCGCCGGCTGAAGAGCCCGGCCACCCGGGAGAGAACGCCCGGCTGATTCTCCACCAGCACGCTCAACGTATGTCGCATCCACGCTCCTCGCTCAATCGATCACCATCTGATCGATGCTGCCGCCGGCTGGCACCATCGGCAGCACGTTCTCTTCACGCGCCACCCAGAAGTCCAGAATGCACGGCCCGTCCTTAACCTCAAGAGCCCGCGCAATGGCGGGACCGACGTCCTCCGGCTTATCGATTCTCCAACCCACGCAGTGATACGCGTCCGCGAGCTTCACGAAATCCGGCTGCATCGATAGGTCTACGGATGAAAGCCGATTTCCATGAAAAAGCTGCTGCCACTGCCGCACCATCCCAAGGTACTGATTATTG
>DASRZA010000022.1:0-2925 GCA_035686845.1 Armatimonadota bacterium | reverse complement strand
CACCAAACTTGATCGGCACTGTCGAAATTATATGCTTAAATCCTAGGAATGTCAATTCAAGCGTGCTACCCCGCCAGCGTTCTTCTCGCGTCAGCGCCGGGCGAGGACTCCTCCGGTATTGGGGACTACCGGGCGAGGACTCCCCTATTATTGGGGGC
This sequence comes from Armatimonadota bacterium, assembly GCA_035686845.1. Taxonomy (GTDB): domain Bacteria; phylum Armatimonadota; class DASRZA01; order DASRZA01; family DASRZA01; genus DASRZA01. The sequence continues at coordinate 2,767 of DASRZA010000022.1, read as the reverse complement.
TGGGGGGCACACCCGGCAGGGGGCGTGCGACCGCCGGTCCTCCGTCCTTCGTCCTCCATCGTCCGTCCCCATGCTATAATCCTGAGCACGATGAACGTGACGATAGACGGAGCGATTGACGGGACGCGAGCGCGACTGGAACGGATCGGCCGGGCTGAGCTGGCGGACGATATTGCCGCCGGACGGGCGACGGCGGCCGGCGTGGATGGTTCGCTCGGATCGGGAAGGATCTGGCCCAGCAGTGACGTGGATTTGACGGTGGTCCCGGCCGACGGTCCCGATTGGGGCGTGGAATGGCTCGTGCGGGATGGCGTGGTGATCCACAAGCATATCAACGGTTGGGGTCTTTTGAACCGTCTGCAGCAGGAGTATCCCCATAGCTTTATCGAGGGCGCGGCAGAGGACTGGATTCGTGATCCGACCTGGCTCCTTGATGGCCTGGCGAGCATCCGGCCGGTTTATGATCCGGCGGGCAAGCTGAGCCGGCTGCGTGAATTCATGCTCGCCCACCGGTTCCGGCCCGAAGTCATTGAGCCGCGCCGCGTCCTCCTGCTGCAGCGTGCCAGCGATCGGTCCTCCAAAGCGCAGGCCGCGTTTAACCACGATGATAAGTCAGAAGGCGAATGGCAGATTGCGATGGCGCTCGAGGCGCTCGCGCTCATCTGGGTGGAGGCTGCCGGCCGGATAATCAGCCTCAAGGAGTTGGATCCGGAGCTCAAGTCGGCGTGCGAGGATCTGGACGCGCCGGACGCCCACCATCTCTTTCGAGCGGCCGCGGGTCTCACCGGGCTGGAGAGCCACCTTCCCGCCATCGACGGCGCGCTGGCTGCGCTCGATGATCTCTATTCACCCTGGGTTGACCATGCGCTCGCGGAACCTGGCCCCGATGATGGGCGGGTGAAGCTCTGGCGCGCGAGGATCGCCTACCGCCGGCATCAGATCCACTCCGCCCGGTGCGCCATCCCGCGCGACTGCTGGCTGCATCTCGCCACCGTGCGAAAGGACATCGAATCACTGCCCGTGGATCTGGACCAGGCACGCGGCGATCTGGCCAACGCCGCCGCGCCGGCGCCTGAACTTGACCGCCCCGCCCTCCAACAGCGCTGCGAGGCGGTCATTGATGCATTCCCTCTGAATCCCGCCCGCGACCGTATCGCCGCTCTGCGCGCGCTCCAGGTCCATACGGTGCAGCGCCTGAATGATTGAATCGCCCGCGCACTCGACCCCGTCTCCGGGAGTTGTTACGGACGGTCTGGTGACCAGATCCATGCTCCTGTACGGCGCTTCTCCGGAATCCACTGGCTCAGATTCCAGAACCAGCGTCGAAGCGCACTCTGATCGACTGGCTTTGTCGTCAGAATCGTTCTCAACGGCGCCAGTTCGGCATCGGTCAGAAGAATATCCTCTTCGTCTCCGAGGAACCCGACCAATGCACGTACCACGGTTGCGTTGGCGTTCCAGTTGCCGTCCTCGTTGATGGAAAGTGTCGTAAAGGCGTCGAACCGGGCGTCCGGCGCAAACTGACCCGTCGATGGATAGAGATTCATGTACTCCGTCCATCCCATCCGCCCAAGCTCGATCGCCTTGAACCGGGCCATCAGATATATCGAGAATTGCTTCAGGACTTCAGACGGCTCCACAGAATATCCGGGCTACCACGTCTTCACCTTCATTTAGCCGTCGCTGGACCCGATCATACTCTTCCTGACTGAGGAGATCGAGATAGATGTTGAGCTCTTCTCCGTCCTTTGTTTCCTTCCAACTCCGGCTCTCGCGTTGAGTATCGTCGCTGACCTGTTTGGACGACTTGCCCTTCACTCGATGCCACCCCGCTCGTATCGCGACGACGCGGGGGCTCTCCGGCTCGACCCCAGGATTCCGCAGGAGTGAATACACGCGTTCGGTAGCGTACCCGTAGGGGCTTAGCAGCTCCTTCTCTGTCCAGTCGATCCAGCCTTCCCGCCGAAGTTCGAGCTGGAGGTCCCGCCCGTGATCGATGCCCGGACCGAATGGCAGATGGACGATAGGCTACGACGATAGCACGCCGGGGTAGAGGCGATAATAGGCAAGGTGGGCGTAGTAGAAGACCTTGTAGAGGCGGGTTTCTCCGTAGAACTCTCCGTCACTCCCGCCCGCAACAGCCAGGATGTCACATATAATCTCCTTGGCCGTCTGTCGCTCGAGGGCGGTGGGGATTGAGTATGGGCTTAGCTCAGCAACTCGCATGGCGCCTCCGTGACGCTCAAAATGGTTCATCGACACTTCCGACCATTGGACACTTTTCCCCCGCCGCGTGTTTCGACTCCATCTTTCTCTTCGAAGGCAACCAGCCGAGACCCTCCCGACTTAGAGTTGGTGCGAAAAACGTGTCCGCACCAACTTCAGACGCCGGCGCCGAGTGACTCCAAGGCCGGCAGCAAGAATGCCGCCAGAACAATTGTCAGCGCAAAACGCGAGCTTTCTCCTCCTACCCGCTCAACTTCACTGCCTTCCCGGTCGCCATCGATTCATTCGCGGCCAGGGCCAGCTCGGCGGTCTTCAATCCGTCCGGATAGTCGCACCGGATGAGGCTCCGGTCGCCCGTGCTCACCGCCTTGAGGAATTGCGCATCTTCGAGAGCGAAGATATCCGGCTCACCCGCGATCTTCTCGGGATCCTGACCGGCCTGTTCGATGGTAACGCTGTGCTCCCATCCGGTGTACCGAAGGCAGGTCTTCGACGCGTGGACATTCAGGAATACCCCACCGCCAATGCCGCACGCGCAGGC
>DASRZA010000021.1:0-12937 GCA_035686845.1 Armatimonadota bacterium | reverse complement strand
GTTCATGGCAGCCTTGGCGTTCTGCTGCTTACCGGCGCCTATAACTTCTGGCGAGTGTTAACCAACAACACTCTCGCTCACAGCAGCGTGTACCAGGATGTTCTTGGCGTGAAGATGGTACTCTTCCTCATCATTTTGGGGCTGGCCATCGTGGCGCTCAAACGCGCGGCCGGCAGCGCGGCGACACCGCGGGCGCGCCGGCTGCTTCCCTGGATGGTCTTCCTGACACTCCTCGTAGTGCTGCTCTCGACCTACCTCAACCTCGAGCGAATCCACCTGCTCGTACAGGACGCCGAAACTTCGGCAGTCACGGCGCCGGCGGGCACTGGATGAGCATTACGCCGCATGATAGAATGATAGTGCAAGGTTTTTACACGTTGAGCAAAGCGAGACGAGATCATGACTGTTGAAACCATCCCGGCAATCCGCTACTACTACGATGAGCATCCTACGGAGGAAGACCTTATGGGGGAGAACTCTCTGCAGGACTGTCTCAACAAGTATCTGGTCCCGGTTCTGGAGTGGCGCTTTCGCGCCGAAGGCTGGTTCATCGCTCGTAATCTGAACATCTACACCACCCCTGAATACAAGGAACCGCCGCTGGCGCCCGACGTCGCCGTGTACAAAGGGGTCAAGCTAACGGCTGAGGAACGAGGTAAGACCAGAAGCTGGTCTCTGGCGCTGCCAGATCATCCCCCTCCCACCGTCGTCTTCGAGATCGCTTCCGATGAGACAGCGGCTAAAGATATCAACGAGAAGCCGGCGCGTTACGCGCGGATGGGAGTCAGGGAGTATTACTTTTACGATCCTCGACCGGGCTGTGCCGAAGAGATGCGACTGCGGGGATGGTTTAACTCCAATGGGAGGGCATCCGAGGCTGCGAAGGATGGGCGGGGACGGATCTGGAGCGAGGAACTGGAAAGCTGGCTCATTTCGGATGGACCATTGCTCCGCCTGTATGACCGGGATCTCAATCTGCGGCACACCGGTGAGGAAGCTGAACGCGCCGCCAAAGAACGAGCGCTGGTCGCGAGAGAACAGGCGTTGGCCGACGCGGAAGCTGAACGCGCCGCCAAAGAACGGGCGCTCGCCGCGAGAGAACAGGCGTTGGCCGACGCAGAAGTCGAACGCGCCGCCAAAGAACGTGCGCTCGCCGCCAGAGAGGCCGAACGCACCGCCAAGGAAGCCGAGCGTGCCGCTAAGGAACGGGCATGGGCGAAGCTGCGCGAACAGGGCATCGATCCCGAGAGCTTGTGATAGGGAGAGCTTAAAGCGCCCCCCTGCCAATCGCGCCCTGGATCAGGTCCCACGCCTTGCGATCGAGCGGTTGCGCGCGGTCAAGGCCGCTGATATGCGAAAGGACGTGCTCCAGGCCTTTTGGCGAATCCTCAGTGATGAAGGCATGATCTGAGGGGTCCAACTCGCCGTTTTCACCCGGCGTTCTGAATTCCAGGGCGGCCGCGGCCACCTCCGCGGTGGCAGTCGGCTCGACGCCCTGCGCCAGATCCGTCAGCATGGCGCCGATAATCCGGTCGTGGCGGCCAAGTTTGCGGCGCACGTCCCGACCGACGCGGAAAACGGTGTCACCCAGCGCCGGGTTGGCAAAACGGTGGAGAAGATCCTGAATGTGATTCTCCAGGTCCTCCATCGTGAACTCCTCCGGGTACGCTTTCGCCAGCGCCGCCGCCGATTCACGCATGGCGGTTTCCGCAAGCTCCCGCACGTCAGCCTCCCGCACGGCCCGGTCGATAGTGGCGATGGCCGGATGCCGGCGGGCCGCCTCGTAGGCGACAGCGGCGTGCCCGAGGTTATGGATATAAAGCTTTCGATCCACGTAGGCGCTCATGTTGGCCCGCGGCGCCAGGCCTGGAATCTCAGGGATCGGGTTCTTAAACGCTCGCGCATCCACGATGAGGGTATTGTACGCCTCACCGCAAACCAGCAGGGGATCCTGGGATCGCATCGACTCGGGCATGAGCGGAACCATTTTGCCGATGCTGGTCTCGACCAGGCCAGCGTATTCATCCAGCGGGAACTGTGGCGGCAGTTCGGCGCGCAGGCCTTCCCTCGTGATGGCGGCGGCGTGATGCAGGTTTTCACAGAGGATGATATCCAGCGGCCCAACGCCCAGCCGGCGGCGTTCCAGGAGCCCGGCCGCCAGCGCCGGATAGATGAACCGGAGCGCATTTGCGCCAACCGCCGTTCCGGCAATGCGGGCCGTGGAGAGCTCCCGGACCACCGCCTCCCGGTCGTTTCCATCTACCGCGCGCACGTTTTGCACGAGCAGCTCGCCCGGCGGATCGTCCCGGATTTCCACGCGGTATGAGCGCCGCTCATTGAGCGCCTCAATGATAGGCCGGCTAACGTCTACGAAGACGACTTCATAACCACCCCGAGCGAAAAGCTGGCCAATGAACGAACGGCCGATGGCGCCGGCGCCAAACTGCACCAGTTTTTCCATGTGGCTCCGAATGGCTCCGAACCGGACGTGTGCCGCGCTCTCTTACTGCTGTGTGGGTGTCTCGGGCGTCTGAAAGTGAATATCGAAGCCGAAGTAGCGGTGAGCGCCTTTGGAAACTTTGGGATAAGAATAATCCGCGGCCTGCTCGTACCAGTACTGGTCGAGGCCAAAGTGGCGAAGATCTTCGAAGGCGCCTATTCCCCCGAGCGGCCGGATGTCGATCCCGGTGTTGGGCAGGAAGAGCCGATCGATTCGCGTGGCGACCTGGATCGGATAAAGCGGCTGCGCCGAGGCTGCCACGGTGCGGAGGGCGCCCGCCGTGTTCACCCGGAACTGCTGGCCGGTGTAATCGGCCGAGTTGACGCTCAGATTGAGAGAGATTCGCTTGCTGCTGAACGTTGAAGTAGGATCCACTGACGCCTGCACCCGCAGTATGCCTTGCGGCTGGATACTCACACGCTCTCGGCCCCTGAGCGCAATCCCTGTGTCGGGCGAACGCACGTCGAACGACACCACTACGCCCGGATTATCGCCCTGGACGAGCGTTACTTTAGTGTTGTCCGGTGTGAGCTTGAGCTGATGCCATTCTGAAGTCCGAACATCCAGAGCGACCTGCTGAATCAGGTCATGGCCCTTGTAGCGAACGTCGGTCAGGGTCCCACCGGGCTGCACGGTAAACTCGAGATCGTGGGCCTTCACAGCAACCGGCGCTGCGACGCTGTTCGCCGGTTTGCCGGCTGCCGCGGGCGGCGCAGGGGTTTCATCGGCCGCAACACGCACCGCGGCGCCTGTCTGATCCCGGCGGCCAAGAAGACCGGGCGCGACCCTTATGACCGGGCTCCGGTCGCTGGTTTCTCGTTTTGCGACCAGCGCCGGCGCCTTCTCTGCGGTTTTAGTCGTTGTGACGCGCTTTGTTTCTGGCTTTGCCACCGCATGAGAACTGGCCCGGCGCACAGCCGCATTTGGCTTCACCGGCGCCCGCTTTGCCGCCTTACGCGCAGATGCCGTGTGATGAGCTGCCGCCGTGTGATGAGCTGCCGCCGTGTGATGAGCAGCAAATATCGCCGGTATTGCCAGTTGTCCACGCGGTGTTGGACCGGAAAGACTCAGCTCGGAGATCACGTAATCGGGATGAACTTTAATAATGGACGCCAGCCCGGCAACGGGCGACTTCGGATAGGGCGCCCCGTCCGGCTCTTGCGCCAGCCACACCGGATTGGCGTCATAGAGAGGCGTCACCCCCTCTTCCTGGTAAGAGAGCACGGCCCGCGCCAACATCATACCATTATCGTAGGTCCAGAAGCCCACGAAGCCGCCGGCGATGGGCGCGGGATCCGACCAGTTGATGAGCGGAGTCACGTGCGTCTGGCCGTCCTCGCTCACGTACGAAACCACCACCCGGATGTTTGGACCCGTCTTTTGAACATGCACGTCAAACCAGAGCCGGTGCGCCGTACCCTGCGGCGGGAAGTTGAATGCGGTGCTTTCGGCAACCTGTTTCCCCTTGCGGAAGAGCCGGGTTGTGGTTCCGTTCCATCCGCCCACCATGAGCGTGTAGCCGCTGAAGAGGTTCACGCCATCGCCGCAGAAGGCGCAGTTGAGGTCTCTCCACGCCTCGGTACCGGAGTCCTGCACCGCCGCCATCATCGCGCCCGTGTAGTAATCAATCGATTGGTCGCCTATCATCGGCCGCTTGTACCAGTTTGCCGCGTAGCTGCCCTCTCGTTTACCGCCATACCAGGTCCAACCCGGCTGACAGGCCCAGCGGCGGGTGACCTCCCACGTTCCGCCCTGCGGCCGCCAGTTCACCGGCGCCAGGTGGAACGTCTCAGCGTAAACGTGACGATTGTTGACGATGATATCAGGAATGTCGAGCGGCGTGCTCCCGCGAATGACCAGGCCGAGCCGGCTGTGGCCGCTGCGGTCCGGCGCATATCCTACCGGCTGGAACAGCGCGTAGCCGTCCACTGGCTTGCTGTCATCATATCTTAGCGCCATGTCAGCGCCAATGCCGGCGTAAATATATCGGCCCTCTCGATAAACATCAAGCGTCACCTGGTCCTGTGTATCGGTTGGCGTCTTCAGGTGACCGGACGCAACCTTCTCGCCCTCACGCAGCAGCGTGAGAGTAATTCCACCATTGGGGCTCGCCGCGTACTGGAGCTGGTACCCTGAATCGACGCCTTTGCCATCGCCATTCAGTATGACGGCGAACTGCCCATTCTGGAGATCTTGCGGAATCAACGGTACCTTCACCGCAAGATTCCCGAAGAGGTCGCCTTTGTGCCAGTAGCCGGCGTCCTTCCCGAAATCAGCCGGGTCCCACGCGTTCAACGGGCCGGCCCACCCCGCCATTTCCTTGTGATGATCGACATTGGTGAACTCTGCCGAGAGCGCGTCAGTCGGCTCGGGCGGCTCCGTCACTTTCACCCCAATCGTACGAAAGCTCGTTCCCGCCAGCGTCGGAGGCTGAAATCCAGCGCGGCCGGACGCATCCGTGACATCCAGCCCTTCCACCACTTTTCTTCCATCGATAGCGGCCCAGACATAGCCATCTTCTCCACCAACCTGAACCGTGTGCGCCTTGCCCACCGGAACGCCGTGCGAAGATTCGCTCAGCAGCCGGTGGCGCCCGGCAGCCACGGATATGAGGCGGGACTGCGTTGAATTCCAGGTGAACACGTCGTAGTTCTGCGGATTCTTATAATGGAATGGCAGCCCCATGGCCTCTCTTGAGCCGACGACGTTCGCAGTAACAACATAGTTCTTCCAGGCCGGATCTCCGGCCAGCGCCTTCTCGTCCTGGATCTGCCAGTGATGTACGCTCTGTGAGGAGAAGTCGTCGTAGATAAAGTGTGCCGGGTGGACCAGGATGCTATCGAAGTAAACCACGCTGTCAGCGGGTCCTTCGGTGTAGAGGCCAATCTTGCCCTGGCCGAACGTGGTGTCCTCAACGCTCAGAACCGGGCGATGATCCACTTCCGCGACCAGCCGGCCGCCGTAAGACCGGAGCGCCAGCGAGTACCATTGATCGGGGATAAACCCGCCCGCCTTTTGCGCCAGAACAGTGCGTTTGCCGTCAACGACCTTTGCAAGCTCCAGCGAACCTTTGGCGCCGGGACTCCAGGTCAGGATGTCGTAATTCTTCTCGTCCTGGAGATTCACACAGATACCGAACCGGGTGTTTGCGGCGCCGCGGGCGGCCGCTTCGAACGAATAGTCACCCCAGAACGGATATCCCGTGGTGGCCAGAGCGGTTGGACCGGGGTGGGATTCCAGCGAGAAGGGATTGGCGCCGCGCAGGACGTTGCCGACCGTCTGAATCTGCCACTTTCCTGTAGTATAATCCCACTCACCCGGCTCGTCCGGCTGCCGCATAAAATCGTCACTGAAATAGAGCGCCTCAAGTGGCTGAAGATGCAGATCCGTGGCCGTCGCCCCGCCCGAAACCCCCACGCGGGCGCTTCCCTCGTTGAATGAGCTGTCTTCCACGCTCATAGCAAGCCGGGCGCCGGCAAGAACCGAAATGTGACCGGCGCGCCGTTTGATCGTGAGCTTGAGGGGCGCTCCTTGTGTGGAAGCGAGACCGCCGACCGATGAGGCCGCAAGTTTTGTTTCGCCCGCGTGCGTGCGGCGGAACAGCGCCAGGCCGTCAGGAGACTCCTCCAGCACGTAGCCGCCGCCAGAGTTCTGCGAATCAAACGCGATTTTAACGCTTCCATGCCCGGAAGTCGATTGTGTCTTGGTGTTCAGGTCAAACTCGGCCGGCAGATCCGGCACACCAGAGGCCGCGAACACGGGGGCGGCGCCCAGACACGCGAAAGCGCCCAACGCCGCAATGGTGATGGCGGCGCCGTACGTTGAACGAAGATTGGTGGTGCTAAGTGCGCATAAATTCATAAGTTTGCAGTATCTCACCGGGTATCTCGACGAATCTGAAAATGGCTCTGCGCCAACGCGCGATCGCTGCTTATTGCGATCGCACTTGTTGCGATAAAGAATCACACGTGATGTTACGTCAAAACCGGAGCATAATTACAGAGAGCTCCAAAGGCTTCGACGGTCTTTACCGTCTCTTTGTTACCCGGAGCAGATGCCGTACAATCATACTCAAACCTGATGACTCCCAGGCTTAGACCCCCGTTCCAACCTCGGCGCCGCATTCGGGACAATGGGTGAAGATCGGTTCGAGAGGTGTCTTGCAGTTGGGACACTCGCGCGGAGGGATGGCGGAGGTTGGGCGAGGGGAAAGATCGTCGCCGCAGAAGGGGCACCGCTTCCATGATGGCTTGACCGGGTGCTGATTCCTGCAGACGAACGGTTTACCGCAGCTCGGGCAGAGGGTGAATCCATGTTCAATCGGGCTGCCGCAGACGCAGACGCCTGAAGCCGCGCCGGCAGGCAAACTGGCCGCAGCCGGCGCGGCCAAAGCGACTCCGTCCGATCCCTGGCCGTTGGCGCTTGCGGTCGTGAACCCCGTCTCGATGGTCGCCGACTCCAGCGGAGCGGTCTGGCTCACGTTGACGTGCGCCGTGCCAGTCACCGGGCCGGCGCTGGCGCTCACCACCACCTCGCCCTCAGCGAGCGCCCGGAAAACCCCACGAGCGTCCACCATGCCCAGGTCGTTTGGTCGTGCCGACCAGGTGATTGGAATGTTCGGAAGCTCCCGGCTGAAGCTGTCGTACACCCGTGCCGTGAGCAGAATTGATCCATCACGTCGGATCGCGGCGTCGGAGGGTGAAATGTCGACACGGGCCGGCTGTCCTTCAACCGCCGCATCCGGGCGAAGATTTCTCTCAGTCATGAAGCGAATGAGCCGGAGACGATACGCCTCATAGAAGCTCAGCTCTCGCTTCTTCTGTTCCTCCGCGTGCGCCGCGAGCGCCGAAGCGAACGGACCACCACCCAGATGCACGATCCGCGATTCGATTCCCCGCCGGACACCACCCAGCAGCGTCTTATCCTGACAGAGGTTCAGAATAATGTCATGCGCTTCCATCGGAGGCCGGGGATTTGCCGGCCCCTCCTGATTCGGCGACTCGTCGGCCTCCCACTTCAGGTCTTTGCCAACTGAAAGAAGCTGTCCGACGGTGCGATCCACCGGCATTCCAAACTCGTCCCGAAACGCGGTTGTGAACGTGACGCGGCCAATCCGATCCACCGTATCCTGTATGATTCCCGATCCCCAACCCACGGCGAACGTCTCCCACGCCTGGTCCTGCTCGTGTGATCCGGGTACGTTGATCGGCTCCCAACGGCCAACATCCTTGCGAGTGTGGAGCGGATTCTGGGTGGCGCCCTGCGACGTGAAGAATTCGTAATCCTGGCGGTACGTGTCGAGCTCCTGGAGCAGCCTGAGTGGGAACGCCGCAGCCTCCCGCAGCACGAGAGTCTCGTACCGGTTGTTCAACATTGCGAACTTCTCGGGTGTCAGCGGAACGACCTGGTCCAGAAGCTTCCGGAACTCCACCTCCTGCGGCGTGCCCGGCTGTGCGCCGTTGTGGACTCCGATCACCGTCTGCCGTTTCCCCTCCAGCGCCACAAAATCATCGGCCGACTGGTAGTACGCCGGCTTGAGGTTCACAAAGGGATTCGAGAGCCGGTAGACCTGCCGGATCGCCTCCAGGCGTTTGGCGTTATCGGGATATTTCTGAAAAAAGCGCGTCAGCACGTCCACGTCATCGCCCAATGCCGAGAAGACGTCCGCGGCCCGCTCAACCAGCGCGCGCCGAAGCGCGACGTCATCGAGCTTCCGGATATGGTAGAGCTGCCCGCCGCCGCTCAGCGCCTGAATGGTCGCGGCGCTGACATTCTCCTTCTTCTCCGGTGTCGCGTACGTCTGGTAAAACGTGTTTACGTCATTGTCGCGGTCCCAGAGCCGCTCCCCGTTCACAAACACCGGGCTGGCAATCGTCTCCTGTTCCTTTGCCTTGAATTCGCTCCGGATATGGTCCAGCTTCACGAGATAGGCGTCAAGCTCAGCGATGAGCCGGTCCACAATCGCCGGAAGCTCCTGGAAAAACCGCGCGGCGTGCCGGGCGACCAGCGTATCGAGCCGGGCGCGATAATAGAAACTGCAGGCGTTGAGCGCTTCGGTTCGATCCTGATTGATGGTATCGGCGTAGGCGCCGGGGACCATTCTCAGAACAAGGCTGCCCGAATCGGCGTGGAGCTTCTGGAGCGCCTGGTCCTTGGCCTGCTCTCGCGCCGGCTCGGCGGGCGCAAAGTTCTGCTGCGCCGCCTGGTCAATCCCTGTCGCCGCCTGCGTAAAAAGCTGCCGGGCGTATTCCAACGCCGCCCGCGCGGTGCTCTGGCGGTAATGGGGATCGTCCACCATGCGGCCGATCCAGCCTTCGAGGGACACCGGCGCGCGCTTCAATCCGTCAGTCAGATTCCGCTGCACCTGGCGCAGATAGAGACCCAGGTTTTCGGAGTTCTTTTTGAGAAGATCCTGGTTTGGGTCGCCGTCCCGGAGGTTCTGCTGCTGCATGCCCTGGTCATGCTGGCTGATGGTTGGCTGCAGATGGTTGGCCGGCGGCCGGGTACGCACCAGTTCCTCATTGAGCGACTCCCGCCACTGATCGATGATCGAGTCGAGGGACGAGCCATCCTGCGTGAATTTCAGCCACTGGCTCACGTCGCCAGGCAGCAGTTTCATCTCGGAAAGGCGGTCGGTGACATAAGTATGAAGCTGATTGTCGCTATAGGTCCGGGCCGCTGAGAGCCAGCCATCAATAGTTTCCGCGGCGAGCCGGAATGCGCAGGCGCTGATGACCTTATCCTTTGGGAAATGAATCGTTGAGAGGCCAAAGCTCATATAGCTCTGCGGGCATCCGATTCCGTCGGAGTGAATCAGGAACTGATCGAAGTTGTTCCGGTTCGACCGTTTTTGCGCCTGGAACTCAGAAGTGAGGTCCAAGAAGATGCTGTGGCCAACGAGTGAAACCTGGTCCTGCACGCTGCTGAGCTGCTGTTCCCCATTGGACATCCCCACCAAATAGCAATAACTGAACGGTTCGCGACGGTTCGGGATCCCTTGCTGGGCAGGTGTATATTGGGCGGTAAACTCCGTGTGAGGATAGCAGTAATGATTGAGCTCTAACAGCGCGGCGTAGGCGTTGGCGCGGTGATCCGGCCGGCCGCCCGCAATTGGAGGAATGGAAAAGATTCCAATCACCTCGGGATTGCCCGGTATGAGCCGCCCGGCGATATAAGCCATGTCTAAGAACATGCCGCTGCATGTCCCACCAAGCAGCGAGCCAACTACGTAAACCGTGACTGACTGGCTTACCTTGAGGCCGAGCTGTTGACACTGGTCCATCACCCTGGGATCGGCGATGCGTTTATACGCGGCTTCGAGCATCACCTGCAGCCGGTCGTAGTTGCGGAAGAGCGCCAGCCGGCCTCGTGCCCGGATGGCGCCCGCGCCATGCTGCACGTCCTTGCCGCGGAGCAGCGCGTTACGGTCGAGCCAGCTTGCGATATGGGGATACTGCTGGAGATTATCCTCCAGGTTCTGAACGTCGCCTATATTGGCGTGGAGCTTCTCCGATGACTGCAGATTGACTTCCGGCGGGTCATCATCCCGGACGCCCTGCTCCCGGTTCACGTCCTCATCAGTGTCGATTTCGATGAAATTGACGATGGGAAGATTCTTGAGGCTGCCGTACTTATCAATAATCCGACGGCGCACGTCCAGCAGCACCTGGTGTCCGGTGCCTCCCAATCCAATGATGATGCTGCGAGAAACCGGCGCAAGCGCCTCCGGACGCGCGCCGGATTCCGGAGCGTCCGAACGGGGCGCCGCGGAGGCAGGGGAGGCAGAGTCAGTCATAAAAGAAATCCTTTAGCAGACAAACAACTAACGGACAAACGACTACCGGGCAAACAGCGTGCCAAGCCCAATAATCAATATAACGATGATGCCGATGACCCAGGCGATGACGTTGGTGAGCCAGTCCCAGGCGTAGAAGATGCTTGCCATGAAGCAGATCGCGCCCAGCATGAGCGCGATCCGTGCGCTGGCGGTTTGCGACGCTCCCATCCCGCGATGCATCGCCTGGTACAGAATGGTGCTGATGATCAGGAAGCCGAGCACAAACCCCACCGCCATAATCACCCACGGAAGCCAGTTCGGCTGCACCTTGAATGTCAACGGCGGGCCATCGGGGAACTGCGACGAACCATCGGCGTCTCTCACGAAGTAGTAATACTCGTAGGTCCCGGATGCGGTCGGCGTCGCGTTAAATTCCAATGTCCAGACGTTATTGGTGGGAGTGACGTCGCTGATCTTGGTCGTTACCTTCTCCTTCGTACCGGCCGGGGTGGTCAGTTCAACGTAGGCGTCGATGGGAACCAGGTTCTGGTTGCCGGTATAGTCGATCTTCATGACCGCCTGGTCACCAATGCCGAGTTTGTGGCTGCTCGGCACAAAAACGGGGTTCGACAGTTGGCCTACCGCCTTCGCCGGGATTGCGTTGAATGAGCCCGCGATCAGAAGCAGCAGGACTGCGACGCCGGCGGTTCTGCTCGGAACTCGCGGCCGCAATGTCAACCAGCCCTGCCCAATCACTATCATTATTTCTCTCCGTGCTTCTCTACGCAGGGGTTCAGAATAGTACCGTGCAGCCCCATGATGAGCATAGCGTGTCGGTATTCGTATCGGTATTTAAGATTGTTAGCCCTTGAGACTGGCGTCGAGCTTACTATAGGGGTCACCGCCCGCGCCGGGGGGCGCGCCTACAGCGGCGGCGGCGGTACGAGTGCGGCCGGAAATATCGTGGAACTCAAACGACCCTTGAGCGCCGGCGGTGTCTCGAAGCTGAATGACGCTGTTTTCACTCACGGGTCCGCTGCCGGTGATCTTTCGTCCGCCGCTCTCCGCCTCGATGCCCTTTTCAACCGCGAGCGTGTAGCCCGAGGCCGTGTGGCGCAGGTGCGCAACCGGACCACCAAACGACTCGATGGGAAAGACACCGGGCGATTCTTTGCCGCCAACGCTGACCCGAGTTCCACCGCCCAACCAGAATGTTCGATTCCGTCCGCTTGAATCCTTTATCTGCACGCGCACCTTGCTGGCCTGCCGGCCCCGCGAGATTATCGCAATCGCAATCGCCGCAATCAATACGATCGCCGCAATCAGAAACCAGAGCCAGATCAAAGAATGTGTCATGTGTAAGCTCACTCCATCGCTGCCGGTCTGCACCGGTCCCAGTCGCGCCGAGGCGCCGCCCAACGCGGCCAGCAGCGTATAACTTCCGGGGTTCAGGCCGGTGATGGTAAACTTTCCATCCGCCCCCGATACGGCCGTGTCAACTTCATTACCCTGGGCGTCGAGCGCCTCAATCTGTGCGCCGGTCGCCGGCCGATCCCCGTTATACACCGTCCCTGCGATATCGTTCGCCGTGCCGTTGGCCGCGGCCGCCGCGGCCGTTTTCTCATTCGGCGGTCGATATTCCGGAACACCATCCTCTACTTTGACACCGATTCCGAACGTTTCTCCCTCGCCGCTTCTAAAAAAAGCTTGAGAAGCCGCCCGCCAGGCTTTACATACCGTCGTATTGGGGTAAAGGTTCTGGTTGTCTACGTGGACGTTGCAGTATTCGGCGTAGTCGCTCCAGGCGTCGCTGTGAATCGGCGGAGCGTCATTAAAACCATCACTCACCACCACGATCGCCTGCCAGGCACGCTTGCCCTCCGGCTCGGCCAGGTACTCTTTATGGAGCAGATCCAGGGCTTCGGCGTGGGCCATCCGCATATTCGTCCCGGTCTCACCGGAGATGGCGTCCGGGATCAGCTTTCCCACGCTCTCGATCTGCCCGGCGTTGAGTGCGGGAAAGCTCGCCGGCTGATGAACCACCGAGTCGAACGGTAGGATTGTGAGGGAGTCGCCCGGCTTCAGGGTTGTGCTGAGAAGCTCAGACGTGGCAGCGCGCGCCTCCTGCCACCGGGTCAGTCCGGTTTCGGGAACCTTGCTCCTCATACTCCCCGAAATATCAAAGACCACCACGACCTGTCGCGGCGATGGATGCTGCTTGAAGACCGCCGCGATGGCGCTGGCGTCGGCCATCCAAGGATCCGGGGTGTCGGCGTGGACCCCCGAGATTGTGAACGCAAGGAGCAGCGTAAGGAGACTCGCGGCGATGCAGGGAGAGGGCCGGCGCGCTGAGGGCCGCGTCCGCGCGCTTCTGGAGCGGTTAATCATGGATGCGTTCCTCATATTCGGCGCGATACTCTCTATTTGGGAATCTTTGAATCCCTGTCGCAATGCTCACTCTTCAACGCGGGCGCACGACTCCAGCGCATAGAGGCAGCCGTCACTCGCGGCAAAGATCACCTGTCCATCCCCCACGGCCGGCGAAGAGGCGACCGAGACGTTGTCGGAGAGCCGGTACGCCGATTCGATGGAATGCGGCCGCGGTCCAACCACGTAGAGACGACCATCCTGCGATCCCACGTACGCCAGATCGTCGGAAA
>DASRZA010000020.1:0-6911 GCA_035686845.1 Armatimonadota bacterium | reverse complement strand
GCATGCTGGTGGCCCGAGGCGAGATCCGAGGACCCCACGATCTGGCCGTGATGATTCATCTGCCGAGCCGTGGTGAAGTGGCCGCCGAGACTCCCAAGATCGATTGTCTTCCCTTCATCGAACAGGAACGCGCGCTGCCGGGTGATACCCAGAACGCGGGATCGATCGTCGATTCCCACTCCGGCCCCCGTGACTCCCGTGTCTACCATCTTATCGCCGCGGCTGATGGCAACGTGCGCCAGTCGGTCCCCTTCGGATTGGATTGTCCACCCAGCGACTACGCCATGATTGTTGATGGCCGTTCCCACAGCGTATCCGCCCACGGGGGTCTCCAAAACCTGAAACCTGCCGTTTTGCCAGATGAACGCCCTTTCGCCACCTTCCGACAGTGCGGCACCGCCCGTCACTTGCCCGCGACTGTTAATACCTCGGACCCTCACAGAGCTGAACCGGCCTCCGTCAGTTCCCAGATTGGTGATCGTATAATGAATTGGCGGCGAACCATCGAACACTGCGCGGCGCGGTCGATGACCCGGGCCCTTCAGAGAGAGCAGAGTAATGCTCACCAGAAGAAGCGCCGCGGAAATCGCCGTGCGACCTCCCGCGCACGCCTTTGTCGGACGATGCACAAGGTCTATCGGAAGCATCATTTACTCTCCTTTGCTCCAGTCAATGCGCGCGGAGGTGGCCCGGCCGCCTGAGCCAGGTTTCTCAACGTCTGATAAGATTATAGAACCACAAACCGGCTGCTGCCAGGTTAGTCATCGGCGCTCCAGTTTCACAGCGCACGTTCCCAGTGATGATGCTCAGAATACTTGTCCGTGGTAGAGGAACCCGCCGCGGTGGGGTAGAACTGTGAATGATAGGCGCCGGCGCGCCGAGACGAGCGCGGACGCGCCGCAAACGTCAGGGAGAACAGAAAATGTCTGAATCCGGAGCGGCAGCAGCGAGTTCAACCCCTCTTCGCGAACTTGATGAGTGGGAGGAGTTTCTTGAGAGGCGCTATCCGCAGGCGCCTGAGACCGAACCCGCCGATCTTTCGCTGATGATTAAGGCGCCGGGCGTTAAGACAGCGGGTCAGTTTCGCGACTACAGAGCCGAAGCCCGGCCCAGCGTAAAGGAGTTTTACCGCCTCAACCATGAGTTTCAGACACTCGATTTCGTTCTCGCGAAGAAGCGGGAGTACCTGCCGCTCCGGCATAAAAAAATGGGTATTTGGGAGGCGATGGAGTTCCTGAATACGCTGGTCGACGACAGCGACCCTGACGTTGATTTCTCGCAGATCGAGCACCTGATGCAGACGAGCGAGGCCATCCGAAAGGATGGGCATCCTCGCTGGTTCATCCTCACGGGGCTGATTCACGACCTTGGCAAGATCCTCTGCCTCTTCGGAGAGCCGCAGTGGTGTGTCGTGGGCGATACGTTCCCGGTAGGCTGCGCTTTCTCCGAGGGCGTGGTTTTCGCCGAGTTCTTTGCCAATAATCCGGACAACCAGGCGCCGGAACTGCGGACGCGAACCGGCATTTACGAAGAGGGCTGCGGGTTGGACCGGGTTCATCTCTCATGGGGCCACGATGAGTACCTCTACCAGGCCGTGAAGGATTATCTTCCTGAAGAGGCGCTTTACATGATCCGGTATCACTCTTTCTACGCGTGCCATCGGGAGCGGGAATACGAGTATCTAATGAACGATCACGATCGGAAAATGTTTGAGAGCGTACGCGCTTTTAACCCCTACGATCTCTATTCGAAAGGGCTTGATCGGCCCAACGTTGCTGCTCTTCGGCCGTACTACGAGGACCTCATCGCAGAGCGCTTTCCCGCGGAGATTCAGTGGTAAACCTTTGGGGTTGGGTGTTGGGTATCGGCGCCGGTCCCGGGGCCTAAAGCCTGAGATCTGCGCGCAGTGGGCGTCCTAACAGCTTGTTAGCAAGATGGGTGGCGGGCCGCTCGAGAGAAGCGCTCATTCTGAGCACAAACCGTCGGAGAATTGCGCGGAAAGAGGAAGAAACAATGTCCCTGGTACGATTCGAACGTACGACCTCTTCCTTCGCAGGGAAGCGCTCTAATCCACTGAGCTACAAGGACACGTGAACCGGGCGCCTCGAACACGACCGGCACGGGAATTATATCAATCGGATGGCGCGCCTGTCAATACGCGGGCCGGCCCTCCTCTATGCGCTCGACACGCGGGCCGGTCGCTCGCGCCGATTGTGGCTGTGATCCGAAACTCCATCGGTATTGAAGTCGTCAGGTCTATACGGGTCTGATCCGTTGGCTGTGCTTTCGGCGCGGGTCGTTCGTATCCGGAGAAAGGTTTGGCTGGGTTACGAACTTCATCGATGGCTGGCGCCGGCCGCTGGTGAGACGCTGCGCAGGAGCGTACAGCCTGCAAAGCCGGCGTCTGTATGGCGAGCAAAACGGGTTCGAGGTTGTTCGCGGCGGTTCTGAAACGCGACCGTCGAGCCGATTATGGATGAGTAGTTCTAAGTTCTGAGCGCTAAGGAACGGAGGTGTCATTTGCCGAACAAAAGAGATATATGGCGGCGCAATCAGTAGCTCAAGGATGGGAGGGATCGCATTTCGGATGACGGATGAGGCGCGTCCGGTCGATATACTTCTGGTGGATGATCACGCGAGCAATCTGCTGGCGCTGAAGGCGACGCTCGAGCCACTGCATGAGAACCTGGTGGAGGCTCGCTCCGGCCGGGAGGCGATCCGGCTGGCGCGAGACCGCGATTTCGCCGTGATACTGCTCGACGTCCACATGCCGGGCATGGATGGTTTTGAAGCGGCCGCTCAAATCCGCCAGGTACCCCGGGCGCGGCGCATTCCAATCATCTTTGTCACCGCGCTCGATGCCAGCGAAACCCACGTCTCCCGTGGCTATTCCCTGGGCGCGGTCGATTATATCACCAAGCCGTTCGACCCGGACGCGCTGCGCGCCAAGGTTGCGGCCTTTTCGGATATTGCGCGCCAATCTGAGGAATACACAAGCCGAGTTCACCGCGCCGAGCAGGAGCGCGCGGCCAACGAGGAGCGATACCGGTCGCTCGTGGAGAATAGCTGGGACGCCGTTATTCTGCTTGATGAGCGCGGCGTTGTGCGTTATGCCAGCCCTGCCATTACCCGAATTCTCGGGTATACGATTGAGGAATTCGTGGGGCGCATCGCGTTCGATTTTGTGGATCCGGTCGATGTGGAACGGACGATGAGTTTGCTCGGAAGCATCCTGCAGTCGCCGGGTGGACGTGTCAGCGCTGAATTGAACGCGCTTCACAAGGATGGCTCAGTCCTTCGTCTCGAAGCGGTTGGGGTAAACCTGCTCGCCGATCCCAGCGTGCAGGGTATTGTCGCCAATCTGCGCGATATCACCGATCGACGGCGCGCGGAGGCTGCTGCGCAATTCCTCGCCGATGCGAGCGATATCCTGACTTCGTCTCTCGACATGCAAACCACGCTGGATCGGGTCGTCCGGTTCGCGCTCCCTTTTCTGGCGGATATCTGTTTTGTCGATCTCGTGGACGCAGGCGGAGAAGTGCGGAGGGTGGTAACCGCTCATCGCGATCCGGCGCGAGAGTTCCTCTTGAAGGAACTTCAGCGTCGCTTTCCACCCACCCGCGATTCCCCGCATCCCACCTGGGACATCGTTCGCACGGGCAAGCCGAAACTGATTCCCGAGACGACCGCCACGGTTCACGCCTCGTTCACTCAGGGTCCTGAACATCTGGCTCTCATACGCAGTGTCGGCCTGCATTCCTACATTGGCGTACCGATGGTGGCGCGTGGAAGAACGATTGGAGTCATCAACCTGGGTCTGGTTGATCCCGGCCGGAAGTACAGCACGGAGGATCTTTCTACGGCTAAAGAACTGTGCCGCCGCGCGGCGCTCGCCATTGAAAACGCGTCGCTCTATCAGGAGGCCCAGCAGGAGCTTCAGGAGCGTAAGAAGCTCGAGAAGAGAAATGTCGCCCGTGCGCATCAACAGGCTGCTGTGGCGCGTCTTGGGCAGCAGGCGCTGGCCGGCGCTGAACTCGACACCCTGCTTCAAACCGCGGCTCGGATCGCGGCTCGCACACTGAAAGTGCGGCGCTGCGGTATCCTGGAGCTCCTGCCCGGCGGTGAGACGCTCGAGCTCCGCGACGGGGTCGGCTGGGATGGCGATGCGATCGGAACGCTCACCGCTGCGGCCAACGAGACCTCGCAGGCCGGGTACACGCTGATTCATGGCGCCCCGGTTGTTGTTCCGGATCTTCGTAAAGAGACGCGGTTCGGCGCCTCGCATACGGCGCTCGATGGCGGGATTGTGAGCAGTTTAAGTGTGATTGTGCCGGGCGGAGACCGGGTTTTCGGGGTCATGATCGTGTATGCGTCCCGTGCGCGATCATTCAACGAAGACGACGTGTTTTTCGTGCAGTCCGTGGCGAATGTCGTCGGCGCAGCGGTGCATCGAAAGCGTCTGGAAGAAGAGCTCAGGCAGCGCGCCGAGGATCTGGCCGAAGCGGACCGCCGCAAAGATGAATTCCTGGCAATGCTTGCGCACGAACTTCGAAATCCACTTGGCGCCATCAGCAACGCGCTCGCTGTACTCACCTGCTCCGATTCGCGAGAGACGAACGGCCTGCGCGGAATCATTGAGCGTCAGACCCGCAACCTGGCGCACATGGTGGACGATCTACTCGACGTGGCTCGCATCACACAGGGGAAGATCGATCTCTGGAAAGAGCCGATTGACCTGATCGCGCCGGTACTGCGCGCGGTGGAGACCTGCCGGCGGTCGCTGGAAACTCGGGTCCAACAGCTCATTCTTGAGCTTCCCCCGGAGCCGATCGTTTTAGAGGCGGACGCCGGCCGGATCGAGCAGGTAATTACCAACCTGCTCGACAACGCTTCCAAATACACTGAACCCGGCGGGCAGATAACCCTTTCCTTTAGCCGCGAGGGCGACGAAGCGCGGATCAGTGTGCGAGACAACGGGATCGGGATGCCCGCCGAAATGCTTCCCCGGGTATTTGATCTCTTTACCCAGGCGGATCGCTCGCTGGACCGGGCCCGCGGTGGATTGGGAATTGGTCTTACGCTGGTTCGTGATATTGTGGAGCTTCATGGGGGCGCCATTTCAGCGCACAGCGCCGGGGTCGGCTTGGGAAGTGAGTTTATTATTCGGCTGCCCGCTCTCGCTGAAGAAGTTTCAGCGTTGGCGGCGCCTCGGGCGCGCATCAGCCGGGTCGAGCCCCCCACTCCCCGCCGTGTGTTGGTGGTGGAGGATAACGCCGAGGCAGCGGAGACGCTCAGAGACCTGCTGGAGGTCTGGGGCCACGAAGTTGAAGTCATACACAGTGGAGCCCTGGCGTTAGAGACGGCGATCGCGTATCACCCGGACGTCATTCTTTGCGACATTGGACTTCCCGGAGTCAGCGGGTACGATGTCGCCCGGCAGATTCGGAAACAGCAGGAACTCCGAGGAATCACGCTCGTCGCCGTGACCGGCTACGGCCAGGATAACGATGTCCGCCTCTCGCGGGAAGCCGGATTTGAGCACCACCTCGTTAAGCCGCTGGATTGCGACGCTCTCCAGCAAATCCTCGGTTCCGCGGCGTAAGTGGGCGCCGGGGCGCGGGTACGGGACGCGGGGCGCCGGGCGCTTATCACTTCGGCGGTCTTGATTCATCCTTTATCCTTCATCCTTCATCCTTTCTCTTGACATCCCCGCCGTCAACAGATAGAATCAAAGTTACGGGCGGTTGGTTCAGTGGTAGAACGCTTCGTTGACACCGAAGAAGTGATTGGTTCGATTCCAATACCGCCCATCCAGACTCAAGTCCGCGGTCCGGCCACCCTTGCGCTCAGGCGCTGCTCATCCACCACCGGCGGTTCGAGCCTCCACCTGAAAGTCAACCTCTGCGGGCTTGCTCAGGTTGCCGGACCGATCTTTGCAGACAACCACGGCCGTGCACGCGCCTGGCTGAGCGGTCTGGCTCAGAGGGAGTGTCACCGCAATCGGAGGGGACACATCACTCTGGAAGTGGAAATCGCGATAGGCGTTCACGCCCCTGGGAGCGACCAGGATGTCTGCCGGCGGAGTCGCGGCCGAAACCTACAGCGATATGCTCTCGCCCGGAGCGACCGGCAGCAGGCGTGTGCCCATCGATCCGAGCGCCAGGCTCACGTCAGGAGCCAGGCCCTGGCCCGATGGAACAGGACCTTGCCGCTCCGTGACCGTCATCCGCGCTCTGGCTATCTGCATGGCGCGGTCCTGTGTGTGGCGCAAATTCTCGATGAACGGTCGCGATACGATCTGGCTTCCAGCCACCAATCCTTCGGTGAACAACTTCTTTCCGATCGCTGTGCTCAAAACAATGCCGAGGAGCGCCAGGAAAGCGAAGCGGAGGAGTTCCATCTTGGGACTCGTATCGGGTTGCTGTCGGTTACTCACGGTTTTCGCCTCCTCAGTCGATGTGCTTTCCGGCAACATAGCCGCTACTATTCTCGGCTCGCCGAAGCGAGTCCTGAACCGCTATTCTTACCGTGTCCGAGCACAGGATAGCCCGAGGCGCCGTTCCTAACCTGTGAACTATAGCCATTATTAAGAAGTGTGGTAGTGCGCGGGGGTCCTATCTCGACTACGCGGTCGCTACGGGCCCTCGTCGCAGCCTCAAGTATTCGGATGACATCGTCTCGGCGCCGAGAGAGTCCAGACAAGTGTACCCTTATTCCATAATTTCGGGTCGTCTCCGTCGGGCCCGCTGGTATTGCATTCCTGAGGACTTGCTGACCCCCAGGCAACGGCCCCCGGAGCCGACGGCCAAGCAGTGGCTATTCAAGGATGTGTTCTCGGATTTGGGCTTTGGCCGAAATGGAATATAGGCATCTAACGAGCTATCTTCCAAGGAGGGAATCAGCGAATGGAG
>DASRZA010000019.1:0-4755 GCA_035686845.1 Armatimonadota bacterium | reverse complement strand
GGTCCCGTACAGGCAGATCCCGGCCTCGGTGAACGACTCCGCGGCCCACCGAGCGCTCGCTCGCAAAGACGCCCGGGAAGCCATCGTGCTTCTCAAGAACAAAGGCGGTCTACTCCCGCTCCCAAAAACGTTCAAAACGGTCGCCGTCATTGGGCCGAACGCCGATTCCGAAGACGTGCTGCTCGGCAACTATAATGGGACGCCGTCGAAGTTTGTCACGCCGCTGTCGGGAATCCGGAATAAGCTGGGCGCTGCGCACGTCGTCTATGCGAAAGGGTGCGACCTCACGCAATCCGACCCTGCGCTGCTCTCATCCGCCGTCGACGCCGCTCGGACCGCCGACCTCAGCATCGTTGTGCTCGGTCTTTCGCCCCGGCTCGAGGGCGAAGAGATGAACGTGCAGATACCCGGATTTCGGGGCGGAGATCGCACCTCGCTGGATCTTCCGCAATCGCAGCAGGATCTCCTCAAGGCGGTCGTGGGCGCCGGCAAGCCCGTCGTTCTGGCGCTGCTGAATGGCGGCGCCGTCTCAATCAACTGGGCCTCGCAGCACGTGCCCGCGATTGTGGAAGCCTGGTATCCGGGAGAAGAGGGCGGTTCGGCGCTGGCGGATATTCTCTTCGGCGACGCCAATCCCGCCGGATGCCTGCCGGTCACCTTCTACCATTCCGTCGACCAGCTTCCGCCTTTCGACGATTACGCGATGGCCGGCCGGACCTATCGCTATTTCAGCGGCCCCACCCTCTACCCGTTCGGTTATGGGTTAAGCTACAGCCGGTTCCACTATTCGGCGCTGAAGATCTCCCCACGCGTTCCACGGCCGGGCCAGTCGGTCCACGTCTCGGTGACCGTTCAAAACGTTGGCGCCCGGGATGGAGACGCGGTCGCCGAGCTCTATCTCACCCATCTGCACAGCCCGGTACCGGTTCCTATCCGTTCGCTCGCCGGCGTGCAGCGGGTCACGCTCAAGCGGGGAGCGCGCCAGCGGTTATCGTTTATCATCGATCCCCGGCAGCTCAGCATCTTCACCAACGACGATCGCCGGATCGAAGATCCCGGCGCATTCGATCTCTCGGTTGGAGGGGGTCAGCCGGGCCAGAACATCCCTATGACGTCCAACATCCTGACGACGCGGTTCCGGGTATCCGGCCCCGCGGTCCACCTGGCGCCATAAGAGCGGGCGGGAGGTACGAGGGACGGGGTGCGAGGACGGATGGCCCGACCTCCGTCCTCCGTCCTTCGTCCGCGCCTTACCCCTCCCGGATCGCGTCGATCAGGCGCATGGTGAGCGCGGCGTCGGCGAAGTTGGCGCTCGGCTGACGGCGTTCGATGATGCAATCCACAAAGTGCCGGGCCTGCTGATAGAAACCGCTCAGTTTGCGAGGATCGTCCGCATCGGCGCCCATCACCTCGAACGCGGACCGGCGGCGGCGCACCCCTCCCTCGCGAATAATCTCTTCCAGGCTTGTTTGCTGCTCCACGTACGCCGAATAACCCACGCTGTGGACCTCGAACCGGTGTACGCGGCCCCCCGTGCTCCAGTTACTCTGCAGCACACCGGTGACGCCGTTATCAAACGCAATCAGCGCATTCCACGCGTTCGGAACCGGCGAGGCGTACTGCCGGGGCATCGACATCACCTGGGTCACAGTTCCGCCGGCGAGATACCGAATCGTATCGATGGCGTGAATCGCGTCGCAGGTAATCACGTCGGCGGCGCCCCGGTAGTATATCGCGGATTCCCCTTTGAAAAACGTCGCCTGAACCTGCGTCAAGTCGCCCGCCGCCTTTGCCGCCGCAAGCCCGGTGTTCAGAAGCGGATCGTGCCGCCGGTTGAATCCCACCATCGTAATGCAATCCCGCTCCTTCGCCATCCGCGCCATCGCTTCGGTCTGAACGGTCGCCACTCCCGGAGGCTTTTCGATGAAGACGTGTACGCCTCGCTCCAGGCAATCCATCACAATATCAAAGAGGAGGTGCGGAGGCATAAAGACGCAGACCGCATCGGGCCGGATCTCGTCCAGCATCTGGCGATAGTCTGAAAAGGCGCATCCGATGCGCAGTTTCGACGCCAGCGCGTCCCGCTTCGCCTCAACCAGGTCACACAGGCCGGCCAGTTCCACTTCCGGCATTTCCGCGAGCGACGGATAGTGATACCGGCTCGCCATCCCTCCTGCCCCCACCAGCCCAAATCGAATCGCCACCTTAACTCCTCCGTTCGAAATCGCTGACACCCCAATAGGTCATCGGTATTAGGTTTTGGGTTTTAGGTCCAATACCATTCAGATATTACGCGGTTGGTCACGGTCCAGGAGGCCACGCAGGTGGAATTGGCGCCGTTCCAGCCCGTGATTTCAATCACTGGGCCCGTTATTTACCAGGAACTGGCCCCATCCGAGTCGAACCTCTTCACAGCTTTCATCTCCAACATACTTTACACAGGTATTTCACAGCGTTGTTCTGAGGCGCCTTCATGAACAGATGGCTTCCGTACGTTTGCTTCCCGCTGATTGCGATGGCCCTTCTCGCCACGGCTCCGGCTAACGCCGCCTCGTATTATCTGGACAGCGTGTCCGGTAATGACGCCAATACCGGCCTCGCGCCTCAGCAGGCGTGGAAGACCCTGGCTCCCGTGAACGCGAGGGTCTTCGTTCCAGGAGACCGGATTCTGCTGCGAGCCGGCACGACGTATACCGGGCAGCTCGCGCCCCGGGGCTGCGGCGCGCTAACAGCCGGGCGCCCCAATCCAATCGTAATCGATAGCTACGGAGATGGCCCGCGCCCTCGTATTGACGGCCAGGGAAAGGTTCAGAGCGCGCTTTATCTGAACAACGTCGAATACTGGACGGCGCTCCATCTTGAGATTACCAACGACGGTCCGACGCCGCAGCCCGGTCGTGCAGGCGTCCAGCTCCAACTGGATAATTTTGGGACGGCGCACGATATCCGCCTGACTGACCTCGATATCCACGACGTCAATGGGAGTGACTCGAAGAAGGCGGGCGGCGGCGCCGGAATCCGGTGGGACGCCGTTGGAACCACAAAAAAGTCCCGGTTCGACGGGCTGATCATTGAGAACTGCTCCCTCTCGCGCTGCGACCGCGACGGAATCATCGGCGGTGGCTTTTCTCAGCGAAATCAATGGTTCCCCAGTCTGCACGTCGTGATTCGCAATAACAGGCTCAACGACATCGGGGGCGATGGTATTGTCCCCATCGCCTGTGACGGCTGCGTCGTCGAGCACAATAGCGTGAGCGGCAGCGGCGTTCGCACGCCCCGAAACGAGGGATCGGCCGGCATCTGGCCCTGGGGCTCCGACAATACGATCATCCAGTACAACGACGTCAGCGGCCAGAGGGGCGCGCTGGATGCGCAGAGCTTCGATTCCGACTGGAACTGCCAAAACACCCTGATTCAATATAACTACAGTCACGACAACGAGGGCGGATTCCTCCTCGTATGCGATGACGGCAGCCAGAAAGGCGCCTTGAACGCAGGCAATACGGGAACCATCGTCCGTTACAATCTTAGCGTGAACGATGGCTATCGGGCCGGCGGCGAATCCCCGGCGATTTTCATCACCGGCCCCTGCCGGAATACCAGCCTTTATAACAATACGATTTACACGTCTTCATCGACGGGCCCGGCCGGCAAAACGACTCTGGTTCAAATGGGGAACTGGGACGGCTGGGCGGCCAACACCCGGTTCTACAACAACATTTTCGACGCCGCCAATCCTGCTCAATACGACCTTGGAAAGGCTCAGCAGGCGATATTCGACCGGAACCTTTACTACGGACCACAGCAGAACCCGCCGCATGATCCCGACGCCATCCGGCAGGATCCGCTCTTCGAAAACCCCGGCCGATCCGACAACGCCAACAACTACCGCCTGCAGCCGGGATCGCCGGCCCTCAACGACGGGCTCAACATCCCGGACGCCGGCGCCGTCGATCTGAGCAACTTTCAGTTGTCCGACCGGCAGGCGCCTTCCCTCGGCGCGTTCCAGGCTCCAGGCGCTGCTGTCGCGCCGCCGGTTGTCGCCGCCCGCGCACCCCGGCGCTCCACGACCCGGCGTGCAAACTCCCGCACGCGGAGTGTAAGCCCCCGTCCGCTGCGAGTGAGGCCGGCACGGCGCCGTGTCGTCTATCCGTACTACGTTCTGCCCCGCGTCCGCGTCTATCGCCCCCACGTCGTACGCAGGAAGCCGCCGAAACCCCGCGTTAAGAAGCGGACGCGGAAGTGAAACGCGGACGAAGGACGAAGGACGGAGGAAAAGCTCACCGCCGGGACGCCGAGTTCCGCGGAGGTTCGCAGAGGAAAAGTGAAAACAATAATCACGGGGAGCACGGAGGGATGGGACGGTGAGATGGTGGGACGGCGGGATGGTAGGACCGTGGGACGGTGAGATGACGGGACGGTGAGACCGTGGCCGTATAGGACGAGCGCCCGTGTACAGGCTCCTCTCCCCTCGCAGGGGAGAGGCCGGGAGAGAGGTCTGCTGCGTGAAGCGGGGGCCGTGGGGAGAAGGATAAAGGATGAGGCAAGACAACGTATTTGCCGGACGTGAAGTCCCGGGGGGACGGCCGATCATAGCGAAGCGCTTCAGCCCTGGAACGCCGCGAGGGCACATTCACCGGCCCCGAAGTCCCGGAGGGACAACCGAGCTTTAGCCGTCTGGGGCGAGTACTCCCATGAATGAGGCGTGCGTTGAGCGGCAGATTCGTGTTGGACGCGTCGTTCGCGTTGAAATAA
>DASRZA010000018.1:0-7763 GCA_035686845.1 Armatimonadota bacterium | reverse complement strand
CCCCGGCCCCCGATAACGGGGGAGCATCTTATCCCCCCGGCCCCCGATAACGGGGGAGCATCTAATCCCTCCGGCCCCCGATAACGGGGGAGTCCTTGTCCGGCAGGCCCCAATTCCGGGGGCTGCGATCGCAGCCTTACTCGCGCCAGAGGGTATTAGATTACATCCGCTGCTCGAATCGGAAGAAGGTATCGCCCACCCGGATGGTATCGCCAACATGGAGTGGCTTCCGTCCCTGGCCGTCCACGTTGAGTCCGTTGAGATAGGTGCCATTCGTTGTCTTCTTGCCGCCGGCCCAATCCCAACCCTCCACGTAGAAACGGCCGCCATCCGAAAAGAGCCGGGCGTGGTGCCGTGAGACGTAGGCGTCCTGCAGCAGGCAGATCCGGTTATTCGCCTCTCGTCCAATCTCGACCACGGGCGCGTCCAGCGGGAAAGACCGGCCCACGTATACGCCACCGAACACGACGAGGCGGGCGGTCTGCACCGTCGGCTCCAGTGAACCGCCGCACATTGGGCAGAACCGGGCCGCTGTCTCGATGCGGGCGCCGCAGCTGGGGCAGGTGACCTTTGGCCCCGGGCCGCCCGTCGGCGCCGTGAGCGTATTCCCACAGCGGGCGCAAAACCGGTCGCCCATGCTGTTGCGGGTGCCGCAGGACGTGCAGGTGAGCGCCAGGCCGGAAGTGTCGCCAGGGGCGGGTGGGCGAGTGTACTGTCCGCGGGACTCCTGCTCTCGCTCTTGCGCCACGGGTAGGGGCGTTCGAAACTCCTGCGGGAGATCGTCCTGCATCTCCTTCATCGTCGAATATCGCTTGGTGAGGTCCCGGTCCAGCGCTCGCATAATGCATTCGTTCGATTGATCCGAGATCGCCGGGTTCAACTGGTTGGGAGGCGTGATCGGGTCGTGGACAATCTTCATGTAGAGATCGGCGAGCAGTTTCGAATTGAAGGGGAGCTGCCCGGTAATCATCTGGTAAAACAGCACCCCCGTGGACCATACGTCGGTGCGGGCGTCCACGTCACGCGGCTCGATGATCTGCTCCGGGGAAGACCACAACGGGGATCCGAGGGTGGAGCCCAGCACGGTCATCCGCTGCTTGGTCAAGAAACAGGCGATGCCAAAATCGGTGATTCGAATGTCGCCCTGCGGGCGGAGAATGATATTGGCCGGCTTGATGTCGCGGTGGATTACGCCATGTTTGTGCGCGGTGTCGAGCCCGGCGCAGATCTGATCGATCAGTGAAACGGCACGGGCTTCGGTTAGGATCCGTTCTTCGGCCAGAACCGCTTCGAGGCTTCGCCCCTCCACAAACTCCATCACGTTGTAATAGCAGCCGCGCTCGGCGCCGAATTTATAATTCTGGACGACAAACGGCGTGTTGAGATGAAGCTCGGCCTCATTGCGGAACCGGTTAATAAGCTCCTGATCGTCGGCGGAGAGCGTATTGCCGTCCTGTCCGAGAGAGAGCTCTTTGACCGCAACGGGCCGGTTCTCCTGCATGTCTTCGCCGCGGAAGACGACTCCCTGGCCGCCCTCTCTGGAGATGACGCCGGTGATCCGGTACCGGTTAAAAATAGTGTCGCCGATTTTTGCTTTAGCCATACTTAATTCAAGAGCCGAATTGCCGATTCTTAGTTTCGCGCACCGGGCCGCTCCCGCGGCCCCCTAACCTCCCGCGGCCCCCTAACCTCCCGCGGCCCCCTAACCTCCCGCGGCCCCCTAACCCCCGATAACGGGGGGATTGAAGCCCCCGACCCCCGATAACGGGGGAATTGAAGGCCCCGGTTCCCTAACCCCCGATAACGGGGGATGAAGCCCCCGCGGCCCCCTAACCCCCGATAACGGGGGGATGAAGCCCCCCGCGGCCCCCTAACCCCCGATAACGGGGGAATTGAAGGCCCCGGTTCCCGATAACGGGGGAACGGCGAAGACGCGCCCACGTGGGCTTCGCGCTGATAGCACTATCATAGAGGCATTTGCCCAATTGGTCAACGTGACGGCGGCCCGATTCATCTGACCCGGAGTTGTGGCGCCGCCCTGCGCCCTACAGTCCAAAATGTGATCCCAGGGCATCCGGTTGAATTGTGTCGCCTTCCCGCTGGTACCGGTTGTCGGTAGAGAGTCTCAAGCGGTCCGGCGTCATATTCGGGAGCGCCTTATGAACAGTATGAGAATGGAAGAGAAGGACGTCGCCCGGTTCGAAGTCACCGCTGCGCCAATCGGTCGTCAGGGCGCCGAAATCCCGCTCGGGATCCACACCACGCCCGCCCACGGCGCCCACCGTAGTCACCGTGTGCTCCACAAAGCCGGCGCGATGCGATCCCCGGAGCACCGCCAGCCCACCAAGCCGGGCGGGGCAGTCCCCGAGCGGCATCCAGACCGAATAAGTCTCTACGCTTCCTCGAATATAAAAGTAATCCTGGTGGGGAGGCGTGGTTGCCACGAGATTATTTGGAAACACCATCCGGCCAATCCTCCGGGGGTGGACAAAGACCTCACCGCCCAACAGGCGGCCGGCGACCGCCATGAGCGCGGGGTGGTAGGGAAGCTCCCGGAATGAAGGCAGCCGGAGCATCTCCTTATAGACCGCCATGTATTCGGGCCGGCCCTCGGTCGTTGGCGTCAAGCCGGGCGCCACTGTCCCCTCCATCACATCCCGGTCGGGATCCAGCCAGCCGGCGTCCCGGCAGAGCTCCAGCGTGTCCCTCCGGACCTGCAGGACAGCCTCGGCGGGAACCAATCCGCGAAAAAAGAGGTAGCTGTCTTCCGCGAGCCGATCCTTGAGATCGGCCGCCGAATACCGTATGTCATCCGATACGCAAAAAGGGCTAAACCCTTCCGCCATCACCGTCACGATGTTCAGCTCCTTTCAAGTCTGGCCCCCTGGCCCGTGCGGGCGAAGCACTCGCAGAAAACGTGCGTCGCGTGGTTATCCTCCGGCGAGTGCTTCGCCACTACTCGATTTCGACATCGCACTTCTTTTCCCTTCGTGATTCGCGGACGTGGGACGGAGGACGAAGGACGGAGGGAAAGATTCACCGCAGACGTGAAGTTCTAGAAAGGGCCGCAGGGGAAACGCGGACGGAGAATGGAGGATGAATCTGAGACGGTTGCACGGTTGTTTGGGGCCACGTACGGCCATTTTGCGTGTCATAAAGGGGAAATTTCGAGCACCCTGGGCGGTTGGAAGGATCGATTCCGTGCTCGCGAGAGCGGGAGTGATACAGATTGAGACGGAAATTTAATCCGGCGCCACGATGCAGAGCGCACAAAAAAGAGTCAGGAAAGAAAAACTTCGCGCGAGAAAGAAATGACAGGCGAGAAAGGGCGAATATTAGCGTGCCAACTATTATGCGGGTACGATGCGCAGTGGGCGGCGTTTACGCATCGAGCTTGGGCGGCGCGGAGGGTCCTCCTAATTATAAGGCGTGAAGTAACCACGCAAGTGGAGCGGCGAAAGTTAATCAATTGAAAAATCCTGAAGTTCCAACCGCTGTGACGAAGATTCTCAGCGGGGTCGATGCTGACCATTCGCGAGACGGCGGACGCAGTTCATCTTTTGACGAGAGCGATCGTTCGATGGCTGAGGTGTATATTGCAGCCAGCCTGCTGCTGACCCAGGGGATCCGAGAGCGCAACAACGACCAGGATGGCAGCGCGCTGACCGGGGGCGGCCGGGCGAGTGCGTGGGATTCGCAAAACCGGCTGGTGACGTGCGCGTATAGTTCGAACACGAGCAGCTACGTCTACGGGGCCGATGGGATCCGGCGTCGAAGCAGTGTGAATGGGATGACGACGTTTCCCAATTTCCCCAAATTCCCGCGCCCGCTTTCCGGAGCCAGGTCTCAAAAGACGCAGGACGAAGAGCCGGGGACGTAGAAGAATTGGAGGGTGTGGGGCGGAGTAGGCCCGGGGGTGTGGGGGCCCGGCCCCAGGCGCCTCAACGGAGTCAACGATATGTCACAGGATATTTTTCGTAATGGGCGGGGTTTACGCGCCGGCTGGCGAATTCTGCTCTGGTTCTGTGCGCTCCTGGTGAGCTGCATTCCCGTGGGAGTGTTTTTTGGCATCGCGATGGCGCTCTCGGGAGATCTGTCATTCGCCTCGCCGGGTCACGCGCCGAAGATGGCCACGTGGGTGACACTCTCTGCGGAAGGGACGCTCTTTGCGTTTCTGTTTCCGCTTACGGCGCTCATCGCAGTGTTCATCGAGAAGCGCCCGACGCGCAGTCTGGGGCTGGCGTTTCACTCTCGATGGATCCGCGAGTTCGGAGCCGGCCTTCTCAGTGGAACCCTGCTGCTATCGCTGGTCGTGCTGATCCTGCGTGCGGTTGGCGTCTACCAGGTCTCGGGACCGCAAGAAGGGATCGGCGGCGCGGCGTTATGGGGCATTCTGTTCGGCGCTACGTTCCTCGGCGTCGGATTCTTTGAAGAGTTTATGTTTCGCGGCTATCTCCTGCAAACGCTTGTCGGCGGATGCGGGGTTCCCGCCGCGTTCATTATCACCTGCCTCTTCTTCGGTTTGGTACATGTCCCCAATCATGGTGAGACCTTCGTCGGTATCCTCAACGTCTTCGCCGCCGGCGCCATGTTAGCGGTCATTGTGCTGCGAACCCGGTCGCTCTGGCTCGCGGTGGGTCTTCACGCGACCTGGGACTGGTCACAGAATTTCCTGTATGGGACACCGGACAGCGGCATCGTCACTCCGGGTGGTTTATTTCACACGACTGCTGCGCACGGTCCGGGATGGCTGAGCGGCGCGAGTGATGGCCCGGAGGGCAGTGTCGTGGCCCTCGTGATTCTAATGGCCGCGACTCTCTACTTTTCACGCTGTCGCTGGCTTGTTCCGAGTCCCGAGTCGAAGGCGCTCTGGGATCGCTACGTCTTGCGGATAGAGCCCGGCCCGGTGTTCGATCCGCGCACGTCGCTGGAGTTCGATCTGGATCCGGTGTCCACGCCGTCGACAGCCCAGCGGGTGGAATTTGATCTGGATCCGGTGTCCACGCCGTCCGCTATCCAAACGCTCGAGTTCGATCTCGCTCCGGCGCCGGCGAGTCCCGATTCGAACGGGGAAGTTCCCCGCGAGGACAATGGGAAAGAGAGGCCCGCTTGATGCGCATCTATGTTACCCGGCGGCTGCCGGATCCGGTAATACAAAAGCTCGAATCCTGCGGCGCCGTGCGCTTCTGGGATTCGCAGCTTCCTCCACCGCGAGAGGTGCTTCTGAGGGAAGCGCGCGATGCCGACGGCATTTTCTGCTTTCTGCAGGAGAAGATCGACCGGGAGCTGTTGGACCACGCGCCGCGACTGAAAGTCGTCTCCGACTGCTCTGTTGGTTACGATAATATCGACGTTGCCGCCTGCCGCGCCCGGGGCGTGATTGCGACTCATACGCCGGACGTGCTCACCGATACCGTCGCCGATACCACGTTTGCGCTCATCCTGGCCGCCGGACGCCGGATCTTAGCAGCCGATCGGTTTTTGCGCGAGGGGCGATGGACCCACTGGGAGTTCTCGCTCTTCGCCGGCGCCGACGTGCATCACGCCACGCTCGGGCTGCTCGGGATGGGCCGCATTGCCCGCGCGGTGGCTCGCCGCGCCGCCGGCTTCGACATGAGTGTGATCGCCTGCGGGCGCCGCCGCCCGGATGATCCGTCGCTTGATAGGAGCGTGGAATGGGTGTCGCTCGACGAGCTTCTTGAGAGATCCGATTATCTCAGCGTCCACGTCCCGCTGAACGAAGAGACTCGAAAAATGATCGGGCGCCGAGAGCTGGCGCTGATGAAACCGACCGCGTATCTCATTAATACGGCTCGCGGGGGCGTCATCGATCAGGCTGCTCTCTTTGACGCCCTGAATGAGGGGACTATCGCCGGCGCCGGGCTCGATGTTTTCGAGGTGGAACCGCTCTCCGCGGATGATCCGCTCACAACGCTCCCCAACGTCGTGCTTTTGCCCCATATTGGCAGCGCGTCATCGCGCACCCGGATGGCCATGGCCGATCTCGCCGCGCGCAATCTCTGTGAGGCGCTCGCGGGCCGGCAGCCACCCTGTCCGATACCGGGTGTGTGAGTGGGCGTGTGAGCGAGTGAGTGAGTGGTTGGGTGTGTGGGTGAGTGGTTGGGTGTGTGAGTGGTTGGGTGTGTCGGTGGTTTTTACGCCAGCTTAAAGACGAGATGCCGGAGGAAATCGGCAAGATCGGCGATTTGGACGGCAATGTTCAGCACCAGGCGGTAGACTTCTCGCCGTTTCAGGATCTCTTTCAAGTCGTCCTGCTCGAAGAGCGCCTTCATGGATTTCTCGTACACTGACTGCATCTGTTTTTCGACCTCCTTTGCCTTCATCGCGAGGTCGTACGCGCCCTTGCGGCTCTCTTCGAGCGTTCCGAAAGCTTCCGCGAGCGTGGACATCGACCCGCTCACCACCTTAAACATGGATCGCAATGAATCATCGGGAATAATTTCGAGAGCGGCCATCTCGCTCGCCGCCCGGCGCGCCCCGTCCATGACGTTATCGAGCATGTGGGAAAGATCATAGATGTCTTCACGCTCGAACGGGGTGCTGAAGGCTTCTCGCAGAGCCTCGCTGACCGCCGTGCGAAATTCATCGGCCTTCTCTTCCGCGGCGAAAACAACATCCTGGTAATCGCAGCAGCCCTCGGGCCAATCGGTGAACCGGTCAATCCCCTCCTTCACATTCTCAGCCTGATCTGCCACCAGTTTGTAGAAATTACGCTCGTGATCAAAGAGAATCTTCAGCGGATTCACTTTGACGGGGCATCCGGCGGCGTTCGTTGATCCGAAGCGGGCGCCTGATGACTCTTCCGACGAAACGGGCGCGGCCGGCGGACAATGCGGCCAAGCGCTCCCCGGGCCACTTCCTTGCCTGATTCAAGGGCGGTCCGGTAGAGTTTCCTCTCCGTCGACCGGTCCATCCGGCTGCCGGTGTCAAAATACTGGAAAACCGCCTTTCCAACCACATACGTTCCGGCGTAGGCAATGGCCCCCTTGAGCGCGACTCCCACGGGCGTGGGAACGAGGCCGGCGCTCTCGCGCGCCAGCGTCCTCCACAAAAATCCGCCGCCGATAATCGAGACTACGTCAAAGCGGCGATGAACAAGGTCAATCGCCAGACCGCACGCTCCGGCCAATCTGAACGCTAAGTAGATCTGATTCTTCGTCAAGATGATCGTATCGCCGAGTGCGACTCCCGGATAGATCGGACC
Source organism: Armatimonadota bacterium (assembly GCA_035686845.1). Lineage (GTDB taxonomy): Bacteria > Armatimonadota > DASRZA01 > DASRZA01 > DASRZA01 > DASRZA01. The sequence continues at coordinate 538 of DASRZA010000018.1, read as the reverse complement.
GATTCCCGGAATCTTGGCGAAGACGGCCGAGGCTACGGCGACTTCGGTATTGATGCAGGCTACGTTAACAATAAGATACTCCACCACGTCGGGACGGAGGCCCGGGAGATTGCGGCCCAGCGCCAGGTGAAGATCCCAACGGGTATCGAGGATCTCGCGCGTAAAGTGGACCCACTCACCCTCGTTGCCGATGGTATAGATCGGGATGATGATGGACATACCCCGCTCTGCGATGGAGGCCGCTGCGCCGGGGGTGACGCATGCGAAGGCGCATTCATTGATCTTCTTAAGAGTCTCGGAGTCCGGTGGGGCTTCAAAGAGTTTGAGCGTGTCAGCCAGACGCCGCAAGTCTCCAGGGGCCGATGTCCGGCCGCGAAAATGTTCCTGAAGCCAGACGATCTCATCCTCGCTGCCCACGAGCGCCACCTTCAGCGCCATCATGGCAGACTTCCGGATATCGTCTGTCTTCATCTCGAGGATTGTTTTTAGAGCCGCTTCAACGCTATTTGCCATAACAGATTTATTCTTCCTTCACCGA
>DASRZA010000017.1:0-13517 GCA_035686845.1 Armatimonadota bacterium | reverse complement strand
GAAAAGATCCTTGAGGCTGAGCAGAGCCTGATAGGCGTTTTGACTCGCGCGTCAAGACTGCAGGAGGCCGCGAGGGAGATCCTGCAAACGATCTGCGAAAGCACGGGATGGGAATGGGCAAGTTTATGGCAGCCTGACAGGGCGACCAACCGCCTCCGTTGTGTGGAGGCATGGCAGATCCCCTCCATCCAGGGAGCGGAGCTGCTCCTTCAGAGCCGGCAGCTTACGTTCAGCCCCGGCGCCGGGCTTCCGGGCCGAGTGTGGCGCAGCGCCGGGCTGGTGCGAGTTGGGGATATCAGCCAGGATCCCAATATGCTTCGAGCGCCAGTCGCAGCCAGGTTCGGGTTCCGGAGTGCGCTCGGATTCCCTATACGGAGCGGCGGTCGCGTGTTTGGCGTTCTCACCACCTTTAGCCGCAAGATCCGGCCTCCTGACGAACCGCTCCGGACACTGTGTCAAGCTCCCCAGGTGCGAGACGATCTCACTGAAGCGATAGATCCGGGCAATCTCGCGCAGCTCCTCACCGATCGGGAGAAGGAAGTGCTGCGGCTGCTGGCCGCCGGGCTTCACAATCGGGATATCGCCGACCGTCTCTTCATTGCGGAGAGCACCATCAAGACCCATGTAATTCATATTATGCAAAAGCTGGGAGTTTCTGATCGCGTGCAGGCGGCTGTCTGGGCTGTTCAGCACGGCGTCGCGTGGCCGTAATCGCTTTTTCGTCTCCTCACCTGATAAAATTGAACTGCTGACGGGCGCCCGGTATTCCTGTGCTCCGGAAGGCGTCAAACGTTCACAGCGGAGACTTCACGCGTCTCCGTCTGGGTGGGATAGCCGCGAGTGATCTCCACGTCGGAAAATACCCTATCGCCCAGCCCGATCGCGTCCGTCTCCCATCTCCGTATCCAGAGCATCGCCACGTCATCTCGCAGGTCCCCATTTGAAAACTGCTGTATGTCATCGTAGACCCTGACGACCGGATCTTCCACGAGATCTTCAGTTGTCATTCGCAACGCCGTTTCGAGGCGTTCCAGACCATAAAAGCTCGATTGCCGGCGGGCTTCGGTGACCCCATCCGTATAGAGGAATAGGCCCACGCCCGGACGCATCGTGAGCAAGCTCTCTCCGTGCTGATTGATCGGCGCGTTTGTTATCCCGATGGGCATCCCGCCGGTATGGAGTCGCCCGATGCCGCCTGTCAGTTCAAACACATCCAGAAAATCCCCGCCCACGTGGGCATCATGCGCGGCCGGTTCGTACCGGAAGGCGGTTTCGTACCCCGGAATGTCCGGAGGCTGAGGAAGAAGCGCCTGCTGGAGGACCTGTGCAACCTGATGCTCCGCTTCATACCGCTCTTGAAGATTCTGGCGCAAATGTTTGAGACGGATCTGCAGCAGTGATTGAGTGATGGCAATCGCAGCGAAAATGATCAGCAGGACTCCATGCTCGGCGTTCAGCCGGAATCTGGCAGGGGAGGGGAGGACCCAGAAATCCGCGGCTCCCATTGCAAGCGAGATGGCGAAAAGAGCGTGAGCCATGCTCCATCGGAGCGCCGCCAGTGAGACGATGAGCAGATACAGGTAGAGCAGGCCCAGAGGTTCTCCGTCTTTCGGCGCCAGGCAATGTAATATGGCGGTCAGCAGGCCCGTGGCGCCCAGGATAATCCCGTAGCCGAACAGGGACTGTGTCCGGCTGCGAATGCTTTCCGGCGCCGTCGCCTTGCTGCGCAATTTCGAGTCGGGCCGGCCGAAGTCGCTGCTCTGCGGCGGCGCACCGTTGCGCTGCGCCGTCGTAACGTTCTTGCTCATCGTGGTAAGCGTCATTGGTGGGCGGTTCCTTATTCCGTATGGATAGGTCCTGGCGTCCTGCCAACGGCGGGTCGCGAACCCCGCGTTCCCGGACGTCTATGCGCTATTATACGGCCGGAACAAGCCCGTGCCGTCCATCAAATGATTGATTTCCTGGAAGAATGCTTCAGCGAGCGGCCCACCATCTCTGCCAATCCCTATTCATGAAACCTCTCAGGAATCCATCTTTCGATGGATGTACCGTTCTCTCCGCCACGATACAATGGAGCGTGATTAAGAGGTATCAGCGAGGAGAAATCATGAGTCAGATTGCGCTTACGTCAGAGGTTGGACAGTTGGTCGCCGAGAGCCCTGAGACCGCCCGTATATTTGAGCGGTTTGGGATCGACTATTGCTGTGGGGGGAAGATGAGCCTTGCGAAGGCCTGCGCCAGAAAGGGAGTGGATGTCGTTGACGTTCTCGAGGCTCTGGAGATCAGCGAGCGGCGCACGCCCACACGGGAGAGTGGCTTGGCGAGTTCCAGCCTGGCGGACCTGGTCGACCATATCGTAGAGGTACACCACGCTTATCTGAAGGAAGAGATGCCCCGCCTTCATGAGATCATTGAGAAAGTGGATCGGGTTCATGGGGACCAGCATCCTGAATTGCACGAGGTAATACGGACCTACGCCGACTTTCGGACCGACATGGAAATGCACATGGGCAAGGAAGAGACGGTGCTCTTCCCGATGTGTAAGCAGTTGGAAACGACGCAGACTCGGCCATCGTTCCACTGCGGCACGATTGAGAATCCCATCGATGTTATGGAAGCGGAGCATGAGGCGGCAGGCCAGGCGCTGGCTCAGATGCGAAGGCTGACGAACGACTTCACACCCCCGGCCGACGCCTGTAACACCTACCGGGTTATGCTCGATGGCCTGGCGTGTTTGGAGGCGGACACCCATCAGCACGTGCATCTCGAGAACAATATTCTCTTTCCTCGAGCGGTGGCCCGGGAAGCGTCGCTTCGAGCATAACGTCCGGCTGAAAGGTCGCGCGTCATCGGCGACTCGATATTCGCCCTCGGTATGTTTGCGCTGGCCTGGTTCGTGATCGGCCTGAAGACCGGCTGGTCGCTCCAACCGCTGGCGGCGGAGCCGCAGAGTTATGACACACGGATTGAGCCATGACAGAATATACACGCAACGTCCATTTCAAGTACGTGATCGTCGGCGGTGGAATGACCGGCGATGCCGCGGTACACGGCATCCGGGAGGTGGACCCGGAGGGGACAATTGGCGTGATCAGCGCCGAACCTTATACACCGTACGATCGTCCTCCGCTATCGAAAGGGCTCTGGAAAGACAAGCCGCTGGAGAGCGTCTGGCGGGACACCGGCAGCCAGGGAGTAGAGCTTCGCCTCGGGCGGCAGGTCCGAGATCTCGATCCCGGAACCAGAAGAATCACCGATCACGAGGAGGTCGAGTTCACGTTCGACAAGCTCCTCCTGGCGACGGGGGGAACGCCGCGGCGCCTGGGATCGGAGGTGGAAGGTGTTATCTATTTCCGTACGGTGGATGACTACTTTACGCTAAGGCGCCTGGCAGAGGAGAGGCAGCATTTCCTCATTATCGGAGGCGGATTCATCGGGTCGGAGATCGCCGCGGCCCTGGCCATGAACGGCAAGCGGGTGACAATGGTCTTTCCGGGTGAAGCCATCGGTGACCGCGTCTATCCCCACGATCTCGCGCTCTTTCTCAATGACTTCTACCGGCAAAAAGGGGTTGAGATACTGCCCTGTGAGACGGTCTGCTCGGTGGAGAAAGCCGGAGATAGCTTTACGCTCTCGACACAGAGCGGCCGGGTGATCCTGGCTGATGGCGTTGTTGCCGGGCTGGGGATCGCACCTAACGTCGACCTGGCCAGAGGGGCGAACCTGATGTTAGACAACGGTATCGTGGTGGATCAGTTCCTCCGCACCTCGCATCCGGATATCTATGCTGCGGGAGATGTCGCCAATTTCTATAATCCCGCTCTGGATCGCCGCCTGCGCGTCGAGCATGAGGACAATGCCAACATGATGGGCAAGATGGCCGGACGGTCCATGGCCGGAGCGCCCGAATCCTATGACCATCTTCCCTTCTTCTATTCGGATCTATTCGAGCTGGGATACGAGGCGGTGGGGGATCTCGACGCCCGGTTGGAGACAGTGGCCGATTGGAAGGAGCCGTTTCGGGAGGGCGTTGTTTATTATCTGCGCGAAGGACGAGTGAGAGGAGTGCTCCTCTGGAATGTCTGGGGTCAGGTGGAGGCCGCCCGTCGGCTCATCGCCGAACCGGGGCCCTTCCGGCCGGAGGACCTCAAAGGGAGACTTCCCGCCAGTTCCTGAGTTCATCTGAGGATCACCTGGGGTATTATAGCAGGGATCCTATCGAGGGTCGGAAGATTACACGGCCTGCGACGCACTGGAGACGTCCTGGAGCCGATCGGGCAGCAGATCGCCGATACCCTGGAGAAAATGCTGATGCCGCACGGGGTAGCGGTCTACCTGGAAGCCCAGCACTTATGCACGGAGATGCGGGGAGTGAGAGAGACGATGCCAATGACCCGTACGACCTTCTGGCACGGCAACTACGACAACAACCCGGCGCTCCGGGCCGAATTCCTCGCCGCCTGCGCTCCGAAATAAGCCTGTCTGACGTACCTCTCGCAAGGCGTCGGCTCCAATCTCTGCATGGGACTTGGCTAATGGGTGCGTTTCTCCTGGAACCGGCGCCGCCTTTCCGACTGGATCTAACCGTCTGGGCGCTGCGCCGCCGCCCGCACAACGTCGTCGATCGATGGGACGGCGAAACCTATCGAAGGACGCTGACGCTGTCGGGGGTTCCGGTGGAGGTCGCGGTCATCCAGACGGGGCCGCTCGAGGCGCCGCGACTCCGTGTCACGACACACGGCGCTCCACTCCGCTTCCAGGAGAAGCAGGTAGTAACGGAGGCCCTGGAACGGATGCTCGGATGTCGCATAGACCTGGCCGAGTTCTATTCTCTCGCCCGCGGTGATGCTGAGCTTGGTCCCTTGGCGCAGCGGTTTCGAGGCATGAAACCACCGCGTTTTCCGTCCGTTTTCGAAGGCGTCGTCAACGGGATTGCCTGCCAGCAGCTTACACTGACGCTCGGGATTCACCTGCTCAATCGCCTGGCCGAGAACTACGGTCTCGCCACGGCCGACAACAGTGGGCACGCCTTTCCCCGGCCGGAGGACCTGGGGCATGTGACCCCGGAAATGCTGCGGGCACTGGGCCTCAGCGGGCAGAAGAGTCGTGCCATCCTCGAACTCGGCCGGCTCGGCGCCGCGGATATGGAGCATCTCACGCCGCTTTCCGACGAGGAAGCACTCGTACGCCTGCTCAAATTGCGCGGCGTAGGGCGATGGACAGCGGAATATGTCCTGCTCCGCAGCCTGGGACGGTTACAGGTTTTTCCGGGCGACGACGTCGGCGCTCGCAACAGTCTGCAGCGCTGGCTGGGGTTGACCGTGCCGCAAGACTATACGGAAGTGGGCCGTATCCTGGCTCGCTGGCAGCCGTACCAGGGATTGGTATATCTGCATCTCTTGTTGAACGGGCTTATGGAAGCAGGACACTTGCAGGACACCAACTGAACCAGGAGGAGCGTAACGCGATGCAACAACCAGAGACAAACACCAGAGGACTGACACGAATGGCACGAAGGCGAGGCGCGCGGAGCGAGTTGACTGGTTAATTCTTTCGAGTGGTAGGATCCTGGCCGTAGCGGCAGTCGGGCCTCAGCGGGCACCGGCTGCACCGGGGCACACCGGGGAGGCAGAGGGCGCGTCCGTGCTGAACAAAGAGCCAGTTACTCGGGCCCCAGAGATCCCGGGGCATCAGGCTCGCAAGGGCACGCTCGGTCTGCTCCGGACCGCGGGTCTGCACCCAGCCGAGCCGGTTGGTGATCCGGTGAACATGCGTATCGACGCAGATCGCGGAGAGGTTAAAGGCGAAAATAAGGACACAGTTGGCGGTCTTGCGACCGACCCCGGGGAGTTCGATCAACTGTTCGAGAGTGTCCGGAACCCTGCCCCCGTGTCTCTCCACGAGGAGCCGCGCCAGCTCGATCAACCGACGTGCCCTGGCGGGCGGATCCAGACTGCCGCGCAGCGCGGCGGCCAGTGGATCCGGATCCGCGCGAGCCAGTGATTCCACAGTGGGACACGCAGAGAGAACCCGCTCTGCGATGACTGCGGTCTGTTCGTCTCGAGTTCGCTGCGAGATGATAACGCTGACCAGCACTTCGTACGGATTGGGTGGATTCGCGCGCCGGCGCTCGCCATAGAGCTGCCGCAGAGTCTCGAGGACATTCCGTATTGAAGCTGCGGTCACTGAAGGCGGGTTCTCTCTGACCATTCGATTTCGCTGCCGACGCCTTCAGAATGGGAGACGCCCCCCATGCACCAGGAGCGTATTCCCCTCGTCGGGGACCTCATTCACCTTACGGAGAGCCGGCGCCCTCGTTCCCTTCCAGGTGTACGGTGACAAGTAAGCGGCTGCGATTGATTGCAGAAACGTCGTGCTTCACGCCCGGCGCCAGAAGCAGGATGTCGTTCTGGCGCAGCCGTCGCTCGCTCGCCGGTGTTTTGATGGTCAGCTCACCTTCGATTACGTGGATGGAAACCGCTCCGTCCGGTACGACGTGCTCTTTCAGGAATCCACCCGGCTCGAACGTGAATATGACCAGGGTTATAGGTCCCTGCTTATAGATCGCCTCCTGCCCGTGCCCGTTAATCGGGGGGTGCGCCTCCCGATCCAGTTTTTGGCTCTCGGTGTCCAGATTCAAACAATGCTCGGGTACTACGAAGCGCTTTGAAGGGTGTTCGCGCAGTCGCGGGTGTGTCTGAGATCCCATCTTGTTTTCTCCTCAATCGTTCTAAGAATGGCTCCATGAAGCCAGATCAGTTGACGCCAGATCAGCTCTCCAGGAGTTCCTTAATGACAACCGCGTTGTTATGCTCCGTGTCATGGGCGGAGTACAAAAGCGTAACGGGGCCTTTCTTCATCTCATCCTTGAGCTGCTGGATCAGCGCAGAACGTTCGCCCAGTTCTGCCCGGTAGCGCCGACGGAACTCCTCCCAGCGATCCGGGTCATGGCCAAACCATTGGCGGAGCGCCGTACTCGGCGCCACTTCTTTCAGCCACAGGTCGACATGAGCAGCTTCCTTCTTCACGCCGCGCGGCCAGAGCCGGTCCACTAAGATACGGCGTCCGTCTTCGGGAGCAGGCGGATCGTAAGCCCGTTTTAGCCGTATCATATTCGCGCCTCCCTTAATCTCGCGTCATCCAGTAGACCTTTCATACCTCCATCATAGACTCCCGGGCGAGCCGCGGCATCCATCGGATGATGGATTTTTCTGGCCAGAATCCCTCTTGAGAACGGGAGAGGCGCCGCCGATACACTGTGGCGCGGCCGTCATCGAATGGCCGCTCAGCGGATAGGGTATCAATCCGGCTACAGTATCAACGTAGGAGCGCATTCCGTGCGTGACAGACGAGTGACAAGCGAGAACGCGATGCTGCTGCCCACGAAGACGGGCCGCGGTTGTATGCCGGCGCCCGAATGGGAACGCCCAAAGGAGAATGGTTCGGCGTCAGCGAAACAAGAATAAAACCTGAACCGGCCCGGCCGACAGAGGTGGCCAAAAAGACGCTCCGGTTTCAGCGGCATTCTTTCAGGAGGATAAGATATGGAGCCTTCCAGCCCCGCCAGTCGATGTCCCTCATGTGGCGCTGAATTGCCCAAAGAGAGGGGAGCGACCTGCCCTCGATGTCATGCGCCGCTCAAATCGCCTTTCGCAGTGGACGAGGATGCGCCGGTCCCGAAGGATCCCTTCGCGCCCGCCATCCCTGCGGCCGACCTCGGCGGCAAAGAACCGGGAGAAGGCGCCGTCGGACCGCCGCTTATCCTCGGCGATGATGAAGACGCGGGATTCCAGAATCTGTTCCTCCTCGGCGAGGAATCGGCGCCCGCGGTACCTGCGGCGCCACTGGCTGCCGAAGCGGCGCCGCCCCCCTTGGAATCACCCGTCGCGTCCTTCGCTTCGCCAATCCAGCCTCCTGCCCCGTTCAGCGAGGGCACGGCCGCCTCTCATGAGCCATTTGTGCTGGGCGAAGAGCTTGCGCCGGATACACCTGTCGCGGCCCAGGCGCCAAACGCGCACGGCCAGGACGAACATTCAACCGGTGAGCGGGCTATTCTGATGGGCAGCGACGAATCGCCGGCCCCCGCTGAAGCGGGAGCGTCAAGCATCCCGTTCGACACGGGCTATGAACCCGACGAAGTTGATCACCCCCCACTGCTCCTCGGAGACGACAGCGCCGGGTCCGCTCCGCAGCCGGCTCAGTCCGCAGAAAGGGCCGAAAATGAGTCGGCGCCGGCGCCGTTAAACCTTGGGGAACCATCCAGCGACACCGATACAGCGCCGTGGATGGCTGCGGGCGCCGCTGCTCATGATTCGCCATCAGAGATCGAAACGCCGTTTGCGCCACCGGTTGGATCCGGCGTTATCGAGCCCCCGGCCGCCAGCCTCACCGACGCAATCAATCAGTCGGCGCTCGATCATGCGCCGCTGGAGGAGGGAGCGTTTGGCCGTCCGCCGGCTGCTCAAACACCGTTGGATGAGGCGCCGGCTGCTCAAGCTGCGATAGAGACTCCGGAAAGGAACACGGCGCCACCGGCGGAACCCGCCCCGGCCGGCGGTCTGCCCTGGAACACGGCGCCACCGACGGAACCCGCCCCGGTTGGCGGCTTGCCATGGGACACCGCGCCGCCGGCGGAGCCGGCCCCGGCCGGCGGTCTGCCATGGGACACGGCAGCTGCCCCGGAGAATCTTCGCGCCGGAGTGGAAGAACCGCGACCGCAGGAAGAACCGATCACTGGCACGCCTCTGGAAGAGATCGCAGCCAGCGCCCCTTCGATTGGGGGCGCCGCGCTAATGGAAACCGCGCCATCGATCGACGCCGTGCCACCGATCGGCGCCGCGCGACCTGTTGAAGCGACGCCGGCTGTCGGTTTTGCCGCTTCATCACCCACCGAACCCACCGAGGCGGCGCCACCGATGGGCGTCGGAGAAACAGCTGCCGCGCCACCGCTTAGCGCCACGGAACCGGAGGACCTTTTCGATCTCGGTACCGAGCCGACGGTAGTGAAGACAGATTCAGAAGCGAGCGCCGTTGCGGAGGCGGGTCCATCCGCCCCGGCTTCTCAGCCGTGGGAGACTACACCCTCTACGCCGGCTCCCTCTGCCGGTGAGGCCGGCGTCTCCGGCGCGGCCACGCCGGCGCCACCGTGGGAGATCGCTGGCGCCGCCGCGGCCACTCGGCCCGTCGGACCGGGCGCCGCCGTCCCGCCCGAGCCTTATCCGGCGGCCGGTCGCGGCAAGGGACCGAGGCCGGGAATTCCCGTGATCTGGATCATCGTGCTGGCTGTCATCGGGATCGCTCTCGCCGTGTTCTTCTTTCTAAGATTGCGTCACGGGGCGCCCATTACTGGCGCCACGGGTAATCAACCGGCTGCGGTTGCAAATGGGGTGCAGGTCTACTGGCGCTTCGCCACGAGTGACTACCGCGCGCAACACCGTGGAATTCGACTGCCCGCGCTGCCGGGCCGCACTCCGGAACTGGTGCGGGTTGACGTGGAGAATCACACCAACAAGCCATTGAGGCTCAAGCCCGGCTGGTTTATCGTTAAGGCGGTGGGAAAAACTTTTGCGCCTCGACCTAATGGCGCGCCCGGCCTGATGTCAGGCACGACGATTTCACCTTCGAAGAACATGCCGGGATGGCTGCTGTACGAAATGCCGCGCGCGGCATTGAAACCAGGCGCCATTTCGCTGGTGTATAAGGGACCGAGCGAGGTTACAATCTCCCACAGTAAGAACGGACAGGATAAGTTCTAACCGATAATGGTCTGGTCCCGCCGATGCCGCGGCTATACTGGCACGGGCATATGAAATACCCGGCAGGGGGGCCTGCGGCCGAGCGTCCTCACGGACGCGACTTTAGACCGGCCGTTTTTGTGGACCGGAGGTCGATAAGCCGAAGGCTCTGATGCCGGTGCTTTTATATCACCGGCAGAATCCAGTAGCGCAGGCGTCCCCGCCTGTGAACCCATCAGAAGTGGCGCGAGGCGAATTTTGGGGTAAACCCTTCTAAACCGCCGCGCCGCCATCTGGCGCGGTATCCCTGGAGATTTCGCTTGTGACACAATCTGTCGATGAAGCCGTCCTGGATAGGCCGTTGACCCGCCTGGAAGATGATCGGCTGGGATACGCGCCCTTTGCGAAACACCTCGCGACGAGTGTCCTCTACGCAGCAAACGCCGCCACTCTAACACTCGCGGTCTATGCGCCCCAGGGTTGTGGCCGTACGACACTGCTTAATTACGTGGAAGAGTATTTGCGCCGCACCCCGGTGGAACATCGCCCTTATGTCCTCAACTTTGATCCGCTTTGCGCCGCCGGCCCGGTGGATCTTGTCGCACGCCTTCTCGAGCAGGCTCTCGCGGTCGTCACCCCACTTCGCGACGCGTCGTACGATGAATCGGCACGAACTCGCAGCCCTGCAGCCCACGAAACCTCTGTCGGGCGATTCGGTTCGGGAGCGGATGGCGCCGATGAAGCTCCTCGGCGGTATCCTATTCCGCGGGATATCGATGAGCTCAAGCAGAACTTCGCGAGCGTCCTGTGCAGGCAAAACCAGAGGTTGGTCGTTATCATTGATGATGTTGATCGCCTGAGCGCCGCTGAAATCGAGCAGTTGTTCCGGCTCCTCAAGAGCTCCGCTTCACTCCCGGGGCTGTTATTTCTACTGGCCCTGGATCCGAATGAAATCGAGCGCATTCTCGCCGGCGCGAACGCGCCCGGACTGATTCTCGATGATCTGATTCAAGCCCCGTTCATCCTTCCATCTCCCGATCGAACATCACTTCGCCAGATACTGAGTGAAAGGCTCGAGGAGATTCTTGACGAGACTCCGGATGAGCTTTTCAACGCCGAATATTGGCGCAGCGTCTATCTCGAAGGCCTTGACCATTTTATTACGCGCCCGTCGGACCTACTGCGTCTATCGAATACGCTGGCGCTTACCTACCCGCCGGTGCGTGGGAGTGTTAACTTTGTAGACTTCGTCGCGGTTGAGATTCTCCGGCTGCAGCTCCCGTCGATATACGATATTATTCGGAAGAACCTCGCCGAGTTTTGCGGAAAGCCCGGTGAATCGCAGTGGATCGGCCTTAAGGGCAGCAATCGGAGAGCTTTCCATGAATCGTGGCTGCGGCAGGTGCCCGAAGAGAGTAAGGAGCCGCTCCAACGCCTCTTGATGAGTGTGTTTCCGAGAATGCGCCTCGTTTGGCGCGGCGCTTATTTCGCCAATCCATGGGAGGCGCGGCTTGGCCGCCGGCTGAGCGACTGCGATCCCGAGTCAATTCCAAATTATTTCCGCTCCGCGGTTCCAGAGGGTGGGATTTCGAACCTCGAGATGCGCTCACTTGTCTTCCTTGCTCGAGACCCCGCTGCCTTCAGCGCGAAGCTTGTAGAGCTGGCGCGCCAGCCGCGTCCTGACGGCGCCACGCGACTTCGCGCGTTCCTGGAGAATTTTCTGGAATTCGCGAGGGTGGAGGAGGTGCCGCCTGATGGGATTCCGTCAATAATCCATTCATTCCTCGACGTTGGTGACGAGTTGACCGGTCCGGTGACGCGTCCCGGCCGGCTTTATACCGCCGACGCCCTGATTATCCGGAGGATTATTTTGCTGCTGCTGCGAGAGCTTCCCGAAACGGACAGCTTTAACCTGCTCAAGCGGGCAATCGCAGGCGGCCGCGCTGTTGGCGCCATCGTAGACATTGTGGCCAACGTCGATTGGCAGCATGGCAGATACAATATGGGCCCGGCCCGGGTCTGGAAAAGGGGCGAATCGTCAGACGCTCGATCCGCTCAGCTCCTGAATGCCAGGCACGTAGAGGAATTAGAGGGCCTGGCGTTGGAGAAGATCCGCGCGGCGGCGAAGGATGGGTCCCTCGCAGACTCCCCCGTCCGCAATGACATCCTCGCCCACTGGCGGAAGTGGGCGAGCGATGAGGAAGTCACGGACTGGCTACGCGCCCATCCTTAACCGCCGGCGCTGAACCGCGCCGTCACCGGCTGGTTCATTGTTTCCTGCGGGTTGACATAGATCCAGTAGCCCTGGAACGGCTCGATGCTCGCCGTCTGGTAGTACTGCCGGGTCGTCGGGGAGTAGCCGAAGATGGCATTTCCAATGACCCCCGCAGCGACCGCGGCATCGAACGTCATCGGCGTCGTGACAGGCCCCGGACCAACCTGGAACTGCAGGGAGCTCGCGTTGAGCGGGGCAAGGAACGGATCTCCGATCAGGTTCCAACCAGGGTTCAGGGTCAGATCGAACGGGCTCGGAACCACGTTACCCGCCTGGGTAAATGGCGCTGACGTCGGTTCGAGGATCCAATAGCCAACGCCGGGCATCGTAGTTGTGCCCGAAACCGGCAGTGATGGGTAAATTCCATATTGATTCGTCACCGGATCGAAACCGGCGATGGTCGCGCTCCCGTCCGCCGCTACCGGCAAACTAAACACCGCGGCGGCATCGAGATTGAGACCGGTGTAATCGTAGGGCAGGCTCACCAGAGACAGCCCCTGCGGGAAAATGGTGAGCGAATTTACGATGAAGTTGTGAGCGCCGATGCCATTGTTGACCGACAATCGCACGGCCACCTGGGCTGAGACGGAGTCTGCCGCATTCGGCGGAACGACTTTCACCGTATATGTGCCGTCTAATAGATTGGTGAAGCGGTATACGCCATTGTTATCGGTCGTTACCGAGTTCAATACCGCGGCGCCGGTCGCATTCAATAGCTGCACGGTAATACCGGGCAGTGGCAGCAGCGCGTTGTTGAAGTTCGTCGCCACCACGCCCGAGATGCTATCTACGCCGGCCGTGGCCGAGGATAGGTTAGAGTAGTCGGAGCTCACGCCGGATTGCGTCGCCCGAACCCGGTAGGTGTAAGTGACGTTTGGCTGGACCGTGGTATCCGCGAAGGACGTGACGCTGCCACCAACGCTGCCTATCTGCGTAAAGCCGCTGCCCGACGACATTCGCTCGATCTGGAAGCTATCCGCGGCGCCGGTATCAGACCAGGTTAGGTCTATCTCAGACCCCGAGACTGGCGTGGCGACCAGATTGGTTGGCGCGGTTGGCGGAACATTCGGAACGGCGCTGACCTCCGCGGAATTCGCGCTCTCGCCACCGGGTCCAAGAGCGGTGATCACGTAGTAATAGGTGGTCCCGTTGGTGAGGCCGGCGTTGGTGTAACCGGTTGTCGAAGCGGTGGCCACTGTGGTGTAGGGTCCTCCCTGTATCGATGAGCGCTTCACGTTGTACCCGGTCGCTCCACTGGATGCTGTCCAGTTGAGGGTAATCTGGGCGGCGCCAGCCTGGGCCGACACTCCCGTTGGCGGCGCGGGCGCCGGAACCTGCGGCGTCGCTGTGACTTCGGCTGAATTCGCGCTCTCACCGCCGATGCCAAGCGCAGTCACCACGTAGTAGTAGGTCTCGCCATTGGTCAGACCGCTGTCAAGGTAGCCGGCGGTGCTGATGTTGGACGCCGCCTTGTTGTACGGACCGCCGCTGGCGCTGCCTCTAAAGAC
>DASRZA010000016.1:0-10279 GCA_035686845.1 Armatimonadota bacterium | reverse complement strand
CCGTCCAACCTCCCTCCGCGGTACTCCACGAGAGCGCCTGCGCCCTGATCGGCGTACGGCACGCCGTGGAAAACGCGGTCGAATCGAACGCCCCAGATCCGATTCGGCGAGGAGGGCGGACTGATACGATCAGGCTGAACGGCTGCCAGCACGAGTTCGTCCATCGGATGTCCCGTCTTCCTGAGCGCGTCCGTGGCAATCTGGCCTGCCTTCATCGCGCTGATCTCCACTGCGCCGGGCGCCGGGAGACCGTGGTCGAACGTCCAGACATCGTTTCGATAGTCGCGCACAACGCCTGTTTCATCAACCACCTGAACCGTGGCCTGGTTTAGGAATGTCACCTTCCATCGCGGCCGCCAGTAGGAGTCAGGCTCCCGCGGATCGTGCCATGGGTCCGCTGCCACCGGGAAGGTCGCTGTCCCCGGATCTGTTACAGGCTGGCCGATGCTGTGGCAGTAATCCCTCGCGATCAGGATCGCCTGGTCGGCCGTCAGGCGGGGCGGCGCGGGATCGGCGAGCGCTGAGCCTGCCGCTAATATTACCGCAACGCCGATTAGATTTGAAACAAGGACTCGTCCTCTCATCGCAATTTACCTCCTAAGAACCTGCATCCATCAACGCCGCGCTATCCGCCCGGCTGCTCGAGCCCCTCACCCGTGTACCACTGGCCCTGGAAGGCGCCAAAGTACAGCCTACCGAAGAAAGTCATGTTGGGATCGCCGAAAATGACCGGAATCGCCTGGCCCACCAGCACCGCGTCGGCGGCCTCATCGAATCCGTCCGGCCCGACTTTGCCCAGATCCACGTTTGTCGCGTCGAATATTGCGCTGGCGAGACTTTCGCCCAGTTTAAGACGATCCAGAACTTTATCACACCAGTCGACGTTGTGCTGGTCGATGCAGACGAGGGTCTGGAACCCCAGGAAACCGGCATCCGTCGCGCCGACAGCATCCTCGCCAAACGCCTGCGCCAGGCTGTGGTCGAGGAGGTCGGGTGTGCCGGCGGCCTCGCAGCCCAGGACGAACACGAATCGATAGCCCGGCATGGGTAGCGCCTGCCGCGGCGGCTGCGCCTTCGTCGCGACCCTTGCCGTTATCGTCGGCATCGCCGGGACGTCCAGGTCGTTCTGCGCGAAGAGTATGGAGTCTGGTCCGGATGTAGGAATGGCCTGGCAGTCTCCCAACTCGTTCGGGGACGCGTGGGTTATGAAGTAGAGCGCGTTCTAGTTCGGCAGGGCGCAAAAGCTCACCGCGGAGACGCGGAGATTGGCACAGTGCCGCAGAGGAAACCGTGACATCGGGGCGCGCCGAGGTCCCGCCGCCAATGGGTTTTGATGCCGCAGCTCTTGCGTTACTTCATTTCGTCTTCCCGCCGAGCTTCTCCATCCACGTCTTGAACCCCGCCGGCGCGGCGAGCCAGTTCACGCCATCACCGACCAGGTTCCGGTCCGGCAGGTAATAGAGCATTGTGGTCCAGGCGGCACTGGTGGTAACAAGCAACTGGAACTCGGGCGCGACCATAAGATCTTTGATCGATGAAGGCTCGCTTGACCTGAGGAGTTTGAACATATCCGGCTGTGAGGTGTCGCTGAGCACGGCTGCTGGTTTTTTTGGCCATTCGTACTTTGCCGTCCGGCGCTCAATCTTCACCTCTTTCGCGTCGGCGAGGATCTGGGCGGCCGTTTTGATGCCCTTGGGGAGCGTGACGGGGCCGGCGAGCACATAGGTTTCTTCGCTAATGACATCGCCGGTCTCAGCGTCGACCGATTCTTTCACGGGGTAGCCGCCGGTCCCTGCATGAGCCACCCATGCCAGGCGAGGGGCCACAAACTCAGTCCGTGGGAGCCCGTTGGTAAGCGGGTCATCGGGAACGACATATTCGGCGTCTTCGCTGTAGATGAGGGCCGTCTTAACTCCCCGCTGCGCGAGGCGCTCCAGAGCTTTCTGGGCGGCGCGGCCGGCGTCGAAGTTCATCGGCGAGGGAACGGCGGGTGGCGAGGGATAGTTTATCGCGAAGCCATCCACCCTGCCGCCCCGGTACTCGACGGAAACACCGATCCCCTGACCCTCGTACGAAAGCCCGTGGTACACGCGTTCGAACCGAACGCCCCAGATAAGATCGGGAGAACGAGCGGGATCGTCAGTGTCCCGTTCAACCGCTGCCAGCACGAGATCGCTCATCGGCTGCCCGGTCTTCCTGAGCGCATCCGTGGCAATCTGACCCGCCTGCGCGGCGGTAATCTCCGGCCCGTCGGTTGGCGGGGGGCTGAGGTTGAACTGCCAGATCTGGTTTTCGTAATAATTCACGGCACCGGTTTCGTCGACGACCTCAACCGTCGCCTGCCTGGGGAAATCAACTACCCACCGCGGCAGCCAGTAACGATCCGGCTCTGGTGGATCGTGCCTGGGCTTCGCGGGCGCAGGGAAGGTCGCGGTTCCTACCTCCGTCACGGGCTGGCCGATGCTCTTACAGTAGTCGCGCGCTATCAAGATCGCCTGGTCCGCCGTCAGTCGCGGCGGCGCAGGGTCGGCCCACGCCGCTCCAACCGCCGCCAGCATCACGCTGCCAACTAAAGCGGCAGCAACTGCTCGTCCTGTCATCGTAACCCCCTCCCGAATGCCTGAATTCACCAAAACCGAGCTACCCGCCTGGCTGCTCGAACCCCTCCCCTGTGTACCATTGGCCCTGGAAGGCGCCAAAGTATAGCCTACCGAAGAAAGTCATGTTGGGATCGCCGAAAATGACCGGAATCGCCTGGCCCACCAGCACCGCGTCGGCGGCCTCATCGAATCCGTCAGGTCCGACTTTGCCCAGATCCACATTTGTCGCGTCGGTTATCGCGTTAGCCAAGGTCTCACCGGCTTTGAGACGATCCAGCACCGCGTCGCACCACAGAACGTTGTGCTCATCGATGCATACAAGAGTCTGGAATCCTAAAAACCCGGCATCCGTCGCGCCGGCAGCATCCACGCCAAACGCCTGCGCCAGGCTGTGGTCGAGGAGGTCGGGTGCGCCGGCGGCCTCGCAGCCTAAGACGAACACAAATCGGTAGCCCGGTGTTGGCGGCGCCTGATTCGCCTTCACGGCCACACTTGCCGCTATCGTCGGCATTGGCGGGACGTCCAGGTCGTTCTGCGCATAGAGTATGGAAGCCGCCCCGGCGGTTGGAGTGGCCTGGCAGTCTCCCAATTCTTTCGGGGCGGCGTGGGTTATGAAGTAGAGCGCGTTGTAATATGGAGGCCGCAAAAGCTCACCGCGGAGACGCGGAGATTGGCAGAGTGCCGCAGAGGAAACCGGGACATCGGGGCGCGCCGAGGTCCCGCCGCCAGTGGATTTTGACCCCGCAGCTCGTGCGTTACTTCATTCCGTCTTTTGCGCCCTTCCCGCCAAGCTTCTCCATCCACGTCTGGAACCCCGCCGGCGCGGTGAGCCAGTTCACGCCATCGCCTACCAGGTTCCGGTCGGGCAGGTAGTAGAGTTTTGTGGTCCCGGGGCTACTGGTCGCGACTTCAAGCTGGAACTCCGGCGCGACTAACAGGTTTTTGATCGACGATGGCTCGCTTGCCTTGAGTAGCTTGAACATCTTTGGCTGTGATGTCTCGCTGAGCACGGCTGTTGGGGTGTTCGGCCAATCGTATTTATCCGTCCGGCGCTCAATCTTTATCTCCTTCGCGTCGGTGAGGATCTGCGCCGCAGTCCTGCGACCTTTCGGAGGGGCGACGGGGCCGCCGGGAACATGCGTGGTCTCGCCAATAACAGTACCGGTCTCAGCGTCAATCCACTCGTCCATCGGGTATCCCTCCGTCACCGCACGAGCCACCCAGGCCAGGCGCGGAGTCACAAAATCGACCGGTGGATTGCCCTTGTTTACTGTACCATTGCGCTGGCTCTCATCGGGAGCCAGCGAGTCGGCGGTTGCAGCGCTGTCGAGCTGGCTCTCATCGGGGACCACATACTCGGCATCTTCTTGATAAATGAGAGCGGTCTGAACGCCGCGCTGTGCCAAGCGGGCGAGGGCCTTTTCGGCGCCATCCCGCGCTGTGAGATGGACTTCCGATGGACCTGGCGGTGGCGACGGGAACGTTAGCCCCAGAGCGACAATCTTGCCGGTCTCCGCCTGAACACCAACCTGCGCGGATTGATGTTCGTATGGGACAGACTTGTAAGTTCTAGTCCAACTCACCCACCATGTGTGACCAGCCGCCCGATATTGTCTATCCGTACCGTAAATGACAGCGCCGTTCGGACGGATCTCGTCGAATGGCTGGCCTGTGGCGCGTAGTGCAGCCACCGCTGAACGAATCGCCGCCGTCCCCGCTATCGCGATACCACCGGGCTGCTTGCCGAGTTGCGCCTCGAGAGCGTTATTCATATAGCTCCGGACGATGCCTGTCTCGTCCACAACTTCTACTTGAGCTTCTGCCGGAAATGTTACGACCCAGCGCGGCAGCCAATATTCGTCGGGTTCCATGGGCTGTCGTGTTATAGATTGCGCCGCCGGGTAAACAGCGTTGCCCGCAACGCTGACGGGTGCACCAATCCGCTGGCAAAAATCGCTTGCTATCTGAATCGCCTGGTTCTCCGTTAGACGCGGCGGCGCCGGATCAGCCCATACCGCGCCCGCTGCGAGTATTGTAACGCTGCAAACGATACCGATGAAAGTTGCTTGGCCTGCCATGATAACGCCTCCAAAATACTTGCCGGAATTAATCTATATACTTGCCGGAATCAATCTATCTGGTGCCCTGCAGGAGCTCAGCCACCGGGCCGGAATTCCGGCTCCCCCGTATACTGCTGGTATGGGGCACCGCCATAAACCACGCCAAAGAGGGTCATGTTGGGATCGCCATAATGGACTGGAACTGCCTGTCCAGGCATCGGCAGGTCTGCTCCCTCATCCCATCCGTCTGGCGCGCCCTTAGATTTATTTGCGGCGTCAACAGATGCCGCAAGTGTGGCGCCGCCGCGGAGGGCATCCAGCACGGCATCACACCAGATAACATTCTGCTGGTCGATTTCGACGGGAGTCTGGAATCCCAGGAAGCCGGTGTCTACTTGTTGTCCGTCGTCTACCCCAAACGCGTGCGCCAGGCTATGGTCGGGGAGAGCGGTTGTGCCGGCGGCGTTGCAGCCCAGGATAAATACGAACCGATAACCCGGTAGAGGCGGTAGCGGCGCCTGCCCGCCCTTGTTGCCCACTGCTGCCGTAATCGTCATCTGGCCGTTCTGATCGTCATGCCCGTAGAGTATGGAAGCCGGCCCCGACGTCGGAACGGATTGGCAGTCTCCCATCTCGTTTGGAGCGCAGTGCGTTATAGCATAAATCAGATTGAATTCAGGGAGGCCGTTCAAAATGTCCGGCTTCAGTTCGGCCAGGGTGGGGACCAGAGCATTGTTCATGTGTTCCAGCCGGTCATCTCCATCGTTGAACGCCTGGAACGCAACGTCGCCCACACCGCCGGGGGGAGCAAACCCCCATGTCCTGTTACTCATCAGAAAGGCCCGGTTGAAGTTCGTCCCGAAACCGGAAGCGATCACCTGATCGTTACCCGTATCCGCCGCATGAAGTTTGAACGGAACCACAGCACTGCCCGTGAAGAGAGACGCGCTGTCGAAGAACCAGTTCTCAAGGCCCCAGTAGTTTCCGGTGAAGGGGGGGATTCCGTCGATCATCTGATTACCCAGCGTCAGTTGGACCCCGGCCAGATCGCCTGCCCATGTTCGCGCGTTCATCCCGTCATTCGGGAAGGTGGCGTTCGTACCGCTGAAATAGGGTACCAGCGGCGCGGAAGCGTCCATGTTCGCGCCGGTCTGGGCGATCAGTTCAGTAGAAAGGGCGCCCTCGCCGTCGGCGTCAACCGCGGCGAGCCGATAATAATAGGTCGTGCCGAGGGGGATGTTATCGTCGGTGTAAGCGGTTTGGCCATTGACAAAAGGGATCTTCAGGACCGCGGGCGCGGGTCCTTCGGAGCCTGCGGCCGTGCCCCGGTAGAGATTGTAGCTCGTGGCGCCCTGTACGGGCTCCCAGACAAGGCTTACCTTGCTGTGCTGCATGCCCTGCTGGTCGAAGTAGTGGGCCGGTGAGGCTGTCATGGCGAGCGTCGTGGGCAGCGGCGCGATGCCGGGGGTGGCGCTCGGCTCGTTGGAGAGCGCGCCGACGCCGGCCTTGGAAACCGCCGCGACTTTATAGAAAAAGGGACCGACCCCGGTAAACGCCGTATCGGTGTACGACGGTCCCGCCGCGCCGGTAACGTAGGCAGCCGATCCCTCGCCGCCGGCGACGGCGGATCGATAGTTATTGTACGAGTCCGCGTGATCGACCGGGCTCCACGAGAGATCCACCTCAGCGGCGCCCGCCGCAGCCTTTAACACGGGCGCAGCCAGGACTCCTCCGCCTGGAGCGGCGGACGGAATGGCGGAGGCCTCGTTGGACCTCGGAGTCGTTCCGGCCGGGCTGACGGCGCTCACTTCATAGTAATAGGTGTGGCCGTTGGTGAGCCCCTTGTCGGTGTAGGTCGTGCCGACCGGGATATCCGCATGCGGCGGGTCTGCCTCGACGCCGGCCGCATCCGATCGATAGAGCTTGTAGCTGGCGGCGCCGGTGCTGGCCTGCCAGTTGAGCGTCACCTGCGAATCTGCGGGAACGGCGGTCAGGCCGGAGGGAATGGCAATCGGAGTCGCCGAGACCTCGTTGGATTGGGCGCCCTCACCGGAAGTGTTGACGCCCTTGACAAAGTAGTAATAACGGTTCCCATTCGTCAACCCGGTATCCACGAACGTCGTGCCAACGAAGCCAGCATGTACGAGAGTCTCCTGATTGGAGGGGCCGCGATATATGTTGTACGACGTCGCCGGATTTGCGGCGTTCCATGAAAGCTGGATCTGGGTATCACCCGGCGGTGGCTGTCAGGCCGGTGGGGGCGGGCGGGACTCCGCTCTGCGCCGCCGCAGGCGGCGGCGGTATCATGAGCAGAAGCCCGAGAGCAAGACATGCAGCGAGGCGCGCCAGCGGGCAGAGGCGGCGCGAAGCAAGGTCAACCATAATCGGCCATCCCTTCAGCGAGACCGGAAGGGGAGCTGCCGGGCCTTCAAAGCGGGCCGTCTCCCGTTCGGGAGCCCGTCGGTGGAGCGGGACCTGTGCTGCGCGTGATGTTACCGGCGCCCGGAGACGGAGGGCGCCCGGTTTCGAACGGTCGATACCGCGGCAATTCAAGCCCGGCCGATAGTCGAATGCTGAGGATATCAGATGATGCTCGAGTTGTCAAACTTTCTTTTGGTCCGGGAAACCGTTATCCCTGATTAGCCGCGACACCTGCTCATCCCAAGTTCCGGCAATGGTAACGCCGTACTCTCGCAGCCCTCCGGTCGCGCTGGCGCCGGTTAGGAACGGGCGGGTGGTGCGGTCGGGCTGGATAAGATCCTCCTGCGCGTATTCCCCATTCAAGAAGTGCAGCGCCATGCCGGCTCGCTCATGCTCGGTGTTGTTGGCGCCAGTGCAGTGGGCCACGCCGTAGGCGAAGAAGAGGACGCCGCCGGCCGGAAGCTCCACCGGTATAGCGCGTTCCTCGGGTGGATAGCACCGGATATGATGGTCACTGTCGGGATCCCGGCTGTGCTCGTAAGCTTCACGGAAGCTGCCGGGGATGATGCGCATCGTCCCGTTCGCAATGGTCGCGTCGTGGACAGCGGTCCACATGGCCGTGCCCTTAAGGGGATCGCTGATCTTGAAGTAGGCGTTGTCCTGGTGCCAGTTCGTTCCCGCTCCATGCCGGGCAGGCTTAAGAAAAACCTGGTCCAGGTGGAGCAGCACCGGATCGCCGATCAACTGTCGAACCGCCTCTATCACTTTGGGGGCGAACGGCATGGCCCTGAAAAAGTCGCTCTTGTTATACATGGGGCAGAGCTGCAGGTTCGCCCGTGCTTGAGAGTGCGTCTTCCCATCGCCGTCGGTGGCTACGTTCCGAAGCAGTCCGTCTCGCTTGAGCCGTTCCATCTCATTTTGCATTGCCTTCACTTCGGGCCGGTCCCAGAAGTCCGGAATCGCCAGGTATCCCTGGTCCAGGAACTGTCCGATCTGCCCGCTCGTAAACTTCATCGCCGTTCTCCCTCCGATTCACGCATACCAGGTCCCGGAACCGGTCACCAATTCCTCGCGCCCTCCCGTATTATAGTAAAGTCCGTGACTATGATTCCCGCCGAGGCGACGAGCGAACGTGAGCGAAAGCATCTGATGCCAGCGATAGGAGTCGGGTGAAGAAGGCGTTGAAGGATATTGAGAGGCGCCGAGTCGCGGTGGCAAACCTTTGTGCTATAATATTATAAATAAACTGGTGCAATCAGCGCGACGCCGGCGGCATGAAACACCGCGAGGCGCCGCTGCGCGAGGAAAAGACAGATGGCAAAAGAAATCACGCTTCGTCAGAAGAAGGTGCTCGATATCGTGCAGGGAAGCCTGCGGGAACGGGGGATCGCGCCCACCGTGCGGGAGATCGGGACCGCCATAGGCGCGCGCTCGAGCTGCACCGTCTTCAAGCATCTCGAGGCGCTCGAGCGCAAGGGTTATATCAAAAAGGATCGGTACAAATACCGGTCCATCTCGGTGGTGGGTATGGATCTGCCCATGCGTCCGGGAGACTTTATTTCAGTGCCCCTCGTTGGGCAGGTGGCGGCAGGAACACCCATCCTGGCAGACGAAAACATTGAACAGTACTATCCGCTGCCCAAGATGCTCGTCGGGGACGATGAAATCTTCATGCTGGAGATCAAGGGTGACAGCATGATCGACGCCGGCATCCACGAACGCGATCTGGTGGTCGTCCGGTCGCAGCCAACCGCCAACGACGGTGAAATCGTCGTCGCCCGGCTGGGCGAGGAGGCAACGGTGAAGCGGTTTTTCAGGGAGAAAGATCGGATCCGACTTCAGCCCGAGAACACCACGATGGAGCCCATCTACACCCGTGAAGCCGAGATTCTCGGGCGGGTGGTGCTGGCCATCAAGCGGTTCTAGGGTCGCCCATTCAGGAGAATCACCATGCCAATGCTCCGGACGGTTCATTTGCGCAAAGAGTACGATAAGACCGTCGCGGTTAAAGACCTCAATCTGGAGCTCGACACCGGCGATATTTTTGGTTTCATCGGCCCGAATGGCGCCGGCAAAACGACCACCATCAAGATGCTGGCGACTCTCCTTCAGCCTACCTCGGGGTCCGCCTTTATCGATGGGATCGACGTTACGCAAGAGCCGGAGGCCATTCGCTCCGTGATTGGATACATGCCCGATTTTTTCGGTGTGTACGACGACATGCGGGTCTGGGAGTATCTCGATTTCTTCGCGGCGGCTTACAAAATCCCGTCGGAGCGCCGGCCCAAGCTCGTAAGCGATGTCCTGGAGCTAACGGATCTCGTTTCCAAGCGCGACAATTTCGTTGAAGAGCTTTCCCGTGGAATGAAGCAGCGGCTCTGCCTGGCGAAGACCCTCGTTCATGATCCCAAAGTGCTGCTGCTGGACGAACCGGCGTCGGGCTTGGACCCCCGTGCTCGAATCGAGATTAAAGAGCTGCTGCGGGAGCTCAAGGCGATGGGGAAGACGATTCTGATCTCATCCCACATCCTTCCCGAGCTCGCCGACTTTTGCACCAAGGTCGGGATCATCGAGCAGGGACAGATGGTGGTTTGCGGCTCAGTCAGCGACATTATGCGCGAGGTGACGGGAGGCAAAACGCTGATAGTGAAAGCGCCCGGCCAACTCGATGAGGTCGCCGCCGTCCTCGCCGATCAGCCTGGCGTCCGCCGGGCCGTGGTTATCGATGGCGCCGTTCGTGTCGAGGCAACGCCCGAAATCGACAACGCTACACTGATCCGAGCGCTCTTCGCCCGCGGGTTGGATATTCAGAGTTTCAGCGAGCAGGACGCCGATCTCGAGGACATCTTCCTCAAGGTCACTCGCGGCGCGGTCGCCTGAGTACGTCGTTCGCCGGCCTGGTCAAAATGAAATAACTCGTCACGCCGCGGGATGCCAACCGCACGATTGATCCTGCAAAGGAACGGGTATAACGCCGCGACAGCATCATTCACTCGCGAGATCGTCAGATTCGAGGGTAGGGCAATGTCGAAGGAAAAGCAATTAACGGCGACACTTGAGGTTTTGAGGGACTGTCCGGTTCTAAAAATAGTCGGCACGCTGGACGCCAGCACGGCGCCAACGTTCCGGCATGACGTGGAGGAGATGCTCTCCGCCGGATATAAGAATCTCCTTCTGGACCTGACGTTACTCGATTTT
>DASRZA010000015.1:0-2393 GCA_035686845.1 Armatimonadota bacterium | reverse complement strand
CGCGCCGGGCCCGGATCCCCTTCCGGCGCCCGTGCCCGGCCCTGAGCCGGCGGCAGTTCCGGATGCGCCCGCCCCGGCGCCTGTCTCCGGCGCCTTTGCCGTGACGACGCTGCCGCCGAGATCGGGTTCCAGAAATGGGGGGGATTCTTCGCTGGCGTAAGCCGGAATGGGCGGGAGATGATCCGGGCGCTTCGTTATATCGTCCAGGACCGGCGCATTAATGACGGCCGGTTCGGGCGGCGGAGACCCGGGCGTTTCGGCGACTACGGGGGCCGGCGCGCCTTCGCCGCCGCCTCCATGCGATCCTCCGGACCGCGCGATTGGCTTTGGTGGGCCCGCGGCGGGTACCGGTCGCGGGCTGGGTCTTCGGCGCGCGGCCGGAGGAAGCGGATTCGCCGGGCGGACTGGCTGACGCAGTGGTGGCTTCGACGCGGGCACGCGCACGGGCAGTCGGGGGCGCGTCTCATGCTGTGGGGGGACGACAGCCTCAACTCGGATCGTTGAATGGGACCGCGGCGGACTGAAGCGACTCGCGGGGAACTCGAGTTGAGTGAGCAGCGCGAAAAACAGCGCGTTCAGCAGCGCCGAAATCCCGAGAGAAAGATACCAGATCCGGTTCCCAGGCGGTGCCACGTCGAATTCCTTTCGTTGATCCGGTAGACGGTCGATCCGGCGGCCCGGTTCCTGGAAACCGGCCCGGAGTCGAATGACCGAGCCGGACTATTCCGCTGGGCTATTCCTCTGGCTGCTGTGGGCGGCGGGAACGGCGTTTCCGCGAAGACGACTTCTTGCTGTGGGCCCGCGCTGCCGCCCGGACTTCATCGATATTCAACTCCAGTTTTGCCGCAATCTCCTCTTCGCTCGCACCCTTCTCCAACAGGAGCGGCACCGCGCCCAACTTGCCTTCAGTAAAAGCTTCCCGGTAAACCGCCGTATCTCGAATGGCCGCTAAATCGAACATACGCTCCAACTCCTCCCGTCCCAGTCGAGGAAACTTGTAGAACAGAATAGTCTCTACCGATTCTATCATCTCTCTTCGCTGTGCGCCAGCCTCCTCCCGCGCTCGCGTCAGAACTCGTCGCGCCTCGCCCTCGGCCTCTCGCTCGGGAGTGACAATCAATCTCAGCAGCTCCAACCCCAGAGGAAGATCACGTTGCTGCCGCAGATCCTCCAGGTAATAGATGCTTAGCACTCCCTCTCTCAAGGCATGCTGGATCTGCAGCGGCATTCCCGGATCCAGAGAGCGGCTGGCAAACAGCGCCCACGCATACCACTTCCGGGGTTCATGCTTCTGATCGAAGTAATCAGAGATCTTGGCGTAGAACCGCTCGTAAAAGTGATCGTCGCGCTGGAACACCACTTCCATAAAGTAGATAGGCTTCTCCAGGTCGTCCGGTTCAGGACGAAGGACACCGTCCAGGCGATAGGAGGTCTGCTTGATCTCCAGCGAGTCGAGCCGGTAACTTTTCGTTTC
Source organism: Armatimonadota bacterium (assembly GCA_035686845.1). GTDB lineage: Bacteria > Armatimonadota > DASRZA01 > DASRZA01 > DASRZA01 > DASRZA01. Next base: position 919 of record DASRZA010000015.1, on the reverse strand, counting down.
ACCTGCAGACCTCCCGATAAGCTCGAAGAAGATCGCCGGGCTTCCGGAGATGAGATTATAGAAGAGCACGTCGGTCTTCATATTGGTGGGGTCCGGCGGGGAGTGGTCACCCGGAGCAAAGTCCGGATGGCATGGGCATCATTGTATGGTCCAGGTTCTCGAACACGTGCTCGATTTCCTTTGCGTCCCGCGACGGGTACTCCTGGCGGCGTTGGACCACTAATCTATGGAGACGCGTGGGGCCGGCCGGGATTGATCTCCGAGCTACCGGGCGCTCTGTGAAAGTCAGTCGCATGCAATCGAACCATCAACGTATACTTTTAACCGTCCTCGCCGGGGCGCTGTTGGGCTTCAGTCTGCCACCGGTGAACGCCGAATGGCTGGGATGGATCGCTCTGGCGCCGCTCCTCGTCGCGGTGATGGATCGGAAGCCGCTCGCGGCGGTGGGGCAGGGGATGTTAGCTGGCGCCGTATGCGCCTTGCTTCATTTTGGGTGGAGCGCGGACGCGGATGCGATGCGCCTCTGCCTGGCGCCTTTCGTTGGAATCGCTGTCGTACTTGGCCTGACCGCCGCGGCCGGCTCCGTCCTTCGGCGGCGCATCGTCGGCATCCCCTGGATCGCCGCGATAGCCGCGGCGGGTACGACAGCGGAATGGCTCACGTCGTTGACACCGCTGCCGGTTAATCTCGCAATGTGCGAGTTCCAGAGCAGACTGATACCCCAGCTCGCCTCGATTACTGGTATCTGGGGGATCTCGTTCCTGATCTGGTGGACGGGCGCAGCGATCGCCGATTTCGCCGTGCGGCGATCGGCGCGGGCCCTGATCATGTCGACGATCGTCTTCGCCGCCGCAAACGCTGCGGGTTACGGTCTACTCACATCCTCGAGCCACGGGACGGAGCCGACCGTACGGGTGGC
>DASRZA010000014.1:0-7280 GCA_035686845.1 Armatimonadota bacterium | reverse complement strand
GTCCACCTCATGGCGGCCGGGGAGATTAAAAGCTGCCTCGTCATCTGCTCTAACCTGATGGTCTCGCTCCCCGACAATCAGGTGGTTCAGAAGGCGCTGGATAATCTGGATCCGCTCGTGGTGATCGATTTCTTTATGTCGGAGACGGCGGAGCTCGCGGACGTGGTGCTGCCCGGAGCGGTGTGGTGCGAGGAAGAGGGTACGACGACCAATCTCGAAGGTCGGGTCATCAAGATAAACCAGGCGGCCGAACCGCCCGGCGAAGCCCGGCACGACGCTGATATCATCTGTGACCTGGCACGGCGATTGGGTCGCGGCAAGTTCTTCCCCTTCACGTCCTCCCTGGAGATCTGGAACGAACTGAGAGCGGCCTCCCGCGGCGGTAAGTCAGACTACTACGGAATCACGTGGGAGAAAATCGATGCGCAGGGCGGAGTGTTCTGGCCCTGTCCTTCCGAGGATCATCCCGGTTCGCCTCGCCTCTTTGTAGACCGGTTCGAACATCCGGATGGAAAGGCGCGCATGTTTCCGCTACAACATCGCCCCGCCGCCGAGGAGCCGGGCGGGGAATATCCGTTCCGGCTTACCAGCGGCAGGGTTGTGTATCATTATTTGAGCGGCAATCAGACGCGGCGGCTCAGTTTTCTCAACAGCCAGGCGCCGGAACCCTGGGTCGAGATTCACCCCCAGGCGGCCGAACGACTCGGCATCCAGAATGATGAGCGTGTGCGTGTGCGGACCCCACGGGGTTCGATGGAGCTGAAGGCTCTGGTGGTTCCGACGATCCGGCCGGACACCCTTTTTATTCCGTTCCATTACGGCCATAAGCAATCCATCAACCAGCTCACCAATCCAGCCGTCGAACCCACGGTGAAGATTCCGGAATATAAGGCGTGCGCGGCGGCCGTGGAGCGGGTAGGGGACCCACCCGGGCCGGGAACCAGCAGTCCGCGGGTGAACTTCAACGCGGAGAGCTCGCCTCGCATGTTTCCATATTCCGTTGGGGAAACGAAAACTCCCCAGGACAAAAAGGGCAAGACCCACTGAGGTCCGGCTGAATGATCCGGTCGCGCGGATGGCGAGACCGGTTAGAAAGAAAACCAAGTGCCCATCAAGACGATATTCATGGACCCGTCCCGCTGCATCGGCTGTCGCGCCTGTGAGGCTGCCTGTCGTGAATGCGATTCACACAAGGGCGAAAGTATGATCATGGTCGATTTTATCGACCGTTCATTCAGCGTCGCTACGCAGCCGACGCTCTGCATGCACTGTTCTGATCCGGTGGCGCCCTGTGCGCAGGTTTGCCCCGTGATGGCGATTCTGATTACGCCGGAAGGAGTGGTTCAGCAGGCGGAGCCTTCTCGCTGCATCGGCTGCCGGAACTGTGTCTACGCGTGTCCGTTTGGGGTGCCGAAATTCGATCTTGAGGCCCGCCTCATGAAAAAGTGCAACCTCTGCTATGACCGCACCTCTCAGGATCTGAAGCCCTGGTGCGCACAGGCGTGTCCCACACAGGCGATCTGGTATGGTGATTACGAGGAATTTACGAATCAGAGGCGCGGTCATGCGGTGAATAAGACGGTCTTTGGCGCGCAAGAGGTGCGAACACGGGTGTACCACGTGCTGCCCGAAGAGCAGCAGAAGTTGGATATCACCGCGCTTCTGGAGGAGGCGCGTGCCGAGATTGGCGCGCCGGCGCCCGATCGAGAGGAGGCATGGGTGCTATGAGTGAGCACGAACGCGATATCATTGATCCGACCGGGCAGAGTGTTCATAGTCCTCAGATCAAACGCTGGAGAGGAGAATTCCCCTATCACTGGGATGCGGATGAAATGGTCTCCCGCAGAGAGTTCTTGCATCTTGCGGTCTACGCTTCCGGCGCGCTCTTTTCGGTGACCGCGCTCATAGCGATCTTAGGCCGCTCGCGCCGGCGGCCGGTTGCGCGGTCGCAGCGCATTACCGTCGTGGAGAAGGTTCCGGAGGGGCAGGCTTTTTACTTCAATTATCCCAGCCGGGAGGATCAGGCTGTGCTGCTGCATCTGAGCGGAGGGCGATTTGTCGCGTACAGCCAGAAGTGTACGCACCTCTCTTGCGCTGTCTATTATCAGAGCGATCAAAAGCGGCTGTTCTGCCCGTGCCACGACGGTGTCTTCGATCCGCAAACCGGCTCTCCGACGGCGGGTCCACCGCAGCGCCGGCTCCCAAGAATCAAACTCCTGATCAAAGGGAATCTGATTTATGCGATGGGACGGGAAGCCTGATGACGGACCCGCGCCAACCACTCAGCTACCTGGGAGAAGTTCGCCCTGGAGAACCGGCGGATCAGGCGCCAATTCATGGACAGGCGTCGATTGTGCTGGCGGCCGCCTTTATCGGCCTCATTCTAATGACCATCCAGCTCTGGCTGCTCACGGTGGCGCTGGATCTATACCTCGGCGGCCGTGGAAAGCTGGTGTGGCAGCTCGCACTGGCGTCTGGTGTCATTTTCGTGGGCGGGCTGCTCATGCTCCGATTGATACACCGCCGGCCGCATGTCGGCCGCGGCCATTTTGCTTCGACTTCCAATCGATCCTGAACCTATCGCGTTTCCCCCCGTTCCGTGATCAAACGGGTCCGAATATGAGTGGGAAAACAACTTCCCGAGCCGGACGCGGCTATCTTAGATCTAACGATAAACGCCAGGCATTCGTCCTGGACGAGAGGGCGAGTGAAAGATGAATCAATCAAAATGCTTTTCCGGCAGCGCGGCGGTGGTGCTGATGATTGGGTGCCTGGCGCCTTCCGCTGTCGCGCAGCAGTCGCGCCGGGAGGGGCCGCGCCCGGCGCCAATTGTCTCACCCGAAGTTCACGCGGACCGAACGGTCACCTTCCGCATCCACGCGCCTCGGGCCAACGAAGTTCGTTTGAGCGGCAGTGATATCCCCGGTAATGGTCCGGGCGCGCCGATGACCAAGAACGATAGTGGCGTCTGGGAAGTCACGCTTGGGCCACTCGATCCGGGAGCGTACCGATATAACTTTAACGTGGATGGCGTCGCGGTTATCGATCCGAGGAACCCCGCGACCAGCGAGTCCAACGAAAACGTCTGGAGCCTGGTCGTCGTGCCCGGTTCGGAGTACATGGATACCAAAAACGTACCCCACGGCGCCGTCGCTTCGGTAACCTACTACTCCACGGCGCTCTCAAAGTTCCGCCGGATGCACGTCTACACGCCGCCGGGCTATGATCAAAACCAGCGCCATTACCCTGTCTTCTATTTGCTGCATGGCGCCGGCGATTCGGACGATTCGTGGACATCCGTAGGCCGCGCCGGGTTTATATTGGATAATCTGATTGCGGCGGGGAAGGCAAAGCCGATGATCGTCGTGATGCCCGCCGGACACACTCGCCGATCGGGCGAACAAGCCCCTCCGCCGCGTGGAGGCGCACAGGGCGCCGACGAATTCGTTGAAGACTTCACCACCGATATCATGCCCTACGTCGAGAAGAACTACCGGGTCAGTGAAGGCAGTCAGAATCGCGCCATTGCGGGACTGTCTATGGGGGGCGGCCAGACCCTCGACATCATCCTTGCCCACCCCACGGATTTTGCCTATGCCGGCGTGTTCAGCTCCGGGCTTCTCGGAGCCTTCTTTCGGTTCCCGCGGGCGCCTGCCTCACCGGGCCCTGTGACCACCCCGGAAACAGCGCCGCCAACGTGGGAACAGCAGCATGCCGTCGAGCTCGACAACGCGGCCCAGAAGAACCGGCTAAAAGTACTCTGGTTCAAAACGGGAAGCGATGACTTTCTGCTGAAAACCACTCAAATGACCGTCGATCTGCTGAAGCGGCACGGCTTTCATCCGGTGATGGAAGAATCAACCGGTGGGCACACCTGGCTCAACTGGCGGAACTATCTGATCGAATTCGCGCCCATGCTGTTTCAGCAGGCGAAATGACGGCGGGAAGATATGCGGCGAGTCACGTCGTGCGCACACGCCCGTGAATTCCCAGGCGCCCTTCAACCTGATGCCAGATCTTCGCAGTTTGACTCGCCGCGCCCTTCAGCTTTCGGAGACGGTCTATCCCGGCTACTTCGCGCTCGTCATGGCGACCGGGATCGTCTCCACGTCGTTTTGGTTCCTCGGTTATCGATGGATCTCCGATGCGCTCTTCGGCGTCAACGTCGTCGCGTTCCCGATTCTTGTCATCGCCTATCTGCTGCGGATCGTTCGCTATCGGGCGGCCTTCTGGGCCGATCTCACCAATCCCGAGCTCATTTTTACCTTTTTTACCTTTGTCGCCGGAAGTAACGTTCTCGGCGCCCAGTTCCTTCTGCGAAATCATGTTGCCGCCGCCCTCGCTCTCTGGCTTGTCTCGATTGCGGCATGGCTGTTCCTGAGCTATTTCAGCTTTGCGCTCCTCATCTTCGTCAATGGGCGATCCGTCTTTGAGATCGCCAATGCGAGCTGGTTCATCGCCATCGTCGGCACGCAATCCGTAGTCGTTCTCGGAACACTGCTCGCCGGACATTTTCCCGTCTACTCAACCTTCATCTTCCTCTGTATGTACGGCCTCTGGTCCATAGGAGCGGTCTTTTACGTCATCATTACAACGTTCGTGCTCTTCCGGATGTTCTTCGCCGCCCTGGATCCCCCTACGCTGCTGCCGCCTTACTGGATCATTCTGGGCGCCACGTCGATTAGCACGCTGGCGGGCGATGATTTCGTTAACCTGGCGCCTCATCTCCCGTTCCTCAACGAGCTGCGCCCGGTGCTCGTAGCCGTGACTTTCGCGCTCTGGGCCTGGAGCAGTTGGTGGGTCCCACTCCTTGTCATCTTCGGGATATGGCGGCACGTCATCCGGCGCGTGCCGGTGCGGTACCACCCCACTTACTGGAGCCTCGTCTTCCCCATCGGGATGTATAGCGCCGCTTCCAACCGGCTGGTCGTCTTTATGGGTCTGGGGTCGTTCCGGCTCATTCCAGTTATCATGGGCTGGGCCGCCCTCGCAGCCTGGCTCATCACAGCCTTCGGCCTCGGAAAATCGATCGTACGCTTCAGTCTCAGCAAATCCCACGGATGAGGTTTGAGTCGCGCGGTGGGCGCTGCTCCTTCGTGTTCCATCACGGGCCGGCCCGGACTCCGGCCCCCGCTGCCAGCCATAGGCTGGCTCGCTAACGTCTCGCCGCGGGTGGGACCGCCTCATCGAAACGCTTCGGCGCGAACCGGTTGACCGCGAAGATCGATATTGACCGGTTCGCGAAACCTCGATCCTCATCAAAGGCGAGCAGGAAGCCGGCCCGGCGTACCGCGGCCTCGTCTTTCGCATTATAATGCCCGCACGGATAGGAGAAGAAGAGGCTGGGATGCCCCAGATGTTTCTGCACCGCCGCGATTCCCCCCCGCAATTCCCGATCCAGTTGCGCCGGCGAAAGATCCGGCATATTGCATGGATGCGTGACCGTTCGACCCTCCACGTCCACCAGTCCAGTCGCCTCAGCCTGCCGAAGCTGCTCCCACGTCATGTGCGCTTTGCTCGTGGTCACGCCCACGTAACCCGTATGAATGAAAAACGTCGCGTGATAATGAAATTTCCGGAGCACCGGCAGCGCGTACAAGAACTGTCCCTCATTGGCGTCATCGAACGTCAGCACCACCGGGTGCGGAGGAACCGGCGTTCCCTGCGTGAGGTGCCGCCAGAGCTGCATCACGCTAATCACCTGCCGGTCGCGGTCATGAATCGCCTGCATCTGCCGATCGAAGTCAGCTAACGTCGTGTCGAACCAGACCTGTTTCACCGGGAGCACGTCATGGTACATCAGTGCCGCGATCTCCGGCGTCCGCCCTGCAGCGATAATGGGTAACTGCACAAGCGCCGGCTTGGTCGCGGGCTTCTGTCCTCTGAGGCTCATCGAACGAGGCGCAGCGGACCGAGAGATCACCGGCGGCTTCGGAGTCGGCGGCCGTACTGCCGGAGCTCGCCCAGTCGGCGCCGAGCAGGCCGAAAGGGCGCAAAGGCAAATAGCGGCCAAAGGAACCGCGCAGCCGCGGACGGAGGACGAAGGACGAAGGACGAAGGATGGACTCCTCTTCCCGTTCCGGGGAGAGGCCGGGAGAGAGGTCTCAAGGACGGAGGGCAAGACGACGACACAGCGGCGGTCCGCGCCATCAGGTCGGCTTGGCAGGATGCGACGCGGCGTTTCCGACGCCCGGCAGCCCCCCGACCCCCCATTATGGACGGGTGGTCGCTTCCCCCGCATCCGCCCGGCCCCCAATAATGGGGGAGTGTCCGTCCGGTAGTCCCCCGCACTTGCCCGAATGCGAATCGCCCACGCAGGTGGGCATCGCCTCACCCAGTGGCCGACCTCGGTCGGCGCCAGGGCCGGGCGTCTCTGCGATGAGCTTTTTGATTCATCCCTCATCCTTCATCCTTCATCCTTCATCCTTTCGCGCTCCGCGCTCGATTTCTGGGTAAGACGATAAAGCTGTCGCCGTGATCCCGGAGTGGCGGCGAGTGTATTCACAATACCGGGCTCAGTTTCATAATCGGAGGTAAGGTATGGCTGCATCAAACATCCCGTGGCGTCATAGCCTGGAGGAAGCGCGTGCCGAAGCGAGGCGGCACAGCAAATTGCTGCTGATCGACCTGTTCAACCCCGGATGAGGCGGCTGCAAAACAATGGGTGCCGTGACGTACCCTAATGCGGAAGTCAAGGAGTACATCGAGCGTTTTTTCATCCCGGTTCAGTATAACGTGGTGGAAGATCCGGGGGCCATGGATCGATTTAATTCATCCTGGACCCCAACATTAATCGTGCAGGACGCCGACGGCCGCGAGCACCGGCGCGCTCAGGGTTATCTGGACCCGAAGCGTTTCTTAGGAGAAATGTCATTAGCGCGGCTGAAAGAGGCCATCGATCGCCAGAACTATAACGAAGCGCAAGCCCGGCTCGACGATGCGAAGTCGCACACGAAGGGCGACCCCGCGCGTGAGCCGGAGGTCGAGTACTGGGCCGCGGTCGTCGCGTACAAGACGAGTCACGACGGGAACGGTCTCCTGGCCGGCTGGAATTCTCTCATCGACCGCTTCCCCGAAAGCGAATGGGCGCGCCGGGCGGAATTCATTCGGCAAAAATAGGGGTTAGGGGTTAGGTATTGGGTTATGGGTGTTCGGTGTTGGGTGTTCGGGCTTTGATTCATCCTTCACCCTTCACCCACCATCCGACCGTCCCGCCGTCCCACTTTCCCCCCATCTCACCCACGCACACTCGCACCCACCCACCCGCACACACACACACC
>DASRZA010000013.1:0-14047 GCA_035686845.1 Armatimonadota bacterium | reverse complement strand
GCACCTATCTCACACAATCTTGTTACCTATGTCATAATTCAGAAGCTCTCACGTGGCATAGACCGGTGAAAGCTTGACGAATGCCGATCGCCTATCCAACAGAGTGATAGCAAACAATCGTTTATGTTGGTACTGATGGGGATGGGCGTGGTACGGGGCGCCCGGCGGCGGCTTTCACGTTCTGAATCTATTCAGCGTTCGCTGCCGTCCATTCACATTGTAGCGGATATACGGCAGGACGAAGGACGGAGGACGGAGGATGAACGATGAATCGAGCCAGCGCATTGCCCGGCCGTGAAGTCCCGGAGGGCCAAACGGGGTAAAGGATGAAGGGTGAAGGATGAAGGATGAGTCAAGACTACGGATTGGCCGGCCGTGCAGTCCCGGAGGGACGACCGAATGTAGCGAAGGGCTTCAGCCCTGGTAAAGAGCCCGGGCGTTCGTGTACCCCGAAGTCCTGAAGGGACGGCCGAGCTTTAGACGCCGCGCGTGAGATTCTGCCATTAACGGGGCGTTCGTGTTGGGCCGGGCGTAGGGGCGAAGCATTCGCATCAGATCTCTCGTGCCCGTAACCCCTCCGGCGAATGTTTCGCCCCTACAACGATACGGGTCGACCGGGCATGCGTTTTGCGGCGAATGCCGGTGGCCGTCCCTCGCGCCCGATGGCGCTCGGGAGCAGTTTGTCGTATAATAACCTTGGGTAGCTATTGCCCGCGAACTTCCCGCGAAAAGACTGATACCGCGCGAGACGAACAGCGATGGCTGCGCCGCCGGCCGAAGTGGTCGCGTGGACAGTGCGTCGTTCTGAGCAGGAAGTCAGTTTCACGGGTACTGGACGGGCGACACCCGCGCTCGGTACGGGAAGAATAGAGTTGGAATTCAGCCACGCGGAATTTAACAACTTTGTGCTCATCGGTTTGGTTGGCGTCGTCGTCGCGTCCATGTGGCTCTTCATTCCGGGACGTGACTCCAGATCAGTATGGCGTCAGGGTTTAGCTGCCTACACGGCCGCGTATTCACTCCTGATTGTCGTCACAGTGATGCGTCTACCGGACAGCCCGAATCACCGTCACTTGATGACGGTCATGGCATTCGCCTATGCAGTGGCATTATTGTTGGGCCTGTTGCGGAGACGGCGGTCGGGGCGTACCGGAGCGGCTACGTTGCAGCAAAGGCCGTGGGTTGGTAGCGCCGCGCAGCCTGGGATCAGGCCCGAGAACGATAGGTGCGATCCGTCCGGAATGGGCGCCGTTTCGGTGAGCGACGAGGAACGTGCTGCCTTCTGGACGAGCTAACCCCACCGTGAAAGCGCGTTAGAAGAAGTGAGCTAACTCTTTCTGGAGTCCCGCTTCCCGAAAAGAGGACGCATATTGGCCGCTGCCGTACCGCGGTGGAGTAAGCGCCGATGTCATCCAAATCGAGTTATGCGCCATCCGGAGCGCCGGTGTTCATTATCGTGGCGCTTTTGAGTTGGTTTCCGATCTGGTGTTTCCTTCTGCCGGGCAGTCGAAGTGATTTCGACCCGGTCTCGTCATCCGTCCCGGCCCTGGGTCTGCTGCTGTTGTTCACTTACGTCGATTTCAGGGATGGCGCCCGACTCTCATCACTGTGCTACTCTGGGCGCCCCGCGCTCTGGGCATCGCTGCCATTGTGGGGGCAGCGAATGCTGCTGCTCCTCGCCCTTTGCGTCCAATTCACGCTCCTCTGGGCGCGGAAGTACCTCTTACTGACCGACGGTGGAAGCGTAATATACTGGCTCGGCGTGATATCGGACGGATACGCGATTTTCGTACTTTTTTGGATCTGCGGCCGCCTACGAGCCGGTAATCCACGTTGAACGGACGAGGCAGAGTATGGCGGCGCGCGAAGATGAACAGGTCCAGGACGGTACAGAGGTTTACTGGAAGTTCTTCGAGCGAGTAGACCGCGCGCCAAATGATGAGGACGCTCGCCCGGTCGAAGATGAACGCCAGGGGTGAAAACATTGAGGGAGTGAGGATGAATCTCAAACCCGGCATACGTCCCCAAAGTCGCATATCCGGCAGTGGTCCCCGCGCTGGGTTTCGATGCGGCAGTCGGCGATGCGGCCGGCAGCGACAATGACGGCGGTTGTCGCGGTCTTCAGCAGCTCCTCGTACTTCGTTCCCGGTAGGATGCCGCCGTTGGCCTGGCTCGGCTGCGTCATGATCTGTTGGACGTGATCGCTCCGGATGATGATGGTCCTCTCGTTGCGATCGAAGCAGTCGTAGAACGCCGCAGCGGCTTCCAGATTAAATACCTTTTCCATCGCAAGAAAATACAGCGGGATCTGCAGGCTTTTGCCCTCCTGCATGTCTTTGAGCGTCCGGGCGGCGCCGAGCTTGTAATCCATCAACGCCGCCGTGCCATCGGGCGAAAAATCAACCCGGTCGATCCGGCCATGAATGCGCACCGGTTCGGCGCCATCGGCTTCGATCAGCAGCGGAGCGGAGCAGGAGGCCGAATCGGGCGTCTCTCCCTCTGCCGCCGCATTGGAGCTGTTTCCAAACGCCAGTTCCCACCGGCCCGGTTTGAGCCGGGTATACTCCCGGTACGCTTCTTCCCGATCCACGAAGGCCGGCAGCAGCGCCGCTAAGGTGAGCCGTAGCACCCGAATTTGATAGGGCTGCGCCTCTCGCGGGAGATCCGCCAGTTCTTCATCCAGCAGGGCTTCCAGGCGAACGATCGCTTCGTCCTTTGGAGGCAGCGGCGCAGCCCCAAGCTCCTCCAAAAACCGGCGGACAATATTATGCATCACCGCTCCGCCTTCCAGTCGACCGGGCGCGTCTCGGTCCGGGCTGAGCCTGAGCCGCCGGCTGGCAAAGAATTGATAGGGACAGGTCGCGAACGCTTCGATCTCCGAAACTCCGAAAGATCGCTGCTGATCGTACTGGCTCCAGCCGCATTGAAGCTGGTACGGCGGGGTCCGGTCAACACCATCCAGAAGCCGCGCCAGCAGCGCCGGCTCGGCCGCCACCAGCTTGTTGTAGAGGTCGAGGCGCTCCATGAACCCGTCGTCGGCGGTCTTTCGCCAATCGCCTGCCGCTATCGCGACCGCGCAGGCCTGATCTCGCTCCGTGATAACTTCGTCCGGTTTCGGCGCAACCTCGGAGAGCGTGCGTGAGACCGTGTATCCGGTCAAATCGCCGACCACGGCCTTAACTTCGTCCAGATAGAACGAAGGCAGGCTCTCCTTGCCCTCGTCGGTGACTCGGGGAAAGGTGAGGAAAAGGCGGTCACGAGCGGCCGTTACGGCGCGGTAGAATAGGATCCGCTCTTCATCGGCGCCCTCTAACGCTGTGCTCAAATGAACGCCGTGGGGCCGCAGCGCCTCTCGCTCATCATCCCGGAAGAACGGGTTCTCCGGAACCCGACGGGGGAATGAACCCTCCAGCAGACCCGAGACAAAGACCACGGGAAACTCCGCGGGCGATAGCGCATACGCGTCAAGAAGCTGAACCGCGTCTTCCTGCGAGTGAGAGGGCGCGTAAGTCGCGTGCTCCCACAGCGCCAGCAGGTCTTCCACGATCTCCACTGCATTCACCGGCGCCGATTCGCTCTCTACTTCGGCGTCAATCGAATCGGTGTTAAGGCGCCGGACGCGCTCCATTTCACCGGCGACGTGAGCGGCTGTCAGCAGCGCGGCCCGGTCGGTGGGCGACAGCCGGTCCTTGAGTCGCTTCGAGACGCTGCCCACCTGCGGCGCCAGTTCTTCCGGCGCGTCCGCTTCCCCTGCGCTTCCTGGAGCGGCGGGACCAAGCAGGCTGAAAATCGCGTTCCTGCGAAGCCACACAAGCTGCTCGCGGGCGCGGGCGGGCCGGGCGACCTCACTCCTCCACTTCACCAGTTTGCCCACGAAAACGAGAAGACGATGATTCCCTTGCCGGGCCGCCAGGGAGAGCCAACGATCGGGATCTTCGATGGCGCCCTCGCGCCGAGCCGCACGATCCAGCCTGTCTACGGCGTGCAGATCCAGCCCCAGGTAACTCGAATGGAGAACACGGATCAGATTCTCTCGCGTCCAGCGGCCCGGTATCAACCGGAACAGCCGGCTTAAAAACTGTACCGCCGGGTTCTGCATCAGCGGCTCCAGCGTAGTGGCCGCCAGCGGCACGTTGAACCGGTGAAATACACATCGCAGGCGTGCGGCGTGTTCGCCTACACTCCGCACCACGACGGCGCAGTCGCGATAGGCCACTCCGTCCACGGCATGGAGTTGGTGAATCCGGAGCGCAATCACCTCCGCCTCCACGTAATCCCCCGGCGCCTCCAGAACGGTGAAGCTGCTGCCGGCTGGAGGGACGGGATTCATCGATGCGCCATTGGGAAAGGGGACGGGGGCGAAGAGTGAACGCTCCAGCGTTTGCAGCAGCGGGGCGGGAGCGATCGTAGGGCGCTTTTTCACGGGCGCCACTGGTTGCTCGGCAATTGCCTGGAACTCGGCCAGGAGCCTCTGGAGCGTTCGCCCGGCTGCGGTGAAGAGGATCGGCCGGCTTTCGTCGTATAGCAGATGAATGCGAACATCCACGCGGGCCGCGGCCAACCCGGCCAACAGAGTCAACTGGGCTGCCGTGAATTGATAAAAACCGATCACGTCGAGCGACTTCGGCAGTTTTGAGACTTCCCGGCGCCGGAGCGCGGTCAGAGCCTCGGGAATCAGGTCGTCTTCATCCAGCAGCTGCCCGGCGCGCTGGCTCTCCTCAACCGCCTGGTAGAGGCGGACAATTTCGCGGCTTTTATCTCCGAACCGGGCGTCGGATTCGGCTTCCAACATTGCCGAGGCCGTCTCCGTAGCGCGCTCCAGGTCCTTTGGGTTGACACACGCCTGCTTGAGCTCCCGGATCAGCTCTGTGAGTGCGGCCGGAAACCCGGCGGTGTCACGCACACGACCGAAGTAGTCTTCGGGGCCCTGCCTGAGAACCCGCTGGATCGCCGCGCGGGTGAGCAGTCGGCGGAAAGTGGAGCTGATGGGCTGCGTCTTGCCGTTCGGATCGCTGCGAGAGCGGTTATCGAGCAGGATACCGGGCACGGACCGGAGCGAGATAAGACCATCGCCAGCGCGATTCGTTTTAACGGCCGGTGGCGCAATGCCGGCGGCGCTTCGAAATGCGTTTACCTGTCGCTCGGAGGGCCAGGCGATCCAGCGATCCGGCGCGGGCGGCTCGCACGAATCCCACAGGGTCGAATAGGTTACCGGATCAGGCGACACCAGTACGCGGAGGTGGGACACGGCGATTCCTGTTCGTTGAGAAAATCAGACCATCAGTCCCTCTCAGAGCTGACCTTTCCATTATCCTTCACCGACGCCAGGATCTCCTTTAGCTGGAGCGGGTCTATCGGCTTGGTGAGATGAACGTCGAATTCGTCGGGATAGGGATGTGGCGAGGCTGCCGTCCGGGTATAGCCGGAGATCGCGATGATACTGGCGCTCGCGGTATCGGGATCCTTTCGCAGCGCAGCGGCCACCGCATATCCGTTCATACCGGGCAATCCAATATCACACAGCACCGCGTCGGGGCGCGTGCGCCTCGCTTCCTCGACTCCGGTTGGGCCGGAGGTGGCCACCGTCACCTGGTGTCCGAGAAGCTCGAGAAGATCGCGTAGAGTCTCAGACGCGTCGGGATTGTCTTCGATAATCAGTATTGAGAGAGGTTGGTCCCCATCCACCGCTGGAACCGAGGCCGGCGCCGTATCCACTGGCGCGGGCTGCTCCGGGATTGTAAAGTGGAAAAGGGAGCCCTTGTCATGTCCCTCACTGAAAGCTCCGGCATGGCCTCCATGGCGCTCCACAATACCCTTTACAAGCGCAAGTCCGAGGCCGAGGCCACCCTGCGTACGATCCAGGCTCCGATCCGCCTGCACGAACGGCTCAAAAAGCTGGGGCAGAATTTCCGGATTGATTCCGATGCCCGTATCCTGCACCTCAACTTTCACCATTGGAATCTTTGATTCCATCTTCCCGCCTGTCTCGGATTTCTCATGCTCCGGGGATCCGGATGATTCTCCGACCGCGCTCATATTGGGGCCGGGCGCCTCGGTCTCGTCCAGGCCCGCTCGGACGCAAACCGAGCCGCCGCTGTTGGTATACTTCGCCGCGTTCTGGAGAAGGTTACCAACAATCTGCCGGAGCCGGGTGGGATCGCCGTCAATCCAGAGCGGCCGACTCTTGATTTCCAGCGACAGGCTGAGACCGGCGGTTTGGAAGATGGCGCGATGGTCCTCAACCGTTGCCTCGATCAGCGCGGCCAGATCCAGCCGGCGGATCTGAATCTTTATCTTGCCTCGTGAGATGCGCGAGACATCTAACAGATCATTCACAAGGTACGACATGTGTCGAGTCTGCCGGCTGACCACGTCCAGGGATCGCCGAAACGCGTCCGTCGCCGGTGCGGCGGTCTCCAATACCTCGGCAGCGTTGTTGATCGCGTGAATCGGGTTGCGCAGCTCATGGGCCAGCATAGCCAGAAACTGGTTCTTACGACGATCTTCCTGAGCCAGCTCATCGGCCCGCTGCCAGAGCTCCTGATACAGCTCCGCCGTGGTGATTGCAGAGGCGGCGATGTTCGCCAGGGCGCCGGCGATTTTCAACTCGGTGGATCCGAACTGATGCGGCGCCCGGTGATAGAAAACGAGCGTGCCGGAAATGGCGCCGCCAATGTCCAGTGGCAGCACCAGGAGCGACCGAAACCCCTCGGAGTGTAGAAGGTCCTGGTGCCGCGACATGATCGGCTCGTTCTCAAGATCTGCAATCGCCATCACCCGCTCCGGCGCCGGGGTTGAATGATCCAGTAATTCAACGACTTCGCGCTGATACTTTTCGGACAATCCCCGGGACGCCGCGGTGCGCCATTGGCCGGAACCATCGTCCATCCGCCAGATAGCGTAGGCATCTGCGCCAACCAGCCGGCCGGCCAGGTGAATGACACCTTGCAGCACCGATTCCTGATCAAGACTTCCAATCAGAGCCCCGGTCGCTTCGGTGAGGAGAGTCAGTTTCTCCTCTACAAATTGGTGCAGCCGCACAGCCTCCGCGCTGGCTGCGAGCGCTGCTTGGGCTTCCGAATAGAGCCGGGCATTATCCACCGCAGCGCCCGCGCGGCGGGCCAGTTCCTCGGCAAGAGTCTGATCCTCGGCGGTATAGCGGCGGTCTGATTCGGCGTAGATCAGCGTAATGACGCCGAGAGTGCGTCCCCTCGCGAGCAGGGGAACTATCAGCGCGGACTTAAGTCCAAGCTCCCGCGCGATCCGGAGATGTTCCGGATCCTGCGCAGATTGCTCCAGGATCTCATCGGGTACCTCGGGATAGACCTCGGTTTCACCGGTTCGCATGACGTGGGGAGTCCCGCGCGGCGCGTTCGGATCGACCGGATAACGCCGATCCATTTCGTACGCCAGCTCGACCTTCGCGGGGTCAGGATGAACCACCGCAACCCGCTGGACCTTGCCGTCCTCGTTGAGCACCTGCACGGCGCACCAGTCAGCGAGCCGCGGCACGGCGAGCCGCGCAACCTGATTCAGCGTAGTGTGATAATCGAGCGAGGCGCTTAGTATTCGGCTTGCCTCCGAAAGAAAACTCAGCCGGGAGCTCGAGGCTTCGGCTTCGGCGCGGGCCGACTGTTCCTTTTCAAGAAGGCGGGTACGTTCATGTTCCACCGCGCGGCGTTCGCTGATATCCCGAAACACCAGCACCGCGCCCAGCAGATCGCCGTCCTCATTCCTGATGGGCGCGCCGCTGTCATCTATCGGCCGTTCAGCGCCGTCTCGCGCAATGAGCACCGAATGATTCGCCAGTCCCACCACGGTACCTTCACTAAGCGCCCGGTCCGCCGGGCTTCGAACTCCCTCTCGCGTCGCCTCATTGACCACCCGAAATATGTCGCCGCAAGGAGTCGCTATCGCATCTGATTCACTCCATCCGGTCAGACGTTCGGCGACGCTGTTCATGAAGGTGACGCGGCCGTCGGTATCGGTCGCAATCACGGCATCGCCGATGCTCCGGAGCGTGGTTTTTAAGAACTGTTCACTGGCCATGGCGCGCTGATTTGACCGACGCTGCGATTCGCTGATCAGCGCCG
Source organism: Armatimonadota bacterium (assembly GCA_035686845.1). Classification (GTDB taxonomy): domain Bacteria; phylum Armatimonadota; class DASRZA01; order DASRZA01; family DASRZA01; genus DASRZA01. The sequence continues at coordinate 5,954 of DASRZA010000013.1, read as the reverse complement.
TCGCGAGGCCCACGAAAATATAGATCCCCAGCTCCCAACGATCCTGCGCGCGCGGCACGGCGAGGGCGTACGTTGGCGGCATGAAATAGAGGATGGCGACCAGCGACCCGAAGACGACAGTGAAAATTGCCGGGCCCAGACCGCCATACCACGCCGCGACCACGACCGCCGGAAAGTAAAATATGAATGGCAGCCTGTCACCCAGATAGGGCGCCAGAATGGTATGGGTAAACGACGCGATGATAATGGAGAGCAGCGCGATCCCGTATCCAATGACAGACTCGGGAATTGGCGTGGGCTGTGGCTTTGCACGCGGATGCGTGCTCTCATCCGCGCTCATTTCTCGCCCCTCACGCCCTACTCCTTGCCAACGTCGTCGTCTTCGTTGTTATTACCACAGGATTATGACTCCAGCCGGAACCGAGCTGTGCCGAAGGTGATTTCGTCGCCGGGATGCGCCGTTTGTGTGGTGATCCGGGCGCCATTTACAAAGGTGCCGTTGGAACTGCCGAGGTCGCTCACCAGATAATCGGCGCCCTGCGGCGTCATCGAGGCATGGCGGCGAGAGACCGTGGTATCCCGGATCAGAGCGATCTCGTTGCCAGGGTCCCGGCCAATGTTGATCACCCCGCCTGAGAGAGCGAATACCTCGCCTGCGTGAGCGCCAGAGAGCGCGATCAGGTGAAGAGCGCCGGTTGTTGAAACAGGTTGTGAAAATGGAGACGATGTTGGAGGGAACAGGGTCGAGGGGCCGGATGACGGCGCGACGCTGCAGGCGCACGCGCCCGTTGCCGGGTCGCGGCGTTCTCCGCAAAATGGGCACACTCCGTCGGGAACCACCGGGGGCGCCGCCGGCGCGGCGTGCGCCAGATCCACCTGCCGACGAACCGGGCCGGCCGTCGCTCGCTCATAAAACATGACCTGTGTATTACCCACGTGTATCAAATCACTATCCCGCAAAAGGGTGGGCGCCGCAACTTTTTGACCATTGACACTGGTTCCAACGGCGCTTCCGCCATCGACCAGCGTATATCGCCCATTTTGACGGTGAATTTCGGCGTGGTTGCCAGCCACGAGGCGGTCCCGGAAGATGGGAACCTCCGCCAGTTCACTGCGGCCAATATGCGTGGTGGCGGTTTCTAGAATGATCTCCCGCCCTTCGTTCCGGCCGTACACCACGAACACCCACGCGGTTTTTAGCAGCAGCGTTACGAGCGCGGTGAAGAATCCGATAAAACCGCCCAGGATGATCCAGCCAACCAGCCGGGCGATCCGGTCGGGGGAGCTGATACCGGGCAGCAGGTTCGGAATCGCAAAGCTTAACGGATTGAAGATGAGGCCGCCAATAAAGCCCCCAATGGCGCCGCCGATGGCGCCGTTGCGTCCCTTTGCAGTCCCGGAGTCGAACCAGCCGTAGAGCCATCCCAACAAACAACCAAAGACGAGCCAGCCGAGCGCGCGTATGAAGATCTGCTGGAGAAATGAGCCCAGTCCTCCAACCGACAGGTCTGCTTGCCCATGAAGCTGCGTAAATATGACGTTGCCGACGTTCATGCCAATGGCGCCGCCCAGAAAGCCCGAGAGCGCCCCACGAAGGCAGCGGCGGACCAGGTGTACTCGGGTCGCCGCCGCCAGGCCATCCGCGGCGCCCAGCGCCAGCCCGATACACCCGCCAATCAATCCGCCATACGCGAACTGCAGCCCCATGGAGGCGTGGAGCATCTTTTCCGGGTTACTGGGCGGATTAAAGAAGAAATCCGTGCAGATCCATGCCAGGGCGCCGCCAACCGCGCCTAAAATCAGTCCAAGTAATACTCTCGGAGCAAGCTTCATGATACTTCATACCTGAATCTTGAGTGACCGATCTGAATCTCGTCGGAAGGCTGCAGCGATTGCCGGTTCACCCGCGATCCATTCACAAACGTGCCGTTGGAGCTGCCCTCATCCACTACTTCCACGAGTCCTTCGCTGGACGTGAAGCGGGCGTGATGACGGGAGACGGCGGTGTCGGCGGGAAGTGGAATCGTGTTGGTCGTATCCCGGCCAATCGTAGTGTCGCCATTCAGATGGAAGATCTGTCCGCGCGCGGGCCCATCCAGAGTTACCAGCCGTGGGCCGGCCGCAAGCGACGTGGATACGGGAGCGGGAGCGCCGCTGCCCACCCCGGCGGGCACCAGCGTACACGCGCAAGATCCCGTGGTGGAATCTTTGCGCGTGCCGCAAAACGGGCAGATAGAAGGATCGGTGGCTGCGGCGGATACCCGGCCCGCTCGGGCGCCGGGCGCCGCGGCCGCCGCTTCGGGGTCCTCGGGCGGTGTCATGTGAATCCCGATCCGCTTCAACTGTTCATCGGCGATCTCGTGGAACCGCGGATTCTTGTACAACATCAGGACGATATAAAAAATGGCCGCCAGAACCAGCAGCGCCGCGATCACATCCAGAATAACCGATCCTCCGGACCCCGATTTCTGAGACGGCGCCGTGACATGACGGGGCCTCTTTGCCGGTGTTCGGCCGATCGGGGCAGCTAGCGCGGGCAGCGCCGACGCGGCTGCCGTGTTGATCGTGATGGCCGCCGTACCCGCGCCGCCGAAGTCTAGAGGAATACCGATGCTGTTCGTAAGACCTCCGGGCGTCGTCACCGTAATCGTGCCGGGCGCCGCGACGTTGGAGAAGACCGCATCGCCCTCGCTGCCCGGCGTTAGGGTCTCGGTGTCGGTGCGGCCATCGGCGCCGAGATACTCAACCTTCCCTGTTCCCAGAGGCTTCTTGGACCTGTCCAGGACATGCGTCACCAGACGGGGAAGGAGACGATCGGTGAAATCGGCGGCCGCAACGGTGGTAACCGGGCTCTTCGCTTTGATAATAGCCAGCTCGTTGGTGGCCGTGTTATCAATCCAGATTTCGGCTGCGCCCGGCGCCGGAAGGACCAGCGCGGCCGAGCCGTTGGTCGCCACTTCAGGCTCGCTGGTATTCGCGCCCTGCCGCACCCACACCAGATACTTGCCGGCTGGAAGACTCACTTTTAGCGCGCTGCTACCAGCGGCCGGTCCCGCCGGCGCAGCAGCCGGCGAAACCTTTGAAGTCGGCGAAATCTTCGAAGCCGGCGGACCCTTTGCCGCCGGCGCTGCCCCCTTCGCAGCAGCAGTCGTCGGGGCAGCGGACGCCGCCGAGGAGGCTGCCGCCGGCGATTTTCCGAGCGCCGGTGATGGCGCCTTCACCGGCCCGGCGGCATACAGCGCAGCCGGCGTGAGCGCCAGGAAAGCCGCCAATAACGGCCCCGCCAGCGAAAGCGCTGTCGGCCGGGCTGCCAAACTCAAGGGATCTCGCGTCCCCCGTGCGACACACGCCCGAGATTGGCGAGATGCCGCCAGATTGTCATTTGTGGAGGCTAAAATTGTCATATTCCATTGGGCCCAATACCTGCGCTAACCTACAGAAGAAGAGATGGATGCTCGAGCCGCGACTTTCATTCTGATCCCGGATTGATATTGTATGTGAAAACCGGAAATCTAAACGTCAAGGCGAATCCACGCCCTTTACCACATTGTTCCGCGCCGCAGCGCGGATTCCTTCTCTAACCAGCAGCGGGGGCCCGCGAACAAGCGCCGCGTTGGGCTTCAGAATTCTTGAATTACCTATGGAGGACGATGATGGAGCTTTCCGACGTACCGCCGGAAAACGCCGAGGACGCGATCCGACGAATTGCCGAAGCCACGCGCGGGACACCGTACGAAGGCCGGCTGTATGTCGTTGGCGGTTATTTGCGTGACCGGCGAATCGGCCGGGCGAATACCCAACCTTTAGACGATTTATCTTCCGAAGAAGATCCATCTCTCCGCAGCGCCTTTTTGGAACGTCTCTCGGATTCTCCGGACATGCCGTCGAGGAGACCACTGGAGAAGTGGGAAAGCCGAGAAGCGAAAGAAGTGGACATGGCGCTGGAGGGAGACGCTCTCGACTTGGCCGGCTTTCTCTACCAGCGGCGGGTCTCATCCGGCCCGCCTGTCACCTATCCTCGTTTCGGCACTGCGATGCTCCGGGTTAATAATATCATGGTGGAGCTGGTCACAGCGCGCCGCGAAAGTTATGAGGCGAGCAGTCGAAAGCCGACCGTGGAGCCGGCGACAATCGCTGAGGACGCCATGCGCCGAGATTTTACCATTAATACGCTTTTCCGCAATGTGCATACCGGCGTGGAGTTGGATCCCACCGGACAGGCGCTAGAGGATCTTGCCAGGGGAGTCATCCGGACCCCACTCGATCCGGATCAGACCTTTTTCGATGATCCGCTCCGGATGATGCGGGCGGCCCGTTTTGCGGCTCAGCTTGGCTTTCAACTGGACCCGTTGGCGGCGCAGAGTATTAGAAGGAACAGGAGTCGGCTTGATGTCATCAGCCGGGAGCGCATCCGGGATGAATGGACCAAGCTGCTGCTTTCCTCCCGCCCGGCGCTCGGGGTCGCGCTTTTGCAGGATCTCGGGCTTCTCAGCCACTTTCTGCCAGAGCTAGCCGGAATCGCGACAAGCCCTCTCTTGGCGATCAATCATCGAGACTGGAATCACACGCTCGATCTGCTCAGGGCGCTCTCAGCCGGACCACTTGAGACGGATCCGCCGGGCACGGGCGCACGACCCCCCGGTGATCCTTCATTGAGAGAGTCGCTGTCGGTCAGACTGGCGGCCGCGCTGCATCACGCGGTCGGGTCAAGGGTCGCGGGGGCTCTTCTCTTCGGGCTCCGATACTCGACCGTCGAAGCTCGTCATACCGCTCTTCTGCTCGAGGCTCGCGAAAAAATCATCTCCGTCCATCCGGATCAATGGACTGATGGCGCCGTCCGGCGATGGATTCGGCTCTGCACGACGAATCCCGGGGGCGCGGCGCGGCATCTCGACGAGTTCTTTACGCTCTGTTGGCTCGATCGGGCGAGTGGAGATTCGGATCTGGCATCCGTTGACCTGGAGGATCTCTGGCAGCGGGTGAACCGGCTGGAGAATGAGGTCCCCTCCGCTTCACTCGAGTCGCCGCTCGATGGCGCGGCGATTATGGCCCTGCTCGGCATTCATCCAGGACCTCGTGTTCGGGAAGTGAAGGACTGGCTTTTGGACAAGGTGTTAGAGGGTGAGTTGGCTCCGGAGGATAGCCTCGCCGCTAAGAGACTGGTTTTGGATCCGCAGGCTGGCTGGAGAACATTGGATCGTACGACAGACCAACAAAAGATCGACTGATAGGAATTCTCCCCGGTGATTTTGCGTTTGCGTCTGTTGGTCAAGGGTATAACAGTTCCGAAATGCCAACCGGCCGTGGCTCGCCCTTTCGATCAGCAGCAGTCGGTTGGCCCTTGATGATGATGTATCGAGAAATGGAGATAGACTGTTCCCGCGGATGGGAACGATGGAGGACCTGAATATGGAAAGAATTCACACCGGCGCCGCGCTGATCGGGGCAGTGGCGCTGTTGTTTTGCGGTGCGCCGGTCCTGGCGCAGGCAGACCAGGGCACTTCGCAGGTGGAAGCCACGATTGTGTCCCCGCAGGGTACGGCGCGAACAGTTACGGGACGAGTGGGCGGCCTGGATTTTGCAAACAGGTCGTTTTCCGTAAGTGAAAACAACCGGGCCATCGCGGTGACCGCTGCGAATGCCACCATATCGTATAACGGGCAGGACGCGAATATATACAGGCTCATGGGCAGCCCTGACGTCTCTGTTAGCGGAACGTTTGTGCCAACCAACGCCGGCGGGAACCGGGGCGTTTTGTACGCCAATACGGTGACGATTACATCGGGACCCACGGTAAGGTTGGAGCGGTCGGCCTACACAGAACAGGCTCAACCCGCGTTCTCGGCGGGTGAGCTCGGTCAAACCACGGCTTCGCCGGCGGCACATACTACCGGGACCGCGATGGGCACAAGCCGCAATTACGGCTATATCCGCCACACCTCTCGAACGGGCCG
>DASRZA010000012.1:0-6396 GCA_035686845.1 Armatimonadota bacterium | reverse complement strand
CACTCTAAAGCGGCGTCTCCCCCCTCGCTGATGACATCGATGACGGGCTGGCTGTAGTACGCGTAACTGGTACCCGCCGCCAGGTCGATATGATCGTGAATAAACTTCAAAACATCGGGATAGATGTTTTTCTGCACGGGAGCGCCTGGATTGTCCTGAGACGCCCATTTGATCCATCGTGGATAAACATCGAGCGGCTTGATAGGGTACTTCTCAAATCTGATATTAAGGTTCACATCGTACATCTCTTTGCCAGCATGTAGATCAGCGAGAGAAGGATCGATCCCAATCGGAAAGCTCGCGGCCGCCACAATCCTCGCCATTTTTAAGGAACACCCCCCGAATTTACCGGATGTCTGTGCTCTCAGAAAAGTACTCATAACATTTGAAGTTGCTCGCGTAAACTCGTCCAGGAATAATACAGGGATCTTCGACTTCTCCTGATAGTCCGCGAGGAGTTCTCCCAGCCCCTCGAGATGATCAGAGATAGGCGCCTCTCGAGTCGAAAGCCCCCCGCCCGAGGATTTGCGCAAAATCCGGGCTTCCTCATCTTCAGGAGATACCTGAGTGATGGTCGTCTCTCCGGCCACCTGCCGGGCTTTCAGATCGTCGATCCGCGCCTGGATGATCGGGACAGCCGCCCGGCAGAATGTAATGTACTCATCTGTGCATTCTATGATCCGCGCGTCGGGGGCGTCAAATGAGAAGTGATAGCCGCTCACCCCCTTCGTCTCAAACGGGCCCTCAGGATCCAGACGGGACATGAAAGCGCATTGATAGTCCACGAGCCTGTATCCAAGCCTGTCGCACATGGATTTAATAAACGAGGATTTGGCGACGCCGGTGGTCCCGAGCAGGAGGGGCGTCAGCTCACTCCTGTCGTTAGATCGGAGATACGCCTCAAGGTTCATTTCCATCGCGGGCACTTCTTCCTCTCCGACGACGGGAGCGGATACACCTGAGGCAGGCGCCTCGAGTTCGTCTGGGTCTATAGCCACAATAAAGCCTCCCTTGTTATATCGCCCCCCGTCTCTGTACCCCCAGACGAGAAGACGTACGCATTCACGGGCAAAGCTGCGTCAAGGTACGATGAGAGATCAAGAGACTTAAGCGTCTCTCTGTGCGCCCCGCCCGGTTGACCGGCAGATTCATAGACCTGCCTGAACCTATTCTTAATACGACACCTGCGCAAGAAATTAAAGGGATTATCGTTTTTGGCGCCCTAGGCGTCTCGGACCGCCCCACATTGATCACTGCATTTCGGGCAAATCTCCCGTAACCGAGCTCAAGAACCGCTGGCCTCAGCGACCGCTTCTGCTTACAACGAAGCACGGGAATCGCCGGAATTCCCGTGACGTGCATGTCCTTGGGCAGCGCGTGGATGACGACTGGGAGAAAGGCTTCCACAATGTCGGCGCCGGTTTCGTTCTTCAGGAGAGCGATTAGAGCTGAGGCGTGCAATACGATATTCATTCACTGCCCGACTCGTCGGAGTACATATCCGGGTCTTCGCGCCGTGCCTCCTCCCGCTTTTCGCGGATGAAGTCCTCACTGGTATACGGGACGTGCCCGAAGCGCCCTCTAAGACTGTCGATAAGGCGGGCGCGCTCTACCAGCGATAACGGCGGCTGCGCCGTACGCGCTTCCATCTCCGCCATCTGCGCCAGCAGCGCTTCCAGGGTCAGTCCTCGCCGGGCGGCCCGGTCTCGCAGCGTGGCTTCGAGCTCGGGACCCAGTTCGACGATGACGCTCATCAGAAATCTCATCTCCGTATTCATTGTACCACAGCGGGCCCGGGATGCGCAGTGAGAGGGTGGTTTGAACGCCCGACGCGGTGCTTACGAATTGTTTTCCGCGCGCAGATCCCGGCTTCAACCGGGTCTGCAAGTCGGACGGTGAGACGGAGCTGCGTCGGCGGTATCGCATACGAATTCACGGGGATCTGAACTTTTAATCCTTTTGAGCGTTTAAGTGATTAGATGGGCAAGGCCGGTCGGCCGATTGGAGGGTGATGAGGGCACCCTATAAATAGCCACTGGGCGGGAGGGCTTGCGGGTGAACGGCCGCTGGGAAGACGAGACTGACGAGGAGCTGATGCGATGGGTCGCCGACGGGAACGTCCGCGCTTTCGATCAACTCTTCTGCCGGCGCCGCCATGCCGTCTATTGCTTCGCGTACCGCATGCTTCAGGATCACGATCTTGCCGAAGATGTCACGCAGGAATGCTTTCTCAGAGTCTGGCGAGCCCGCCGCCGGTACCGGCCGACATCTGCGGTCCGGACCTGGTTGTTTACCATCACCCGCCGACTCTGCCTGGACCAGATAAGAAGACAGAGTCGCGAAGTCGAGATTTCGCTTGACGCAAGCGAAGGTGATGCGCCGATCGGATATGAGAGTGTCGGATTCCCGGCGAACCCGGAGCAAATCGTGCTTTCGCGAGAGATGTTTCAAGTTGTGAACGAGGCGATGGACCAGCTCCCGCCTCTACTCCGCGAGGTCGTGCTGCTGCGAGAAACCGAGGAAATGAGTTACGAACAGATTGCCGCCGTGATCGAGCGCCCGGTTGGAACGGTCCGATCCCGACTCAGCGCGGCGCGTAAGCGATTACGACTGGCCGCTCTCCAATGGATGGGCTGTGATGATCAATCATGAAATAGCGCCGGCGTGCCGGCAGTTCCTTGACGGGCTGGAGCCGTTCCTGGACAATGAGATGCCGGACGCAGAGCGCGAGGAGATCACCCGGCATCTGAGTGGATGTTCTTCCTGCCGGGCGGAGATACGTCTCCTAACCATGATTTCGAACGCTGCCCGGCGCCGTACTCACGCGGTCGCGTCCGATCGGGTTAGAACGCGCCTGATGGAAGTTGTGGAGAGTGATGGGGTTCGTGTTTCCCCCTCAAGTTCACAAACCCGAAGGATTATCATTGAGGCCGGTGGCGTGAGAGAGGAACGATTTGAGGTCCCCGCGCGGATCCGGCGCCGCCAGATCTCGCCTGCCCGGCCCACCAATAGAATCTATCACGGTTTCGAATACCGCGAGGCCACGGTGGGTGGGCAGCGGGTTATTCGAACGATGCGGATGGGATGAAAGGAGCGGTCCGGGCGTCCGGTGCGCGGTTTCGGAGGCCCTTTAGACGGTAGGGTGTTATACGAGAGGATCTACAGATGACTGATGAACTGAAGGAAGAGATCGGCGCGATGCAGAGGGAACTTTCAGAGATGCGAACGCGGCTCGACCAGCTTGCACAGGCCGGTCCGGAAGGAGATGGCTGGTTCAGCCCACAGGAACGGCAGCTTTCCGATGAAATGGCGCGACGGGGCAAGAGCGCGGGAATCGGTGTCTGGCGGCTGGTGATCACCCAGAACCAGCAGGGACGTGGTGTTTCCGCGATGGACAATATCCACACAGATAAGCTGGGCTTCGATGAACAGCGGGTCCTTGACCGGATCCGGGCTTACTCCGATCCTATGGCGCTGCGAGCGATGCATCGCCTGATCTCCCGTCACCTGGAAGGATCGAACATGAGCATGAGCCGCAAAGAACTGGCGGCGGATCTTGGCGTCGATGAAACGGCGCTTGAGGCAGCTCTGCGTCCGCTTTTCGAGAGGGAAGTGGTGCGTCGGACCCTCAGCCCCGGCGGCGAAGAGATTTACGAGGTCGGACGGACGGACGAATTCTTGCTCCTGCTATGATACGTCATATACGGTTTCTTTATTCGCTCCGCAGCGCCTATTTCCGACGCAGAACACACAGAGACAGGAAGAGAGAACGCAGAGAAAACGTTTAGAGCCCCTAACACAATGCGTCCTGGAGGGGGACCGCACGAATAAAGCCCGTTGCTTCAGCGCCGCGGGAGGTCGAGCGATAAACATCAATCGCGTTCAAAAAAGGACTTCGGGGTTAAGGATACGGTAGCGCCCTACCAGGGCTGAAGCCCTTCGCTATAATCGGTTCTGGAGTTTGGCCCTTTGAGGTTGCTGGTACTTGGATTAGGCCCGGATGCTACCCCAGATGGCGCTCCATAGACATGCTTCGAGAACCGGATTGCCCGGTCGAGGCGCGGAATTTTCGGCCGTCTTGCACGGGGATCGCGTACAACAGACCCGATATTCTCTGCTGTCTCGGTCCCATTTGATCGGCAGTGTCATGAACTGTCCCCACAACTCGGTGCGGAAGCCCCTCCATAGGTCGTTGAGCGACCACCGACGGCCTCCCGCATACCAGCGGGCGACGGTCCTCCCGGAGTTGCCGCACTGGCCCCAGCCGCGATAGCCGGCCAGGACGAGCACCGCATAGACCCAGGCAACCCACTGCACACTCAGAAACGTGGAGTGCCGGCCCCAACACTGCATCTGTCCTAAGCCGAAGCCCGCCTTGCATTCTCGGTGGCAAACTTCCACCTCCCACCGCTGGAATGGCCAGAACAGAAGTTTAGCGGCGGACATCGGCAGCTTCCAGCTCTTCTGGCGGGTCTCCACCCCGTCGACTGTCTCCACCGCATGGACCGGCTCAGTTTCTCCGCCACATCTACCGCTTTGCCCGCGTACATCGAGCGCGGTGGTGCAGGCAACCTCCGTTGAACCGCTGCACATCCTTTCACCCGCCGCTTCGGAGGGGCAGGAGCCACGTCGGCCGGCGCAGTCTGTAGCATCTGCGGCATCTGTGGCGCCAGAGAGGGCGTGGTTGGTTGAGATGACATGATTGGTTGAGATGACATGGTTGGTTGAGCCGAGGGTTCAGCGGGTCGCTCTTCGTCCGAAGCGACTGCGTTGATCAGATGGTACCGGGGCGGCCAGCTCTTCTTCTTGCCGCTACGGCTGATCGACGTTTTGCCTTTGACGACGATCAGGAATACCGGATGCTCTGCATCACGCTCGATCAGCAGCGGTCCCTCGACTCGGTAGTTGACCGACACGTCCCTACCTCGCACCACATACTGCTCTGTTGTCCAGCCTCGGCGCTGATGTAGGTAGTCCTGGGGATGATATGCCTCCTTCCCATAGATCGGCGGCCGACCTCTTCTCGCACGGTCCCCGCCCTCTTGGGCGCTGTCGCCCTCCTGCTCAGCGTCGCTTACCACCTGCCCGTCGCTCACCACCTGATTTCCTTGAGCCAACTCCTTGGCGCTACGCCGGCGCTCTTCCCTTTCCTGCCGTTGCTGCCGGGCTTGCTCCACTTCTTCCGCCACCGTCGCTCCGGGAAAGGTGTGCAGGCGGCGGTTCTTCGCTCCGTTGACGATCAGCACCGTATCGTGGGGCACATTGGACCACACCTCGTTGGCGTCGTAGCTGCCATCTGCCAGCACCACCAGGAGTTGCTTCTCCCTCCCCTTCTGATCCAGGCGCTCCCGCAGATACCTCACCGCCTTCAGTCCCGCCTCCCATTCCTTTCGAGCCGGCTCGTCACTCTCCACCGCCTTCGGAGGACAGGCTGTCTCCCATCGCAGCGGAACCGCCCGGCAATACCCGTTCTCCGGCGGCGTCAGCCAGCTCAGGTTCACAAACCGCTGCGCGGGCCGCAAGTTGGGCCGATTGCCCAGCCCTCCTGGCACCCGGCTCCACGACACCCCGGGCATTTTCTTGCTGCTGCGTACCGTATGTGTACCATCTATCACCACAAAATACGGCTCGCTTTTTGACACGTGCTTGAGGGTCTCTCCTATGAAGCAGTCGCACAACACGTCGTAGTTTACCCGGCGCTTTCCGAAGAACCGATACCAGCATGTCCAGTCCCACCCCCACAGTCCCAGCGCTACAATATGCTGTGATACTGTCTTACGGCTGAAGCAGAATAAGCTCGCCAACACCAGCGCCCACGCTCGCTGCCACGTCCGGAGTTGTCGGAACGCACTCCGGTGGGCTTCCATCACCTCCACAAGTTCCCCCAACAGCAGTTGCTGGCGATGAGCATCCTGCCGGCGTCGAGCCGGGGCCTGCCGGCACTCTGCTACGCTCACTCCCCTCGCACCATCTCCCTCTGCCAAACGATTATGCAGCACTCCGCCCAGAACCTGGGTAAGATCTTCCTGTACGACTGTCATGGCGCGTTCCCCTGGAGATCACTCACTCCCAGGGATTCTTACCCATCATCTGAGCGTGCCATGGCTCATCTCACCTCCCAGCAGCAAAAGGGCCAAACTCCAGTTCGGCGGCCGGGTAATACGCCAGCGCGCCCTCCACCGGCCCACGGTGTTCAAAGGACGCCGGGTTCGTTCGGGTACATATCCGGATCCTCACGCCGTGCCTCTTCCCGCTTTTCACGGATGAAATCTTCGCTGCTGAACGGGACGTGCGCGAAGCGCCCTCTAAGACTGTCGATAAGACGGACGCGCTCTTCCGGCGTCAGCAGCGGCATCGCCGTACGCGCTTCCATCTCTGCCAACTGCGCCAGCAGCG
>DASRZA010000011.1:0-10269 GCA_035686845.1 Armatimonadota bacterium | reverse complement strand
GAGATCTCTTCAAGCGGCTTGTGGAGAAGACGCACCGGGACCCGGAGCATTTCCAACGCCTCGTGGGAGAACTGTTCCGGGCGATGGCTGCCGGCGGCGACTTCGGCCTGGATACGATCCGACACTTCAATGGAAACCTTTTCACCGACGGCCCGGTGCTGGAGCTGGCGCTGCCGGAGATGGAAAGCGTCCGCGGCGCGGCGCAGCTCGACTGGAGCGCCGTGGACCCGTCCATCTTCGGCACGCTCTTTGAGCGAGGACTGGACCCCGATCGCCGCTCACAGCTTGGCGCTCATTACACAAGCCGAGAAGACATCCGGACCCTGGTCGAGCCGGTGGTCATTCAGCCGCTGCGCCGGGAATGGGATGAAGTGCGGCGTCTGTCCGGCAACCTGCTCCTCACCGGGCGGAAGGACGGCGCGGCGCCGGCTAAGCCTCTCTCGAAACAGGCGATTGACAGGGCGCGCCTGGAAGCGCGGGGGATTCTTCTCGGGTTTCAAGAACGGCTTGGCCAGGTAAAAGTGCTGGACCCCGCCTGCGGCTCCGGCAACTTCCTCTATGTCGCGCTCCAGATGCTCAAGGATCTGGAGAAGGAGGTGACAGATTTCGCCATGACGTACGGGTTCAGCGGGTTCCTTCCACTCCCCGGCGTCGGCCCGTGGCAGCTTTACGGGATAGAGGTGAATCCATATGCCTACGACCTTGCGCAGATGACCGTCTGGATCGGCTATCTTCAGTGGGCCGGCGGCCACGGCTACCCACCCGATAACCCGGTGCTGCGGAAGATGAGCACCTTCGAGTGCAAGGATGCCATCCTCGATCTCTCCGACCCGGACAACCCGAAGGATCCGGAGTGGCCGCGGGTGGACTTCATCGTCGGCAACCCTCCGTTTTTGGGGGATAAGAAAATGCGGGGAGAGTTAGGGGACCTCTACGTCGACGCGCTGCGGCGCTTGTACGCCGGGCGCCTGCCGGGGCGCTCTGATCTATGCTGCTACTGGTTCGAGAAAACACGAGCGGCGATTCACGCCGGACGGGCCTGCCGTGCGGGGCTCCTGGCCACGCAAGGCATCCGAGGCGGAGACAATCGCCGGGCTCTGGAACGCATCAAGGCCACGGGTGGCATATTCTGGGCGTGGAGCGACCGGCCATGGATCCTCGATGGAGCCACCGTCCACGTGAGTATGGTAGGGTTTGATAACGGCGTAGAGAGAGAACTGCAACTCGATGGCGGTCCCGCCAGCGTCATCCACGCCAATCTCACCCCGGGGACAACGGCGAATTCCGACCCGACCCGCGCACTCCCACTTCAAGAGAACGCCGGGATCTGTTATCTCGGAGTAATGAAGGCCGGTCCATTCGACATTCCTGAAAGCGTCGCGTTGGTGATGCTCGCGTCGCCAAACGCGCACAGAGTAGTGAACAGCGATGTTCTGCGACCCCGCTTGACTGCCAAGGACCTCCTCCAGCGGACCGGTGGCGGCTGGATCGTCGACTTCGGTTGCAATGGGATCGAGGATTGGGCCGCCCGGTTCGAGCTGCCGTGGGAGCATGTTCGATCCGATGTGCGGCCGGCTCGGGCCGGCAATCACCGGGCGCGCCTTGCTTCACAATGGTGGATCCACGGAGAGGCCCGTCCCGGCCTACGGACATCGCTCTCCGGTCTCAGTCGTTTTATTATCACACCCGAGGTCTCCAAGCATCGCGTGTTCGCCTGGCTCGACAGCGCCTACCTTGCAGACCATCAGACACGGGCAATCGCTCGTCAGGACGACTCAACCTTTGGCGTGCTTCATTCCCGCTTGCATGAACTCTGGGCACGATCTCAGGGGACCCAACTCCGAGAACGAGAGAGCGGCTTCCGCTACACACCCACAACGTGTTTCGAGACCTTCCCTTTCCCACGCCCGACACCGGAGCAAGAGGCTGCCATCGCGCAGGCGGCGCGAGAGCTTGACGAGTTGCGAAACCGATGGCTGAACCCGACGGAGTGGACGCGTGAAGAAGCGCTGGAGTTCCCCGGCTCGGTTGACGGACCGTGGGCGCGCTATCTCCACGACCCTGACGACCGCGGAATCGGCATCGTCCGCTATCCGCGGCTGATCCCTCGCGACACTGAGTGCGCGAAGAAACTCGCGGCGCGCACACTCACCAATCTTTACAACCAGCGTCCCACCTGGCTGGACCTCGCGCACCGTCGCCTGGACGAAGCTGTCTTCGCCGCCTACGGCTGGCCACCCGAGCTCGCAGACGATGAAATACTGGAGCGCCTTCTGAGCCTCAACCTGGAACGGGCAGCGGCCGAGGGGCAATAGGGCCAAACGGGAGCGGACGGAGGACGGAGGACGGAGGACGGAGGATCGGGTGCGGGGCGCGGGCGATTCGCCGGCCGTGGAAGGGGCTGGCCGTAAATTGGTATAATTACTCGAAAAGACATGAGCCTCTGGTTAACTCTCCTTGAGCGTACGGTATTCGTAATCTATCCGAGGCAGTCCGGCGCCAACCCAGTCGCAAGAGCTCGCGCATGACCTGGCAGAAAAAGTCTCCCCTCTTCATTGAGGAGATTCTGGAATGGGCGGACGCCTACCGAGAACGTACCGGCGATTGGCCTATAGCCGGCCATGGGGAGCCCGTGTACGAAGCGCCTGAAGAAAACTGGCGAAATATCGATGTGGCGCTTCGAACCGGCCGCCGGTCGCTTCCCGCAGGGAGTTCAGTTCCACGGCTCCTGGATAAGTATCGCGGCAGGCGCAATCTTTCCGATCTGCCGGACTATCGACTTCACGATATTCTGGCGTGGGCTGACGCTTATTTTAAGCGGACCGGCCAGTGGCCCCTGCTAGACTCCGGACCGGTGCTTGACGCGCCCGGTGAGACATGGGAGGCCGTCCATGCTGCTCTATCGAACGGGTTACGCAGCCTGCCGGGAGGGTCTTCGCTGGCACGGCTTCTGGCCGAGCACCGGGGTGTGCGGAACCGTCGTGACCTGCCGCCGCTGTCGATAGAGCAGATCTTAGAGTGGGCCGACGCCTTTCATAACCGTTATGACCAGTGGCCAACGACGCATACGGGCGGCATCGAGGGCGAGCCGTGGGAAACCTGGTGGAACTGTGATTATTGCCTCTGGCATGGCGCCCGGGGACTGCCTGGCGGATCATCGCTGGCTCGGCTTCTGCGCGAGCGACGGGGGCCTCGGCGCAAACCCAGAACTCCAGCGCTCACGGAAGAGCTTATCCTGCAATGGGCGGAGGCTCATCACGCGAAGACCGGCTGTTGGCCTCAGTGGAGGACCGGTCCGGTAATCGATGTCCCGGATGAGACCTGGGTGAGGATCGACCGGGCGCTCAAAAAGGGAAACCGAAGTCTGCCCGGTAGGAGTTCCCTCGCGAAGCTGCTTCGCGATCGCCGCGGCGTCCGGATGCGTTCGAGACCTCCGGATCTGAGCGAGGCGCAGATTCTGGAGTGGGCCGATGCCCACCGAGCACGCGTCGGACAATGGCCGACGGCGAGCGCCGGGCGGATATTCGAGGCGCCGGAAGAAACCTGAAGCGCCGTCAATACAGCTCTCCGTGCTGGAAGGCGAGGGCTGCCCGGCGGCGGTTCCCTCTCGCAGCTTTTGGATCGTGAGCGCGGGATCCGGAACATTCAATCGCTGCGCCATTACCAGATTGATCAGATTCTGGAGTGGGCTGACGCTCACTACTCTCGAACCGGCCAATGGCCGCGTAAGAGCTCGGGAACCATTGCGGAAGCTCCGGAGGAGACGTGGGCCAGGGTGGACAACGCGCTCCTTAAAGGTTCGCGTGGGCTGCCCGGTGGATCTTCTCTGGCCCGGCTGCTGGCGGAGTATCGCGGCGTTCGAAATAGAAACGCGCTCCAGCCCCTGAACGAGGACGACATTGTCAGATGGATACTCGCGTACCGGGAGCGCGCGGGGAAGTGGCCCACGTCTAAATCCGGTTCCGTAGAAGACGCTCCGGGTGAAACCTGGGGGGCGGTATCCGAAGCTCTGCGGGACGGTGGTCGCGGAATGCCCGGCGGAACAACCCTGACACAACTGATCCGTGATCGATGCGCTTCTAAGGTCGGCGGTTGAAGCGCCGGGTTCCATTTTTCGCGGCTCTCCCGACACGAGTTGGGTTACGGCTTTAAGGGAGCACGACCTCCTTGACAATTCGATCCTTGTCGTCGACGATGGACAACTTCCGACCCGCCTTCCTCTCTTCATCAAGATAGGCGTAGCTGGCTACCGCTCGCCGGATGATCTCCGACTTGGTCGTCTCATTCCTCTTCGAAAGGTCGTCAAGAAGTTTGTCGAGCTTGCTCCCAAGATCAATCGAATAGCGTGGCATCGCGATGTTCTCCATGTTCCTCGCCAGCGCTCGCGGTGGCCATCGGCACAGCATGCTCTCTTCCGAGCGCACCGGAACGTCTGCTCCCGCGCCATTCACGCGCTGTATGAGCATCATTTTGGCGCGAAAACAGCGTACTGTCAACGCGCGGCCACACCCGTTGAAGGGATGAGTCTGACAACATCCTTCGCCCGGGCAGCCGGCGACACCCTCAGCTTCTCTAACTTGCCACTGCGGTAACCGCCTTCGACGGTGGTGTTGTATGGGGCGTGGAGTTTGAAGGAGACGTTCCAGTTGTGGGGCCAGGCGGGAAGGAGGTAAAGTTTGCGGCCTTCGGCCTGGAGGATCATGGATTGGAGGGCCATAAGGGCGACGCTGCCGTGATCCTGGTCGGGGATCCAGTCGAAATTGGGGCCCCAGAAGGCCGGGAACCGGCTGCCGGGGTTCTTGGCGGAGAAGCGTTCGGCGACGTCGCGGGCGGCTTCGTCGGTGAGGCCGAGGAACGCGGCCTGGATCGGGTCCTGCTGCCAGCCGGCGCTCCCTTTTATCTTGCGGGCCACGAAGGACCGGCGTCCAATCGCTAGACCGGGTGTTCCGATCTTGTAGAGGCGGTACGGGAAGATGGCGTAAAGCTCGGGGTTTTCGACGTTTGAGCGGGGTCCGAGGATTGTCTCGGCAGGCGATAACAATGGGCCCGCGGCGCTGTTTTTCATCGGAATCGGGGGAATTTGCGCCCGCAGCCGGGTCCACGCAGCCCGGTCGGCGGCGGTGATGGCGCCGTGCGGGAGCGCGATAAGCCGATCAAGATCGTAACGGAGGCCGGCGATGGCGGGGAGCGGGTTGATGACGTTCTGCCAGGTTTCGAGCGACTGCGCGGGCTTGAGGATCAGTTTGCCGTTCGCGTCCCGGGGATAGTGCCGGTCGTAGAATGTGAGAATCGCCCGAGCGAGCGGCAAGAGGGTATGATGGAGGAACGCGGCGTCCTGCGTGTAGGCGTAATCGTCGAGACCCATGGCTGTTAGCTCGAGGCCGCCGGAATAGTACCATCGGATGTAGGTGTTATCCACGTGCGACGCCGGCTTGCCTTTGCGATCCCATCCATAGTTTTCGTTGGCATAGGCGCCAAAGAAGTACATGGTTTCGGGGAAGAATGCGCCCGGATGGCCGAAATAGACGCGCGTTCGCTCTTCGGCGAACGACAGATCGGCGAGGTACATGTTGAAGAGCGGGCGCATCATGTCGAAATCGCCGGAAGCCAGCATCGGCCAGTACGGGAGCCGGGTGTTCTGGAACCAGTAAGGCCCGCCCCACCGGCGATAATCGGCATCGAAATGCTGGCCGCCGTCGGTGGCGTCGACGGTGAAGAGGCTGCCGTTGAACTTAATCGGATAGGCGCCGCGGCCGGCGCAGGCGGCGATAAACCGCTGGAGAGCGTAACCCTGCGGAATCAATTCCGGGCGGGGCGTTACTGACGCCGAGGCCTGGTTGGCAATACGACGTCCATTGACGTAGAGCCTCTCGACTCCGGACTGATCGATGGTGGCTGCGACGTGGGACCACCGACCGATCGGGAGATGGGGGTTCTTCGTTAAGGTTCCCCCGTGAGTGATCAGCCGCAGCCCGCCATAAAGATCCAGCAGGAAACCGCTGTCTCCGCCGACCGGGGTTTTGTCGATAATCCGGCCGCCGTACGAGGGAAGCGCGTCGGGACGAATCCAGGCTTCGAGGGTTGCGCTCTTGGGCGCGAGTTCCGGCGAACTGGCGATTTCCAGCCAGCCCTTACCGTCGAAATGAGCGGCCATTCCCTTTGCGGTCGGGACGAATTGGACGTTTCCCATGACTTTTGCAGGCAGGCCAGGGTTCGCCCGGTTGGGAATAACGCCATCGTGCGCCGCGGCGAAATCCCAGTCTCCCACGAGCGATGATGTCGGAATCGCGGGCGCCGTCGCCGCCGCGTCGCGGCGGATAGCTGCGGCGGTCAGCGCCCGGTTATAGAGGCGTACGTCGGCAAGGTCGCCGGGGAAGGCGCTCTTGCCCTGGGAATCGGCGCCAATGCGGAGGGGAAGGCTGTTCGACGTGATGGGCCCGGAGTTCGACGGGGCCGCGGCGCCGGGTGGAAATGTAATCCGGATCCAGCTCCGGTTCCAGAAGTCATTCCACCACCGGTGATGCAGCGCTCGCGCATGGTTGAGGCTGACGGCGTCGACTTTCCGGACCGACGCTTCGAGGTCACGAACCCAGGCTGCGGGAGAGTCCGTGGTCGCGGTGAGCGGATAGATGGAGAGGGTGAAGCGCCGGGCCGGGCGCCTGGATTGGAGCGCGGTAAGATCGGTGGCGATCAGACCCCTGCCCTGCATGAGAGCCCCAAACGTCCGGTTGAGGAGTGGATCGGGATGGGTCTTTGTCCAGCCGGCGAGCCCTTGAAGCGAAAGTGTTTCGGGCCAGATAGACGTTGGATTGCGATGAAACCAGATCAATTGGTTCTGACGAGGTTGCAGGATGGTATCGGCGTGAACGATCACCGGATGAGGCGCCCCGCCCATTCCATAGGCGCTGAAGAGCTCCTGGCCGGTCAGCGCCCGATCACGGCTGCGCCAGTCTTCCAGCGTCGCGGTGAGCGAAAACGGACGGGAACCGGCGGCCTCAAGATGGATGACGGGCCGGTTGGCGTCCACCCAGAGCCGGAGGTCGACTGCCGGCATCCCGGCGCTGAAATCGATCTCCCCGTTGGAAAGGCGGAGAACCTGCCGAAAAGGCTGGCCGGCGGTGAACGGGTTCGGGGTGATATGGATGCGGATGCGGCCGAGTTTCAGGAGGCGGACGTTTTCGCTCCAGGCGTCGCTCTTGCTGATATAGAACAGTAGGTCGCCGCCCTGCTCGACCCAGGCATTCAGTGCGATATCGCCATTGCCGAGTGGCATGGAGCCGGATGAATCGCGACTGGGAGTGGTCCAGGTCACGTCGTACTGGTCGATGGGATCGGGACGGTGGACGGAGGACGAAGGACGGAGGAAAAGTTCACCGCGGAGACGCGGAGATCCGCGAAGGGCCGCAGAGGCAACGCGGACGAAGGACGGAGGATGGAGGACGGAGGACGGAGGGTGTTGAGTGTTAGAGTGTGTGAGACGGTGAGATGGGGGGACGGTGAGATGGGGGGACGGGGGAGGTGGGTGAGGGATCATTGATGGCGAGTCCGGATTGGGAGCGGGCGTAATGCTCGCAGTTATGATACCGTTGTTGCGGGGATCGTGCACAGGCAGGGACGCGGACGGAGGACGGAGGACGGAGGACGGAGGGTGTTGAGTGTGTGAGTGTGTGAGACGGCGAGATGGGGGGACGGGGCGTCGCCGCACCCGGCAGACCTCTCTCCCGGCCTCTCCCCTGCGAGGGGAGAGGCGCCTATGCTCGGACGTTTGATGTTTCCCCTGCTCTTCCCGACGTGGGGAGGTACGTCTATGCTCGGACGTTTGATGTTTCCCCGGGCTCTTCCCGACGTGGGGACGGGAGCCGATATTCAAGCGTTAGTCTATCACCACAGCCCTCCTCCGTCCGGGCCTCGCGCCTCGCGACTTTTTCCTCCAGTCACATTTCCTCTGCGGCACTCCGCGGATCTCGGCGCCTCTGCGGTGAGCGTTTGCGTCGTCCTTCGAGCTTCGTCCTCCGTCCGCCCGCTACCCGAGCGCATTGACGGCAATGCGGAGCTGCTGGACGCCGCGGAGCATGTCGGCGGTGGTTCCCCAGTGTTCGATGGATGCGGCGCCGGTGTAGCCGTCGTTGTTGAGGGCGACAAGGATTTCGCCGTAAGTGAGGGACGAGGACCCGACGGTGATCATGTTGCCGTCACGATTCGGCTTGATATGAACGTGCGAGATGAGGCCGCGCAGCAGTTCGTAACCGTCGGGGTACGGGGTTTCACCGGCGCCCCATTCGTTGAGGATGTCCCAAACCACCCGGAAGGCGGAACTGTCGCCGAGGGCGTGGTAGAGCTGCACGGTCTCGGCGGCGGTGGCGACCATCGTATCGGACTCCATCTCCAATCCGAACAGGAAGCCCGCCGATTCGGCCATGCGGATCAGGGGCGAGAGAAATGCCGTTAGCTGAGTCAGATGGGCGCTCAGTGGGGCGCGTTTGAGTGGATCGCCGCCGAGCGGATTCCAGAATGCAAAACAGCGGATCAGGCGGCAGCCGAGCGCCTCGCCGAGCGCGATCATCCGCCTGAAGACCTCTTGATTCCGGGCGGTCTCCGCGGGCACGTCGAACCGGCATTTGCCGCACGGCGACCCGATCGAGGCGACTCGCATCCCGTATCGCTGGAGCGCCTCGCGGATTTTGAGCACTCCGGCCGAATCTACGGTGGTCAGGTCACCGCCGTACAGGCCGCCCCGGATCTCCACGCTGTCGGCGCCGGCAGCTTTCGCGAGGGACAGCGCCTCGTCGAAATTACGGGAGACTTCATTGGTGAATACGCAGACTTGCATTGGGAGACCTTTCGAAGGATGAAGGATGAAGGATGAATCAAAAACGCCTGAGTTACGGCGCGGCTCCCTCTTCCGGGGAGAGGCCGACGATACGCAGAACTTCAGAGCACAGGCGCCTCTCCCGTTGTCGGGGAGAGGCCGGGAAAGACGTTAAGACGAACGGACGCGCCTCGTACCCCGTACCTCGCGCCCTGTTCATGCCTGATCGTATGCTTTGAGTGGGCGATACCAGATGTTGCGGTAGCGGACGAGGTCTCCGTGGTCCTGCAGCTCCAGCGGACCGGTTTCGGGCTGGGGCTGGTAGGATGGGGCCTGTCGGTGACGGGTGGGCCCTAAAATCTCGGTATGATAATGGACGACGACGTCGTTATGGATGACGGTGACGTGCGCCGGGCGGACGAGTTTCTCGCCCTGGAACCGGGGTCCCTCCCAGATAATATCGTAGGTCTGCCATTCGCCCGGCTTGCGGCAGGCGTTCACGAGCGGGGGATACTGGCCGTAAATGGCGGCCGTTGTGCCATCGGCGTAGGTGGGGTTGTTGAAGCAGTCGAGAACCTGGATCTCGTACCGGCCCATCAGGAAAACACCGCTATTGCCGCGGCCCTGGCTGTCGCCCTTCACCGTCGTGGGCGCGGCCCATTCGAGATGAAGCTGGCAGTCACCGAAGGACTCTTTGGTGCGGACCGTGCCGGCGCCCGGAGTCACCTCCATATAGCCGTTCTCCACTTTCCAGGTGATAGCGCCATCCTTCCCGGCCCAACCCGACGCGTCGCGGCCATCGAAGAGGATTATGGCGTCGGACGGGGGACGGCCGGGCTGGTCCGGCGTGCTCGCCGTTCCCGGATCGACGACGCGAGGCTGCGGCCGGGTTCCGTCATGGACCTTGTATTTCATACCGGGGATGAGTGGGGTGTCGTCGTAACCGATGTTCTTCTGATCTGCCATGGAGAGGCTCCTTATGTGGTTCCGGCTGCGGCCGGAACGGATTGGTTGGCGGCGCCGGACGGGCGCGGTGTCACTCCTCTTATTGTATCGACGCGGGGTGTTCGCGATCCATAACGCGCGGACGGAGGTCTGTGTGTGTGGGTGTGTGGGTGTGTGGGAGGGTGGGTGTGTGAGAGAGTGAGTGTGTGAGTGTGTGTGAGATCGGGGGACGGAGGATGAATCAAAACCGTCAGATATCTCGCGCGACGCGCTCCGCAACTCGCGCCCTTGCTGAGTGGCGGCTATCTATGGCACGGTTCGCGGTTTGGGGAGGACTCATAGGGTGTATGCCAGGAGGGCTGGAAGCGGTAGTCGCTGCCGGGAGTCTCAGATGCAAATCGCTCTGCGCAATCTCACATATCGGCTTGCCATTCCGAACGGGCTCGTGTTCCTCGCGGTGGCTGCCCTGGTTCTCTCTCTCATCCGGCCGACGCAGACGGTCGGGCGGCCCATGC
>DASRZA010000010.1:0-4814 GCA_035686845.1 Armatimonadota bacterium | reverse complement strand
CACAATGTACAGGATTCATCCGAGTTACCTCGCCTGGACGCTGGACAATCTGAGGGAAGGGCGAGTGGTTAATCCGATAGTGGTTCCGCAGGATATCGCCGCGGCGGCCCGGACGGCGCTGGATCGAATGCTGGCAAACGGATAGCGCTTCGGGTGGCCCCGAATTGAAGGAGAAAGAGAATTATGGCATTACTGCAGCTAACTGATCTGACGGCGCCGAAGCCGCAGTCCGAGACGGTGGAGCTTACACCGGCGGCTGTGGAGAAGGTGAAGGGAATGTTGGGGAGCCGGCCGGAACTGGATGGGAAAGGCCTGCGAATCTACGTAACCAGCGGTGGGTGCGCCGGTTACTCTTATGGCATGGCGTTTGATGAACCGGCCGGGGATGATCACACGCTCGATTGCAGCGGCCTCAAGGTCCTGGTGGATCCGGAAAGCTTCCCCTGGCTGCGCGGCGTTCAGGTAGATTACAAAGACAGCCTGCTCGGATCGGGCTTCGAAATTACCAATCCCAACGCTGCTTCGTCGTGCGGCTGCGGAACATCTTTCAGCAAGGGAGATAATCCGCCCGCCGAGAGCGGCGATTCCTGTCGCTGATAGCCGGCGGCTTTCATCGTGTGCCGGCGCATTCGACCCATCGCCCGGGCGCCATACACCTTCTTCCAGAACCGCTCCAGTTAGCTGATAGCCCGCGCTGGAGCGCGCTGTCTCATAACAGTTTGAGCAACGGAGCCCCGAATGTCCCTTCCAGACGATCTGTCTACCCCGCACGACCCGGTCGAACCGCAGGCCGACAATAACCAGGAAGACGTTTTCGACGTAACGCTTGTTGGCGGCGGCCCCGTGGGCATGTTTGGGATGTTCTATGCCGGCATCCGCGATATGAAGTGCAAAATCATTGACGCTCTCCCGGAGCTGGGGGGGCAGTTAGCGGCGCTCTATCCCGAGAAGTTCATCTTTGACGTGCTGGGATTCCCGAAGGTGCTGGCCCGGGACCTGGTAGCGTCGTGCAAAGAGCAGGCGACGCAGTGGGGTGGGACCGTCTGCCTGGATGAGCGCGTGGAGCAGCTTCACCGGCGAAGTGATGGCGTCTTTGAGCTGGTGACCCCGAAAACAACCCATTACAGCCGGACGGTGATACTCACCTCCGGGGTCGGCGCGTTCTCCCCTGTCAAGCTGAATGTGCCTGGTGTGGACCGGTTTGAAAACAACGGGGTGGTCTACTTCGTTTCCGATAAGAGCAAGTTTGCCGGCAAGCGCATATTGATCGTTGGCGGCGGCGACTCAGCTGTGGATTGGGCGCTCAACCTGCAGGACGTCGCCGCGGACGTTACGCTAATTCACCGCCGGGACAAATTCCGGGCGCACGAAGGCTCGGTGAATGAGATGATGGCAACCCGGACGAAAGTGCTGCTGTGGCACGAGGCCAAAGAGGTCCATGGAAACGATCATATCGAAGGAGTCACGGTCTTCGAGAATCGCACGAAAGAAGAGCAGTTCATCCCGTGCGACATCGTGCTCCTCACTCTCGGGTTCAAGGCGAGCCTCGGTCCCATTCGGGACTGGGGGCTGAATATCGAAGGCGGATCCATCGTCGTCAACGATTTCATGGAGACAAACATACCGGGTGTATACTCGGCGGGTGACATCGTCACCTTCCCCGGCAAACTCAAATTAATCGCCACCGGCGCCGGCGAAGTCACCGTAGCGATCTGCCACGCCAAGCACTACATTGACCCGTCCGTCTCCATCTTCCCCGGCCACAGCAGCAATCGGATGGGGGGGTAAGAGGGCGCGAGGTACGGGGCGCGGGGTACGAGGCGCGAGGCGCGAGGCGGATCATGGCAGCGTCGCCGCGTTTGACTTTATATGACGTCCGGCGCATACTCAAAATAACCGGTTGACCGATCCCACTACAGTGCATAAGCTCTCCCTGTCGCTCAGGGCTGCGCGATCCGGCAATCCGGACCCCGCTGCGCGACGCCCGCACAGGCGCCCCACACAGCCATGATGGCTGGACGATAACTCGTCCCGTCGAGCCGTTTATGGAAAGGCTTGTTCTGATGGATTGTTCGACTCGCGCGCTTCCTCTTGTTTGCGCGCTGTTAGGCGTGTTTCCCCTGGCGATCATAGCGCCAGCTTACGCCGGTCCGAGCTACGGCACGGTTGTAGTTAACGGAGTGACCTATGAGCTCCCCCCCCCGGCCTGATACGCCTGCCGGCCGCGCATTAGCGACGGGCCCGCAACTTCCTCCGGCTCAAAGCGCCGGTCCCACCGCGCCCGAGGATGGGCCGGTTCCGATGCCGCAGCGGATACTGACGGTGGGCAATTCGCAGTACGCCGCCGATCAGATCCTGGTGAAGTTCAAGCGCACCGCTTCGAGCGCGGCCATCCAGAACACGATCAACGCCTGGGGCCTTCCGCCGTGGAACCTCAACACCTTCCGCGTGCGCTATCCCGACCCCAATAACGGTCAGCCGTTGACCGTCTCCCTGCTGGAGGCGTCAACGCCAGGCGCGGTTCCCGGCTTCCCTGCAAGCAGCTATCCGAACGGGCTGGTTGACAACCATGTTTTTGACCAGAGCAGCCAGTTGATCTCCTCCGGCGGTTATCTCAACCCCGGCGCTGGCTACTGGATCGACGCGCACACGGAATGCGAATTGCTGTGGCCGTCGTCGTGAGGGCCAGTCAGCGTTACTCATTTCGTTCTCGTTTAAGCGTAGGAGGACCACGAAGATGAACAGAAGCACGATTCGGAGCGTGAGGAGTACGCAGGCTTCAAATGAGGGAGGGCCGCGGCGAGCGGCTCTGGTTGGAACGCGGATGTTAGCTGCGGCGCTCCTGTTGTGCGGTTGCCAGGGCAGCGGAGGCGGTAACGCGACGCCGCCGTCGACGTCTGCGGGATCGTAAGGGTTTGCGTTTACGCTGACGACTGACAAGACGTCCTATATCAGGATAGTCCATGCTACCTTCACAGTGACCAACGCCGGAACTCAGACGGGGTATGTCGAGATTCCTGGACTGGACGCCACAGTGTAGCCAGAGCGGGAGGTCGTCTGGCAGCTTACAAAGGGAGCGGGGTACCAGACTGTGACATGCTGTGCGATCGAGCCTATTATGCCCGGACAGAGGCAGACGTTCCCGGTTGACTGGGATCAGCGGGACCAGCAGGGCAATTACGTGGCGCCGGGTCAGTACAGTCTGGTAGCATGGCTCATTAGCGGCGCCGCCGCGGGACAGCCGTTTCAGCCCGAAACCGCGGCGCCCCCGGTAACATTCACTATCCAGGATATGCCGGTACCCGCCATCCCGGCGGCGCCGTCGCTTACGGCAGCGAAGGGGAACGGCGCTAACCTGCTCTCCTGGACCGCGGTCAGCGGCGCCGCGGGCTACCACGTCGCTCGCGGGCCTGGATCTGATTCGCTCTTTCTGCCGCTTTTCACAGCGTCGGCCGATCAGACGAGCTTCAGCGACACCGACGAGTTGCTCCCCGGCACGAAATACTTTTACACGGTCAGGGCATTCAACATCGCGGGCATTGACGGCCCTGCCTTCAACGAGGCGATCGTCCAGACGTAGGGAACGTGGTGTGAGTCCGGCTGCCCTTTGCGCTCGCGTTCGCCGGCGCGACGCCTGCGCTGCCAGAGGTATGGTGGCGCAGGCCCCCGCGCCTGGATCGTAGCGCATGCCTCCGTCCTCCGTCCTCCGTCATTGATAATATCGGTCCAGAAACCGCTGTGTGAAGCTGGTTCGAAGGTGGAAGCTGGCACGTTCGTTGTCGGCGTCGATCTCCAGGTAAAAGCCGAGTCGCTGGTCCGGCAGCAGATAGAGGAGTGACCGCCGCTTCTGGCCGTCGGTATGGAAGAGCGCCCGTTGATTGTGCGTGAATGTTTCCAGAAAGCCATAAACGAGATCCGGAACCGTGGGATGCTGCGTGAACCAGTGTCGATAGAGGCGGCCGGGTGGGAGCTCTTCATAGACCCGGCGGCCGGTTGATCGGCATGCGTCCAGCAGGGCGAAGGCCAACCGCTCAGCGCCCGCTGCGGCGCCGGTGAGAGGATGAGATGGAGCCGCGCCGGTATTTAAGTCTTCTTTCACCGGATTACCCCAATTCTTTTCGAAAAAGACATGACCATCTCGCACCAGAACGAAGGCTGCGGATCGAAAGTCCGGTTCAGCACCCGCCTCTTTGAAGAACGAATCTAAGAACCCCTCCAACTCCACCCGATCAACGGGTCCGGTGGAGGCGCCTTCGGGTGCTTCGCGCCGCATCCGGCCAACTGCCTCATCGAGCTGCAGCCGGTCGGAGACCGTGAGCAGCAGACCCGAACAAAAAGAGAGCGCCGTCGCCGCCCCCCGCGCCGCCGTCCGTACCACATCCCCACCCACAAGCCGTGTCGTCACAGTCATTTTCTAAGCTCCCCGAAGCTCGACGGAGGACGGAGGACCAAGGACGGAGGACGGAGAAACCACCCCGTACCGCCATCCAACCGTACCTGTCCCCGGCGAGAAAAATCTCCCGACTCCTTCCCGATGCGGGAAGGGGCCCAATGTTTGAGCGTTGGTCTCACGCTCTCATGCTTTCCCTCTGCAAATCCTTCTGGATCTCTGCGTTCACGGCTGCAGACCCGGTTGAAACCGGGCTCTGCGGGCACAAAACCCTCCTTCGAGGGTTCAAAAACACGCTATCCTGTGTCCCGCTCTGCGCCTAGAACTTCAGCCTTTGTGGTTCATCCTTCTTCCTTTGACTCCCCTCTCTCCCGGCCGCTCCCAGAAACGGCACGAGCGCCCCGTAACTCCAGCGTTTGTGATT
>DASRZA010000009.1:0-24181 GCA_035686845.1 Armatimonadota bacterium | reverse complement strand
GCAAAAACTTCGGATGACGTAGAAGGCGTTCCAGTGTTAAGAATGGGAAATATCCAGCGCGGGG
Organism: Armatimonadota bacterium; assembly: GCA_035686845.1. GTDB lineage: Bacteria > Armatimonadota > DASRZA01 > DASRZA01 > DASRZA01 > DASRZA01. The sequence continues at coordinate 24,117 of DASRZA010000009.1, read as the reverse complement.
CTCTGGACCTATCCTCGCTCAAATATCTCCCTGAAAATCATGCAGAGTTTCCAGAGCTGCTCCTCGCCGGAGGTGAGCTGCTTTTCAATCGAACCAACAGCCCGGAACTTGTTGGTAAATGCGCGGTCTATCGGGGCACTCCGACAAGGTGCTCCTACGCGTCATACTTAATCGCGTTAGAATTGCTGCCCGGCTGTCATCCAGACTATCTCTCCTATTTCGTAAACTCTACCCTCGGTAGGCTGTGGGTCGCTTCAGTGGTTATTCAGCAAGTAGGCCAAGCTAATGTGAATGGCACGAAGCTTAAGGCGCTCGTTTTTCCGCTCCCGCCAGTCGCCGAACAACACCGGATTGTCGCCGAGGTAGACCGCCGGCTCTCCATCATCGACGGACTTGAAGCCGGGGTCGAAGCCAATCTGAAGCGAGCGGAGCGCCTCCGGCAGTCCATCCTGAAGCGGGCCTTCGAGGGAAACCTCGTTCCGCAGGACCCCAACGATGAGCCGGCCAGCGTCCTGCTGGAACGCATCCGAGCGGAGCGCATGAGGGGCGAATCGGCGCCCGACAAGAGCAGCGGGAAGAGGAACCGCCGCAAACGCGGCGGCGCTCCCCAGCTATCCCTGCCGCTCGAGCAGTAATTGGGGAGGATAGTATGACAGCATCTTCCTCGCCCGGCTCGACGATGGCTTCTACGACCGGCTTCACGAACGCTTCGCCAGTCACTGGCCGGCAATGCCGATTCGATGAAATCCGGTCAATCGCGCCTCATACACGGAGATCGGCGTCCCGGCCCGGCGCATGGAACTCAAACCTGCATGGGGCATGCTGCCCCGCTAACAGAGGCCCGTCCTACGTACCCGCCGGTTACGAAGAAGCGTCTCAGATCCTCTGGAAACATTAACGATGCGAATGACTGCCGAGCACTATTTTTCTGCGGCGCTGGAGCACCTGACTTCGGCTCGCTGGCTGCATGACCATGATCGGTTTGCATACGCGCACTATTTCGCCGGTATCGCGGTTGAGTGCATCTTGCGCGCCTATTTGCGCCGGGTATCGGTTTCATTCGACCCTCGTCACGATCTGCGTGAACTCGCAAAGGCGAGCCGTTTCTATGATCACATTCCCGCCGAGCTCCACATCGAGTATGGAGAGGTATTTGAACAGTTGAATGTGCGCTGGCGATGCGAGCAGCGCTACTGGCCCGAGCGTGAGTTGTGGCGCTATCTTAACAATACGGGAATCGATCGCGGCCTGAAAGGCGACCGCCATAAAAATTACAGCCGAAGTTTGATAGAATTGGCGTATCGGATTGTGCAATTGGGAGAAAAGAAATGGCAAGGACGAAAGATACCCTCGCGGATCGTGTAACGGAAATCCTGAAGCGGCGTTTCCCGGGGGCCGACGTGAATGTCGGTCGCTTTTATGGCGCCGAGCGCGTGAATGGGCAGATCACGTGGGATGGCTTCAATGATAAAGACCATTTTGACCGCCAGCAGGACGTTCACGCTGTGCTCGAGGAAGAGCTCGGCGCCGATGTCCAGGGCATATCAATTGTCCTCGCGTATACGCCTCGCGAAATCGAGTTGATGGAGTCTGAGTAACGCTCTCATCTCAATGACGAGCGGCACGGGCCGGGCGCATCGCACATCTCTCCGGATGCCGCTGCCGATTGAACGCGCTGGGTACTTGAAGGGTATAACTGCATGACTGATTCGGACGCGACGGACGCTGAGCCTCGGTGGCAACTCGACTTGGGCCGGCTCGCACTGGGTGTGACAGCGCTCACTGCGCCGATGTGTAACACAATGGCTGAAGCCGCGGCAGTCTGCCTGGAGGAGCAGGGCCACGGGGTTTCGGTCATCCTTACCGTTAAGGGTATAGAAGATGGGAAAGCGATCGTCAGCCGCCCAGAGGTGACCCCCGGGATGCGGCGAACCTATGGGAAAAGAGAAGAGGCAACCGAGTTGGGGGCGTGCGCTCTCGCATTCCTCCTCATCCGCGAGCTAACCCCTCATTGTGTCATCGAGCGTTCCCGTCGGGGCACAGGATTCGATTACTGGTTGGGGCAGCCGGATGCAGAGCCGTTCCAGCACAAAGCCCGGCTTGAGGTATCTGGCATTCGGGCAGGAGACGAACAGGCCATCGGCCGCCGGGTGAAAGAGAAGCTGGCGCAGACCCGGCCAACCGATGGAACCTTTCCCGCCTATGTTGCGGTCACCGAGTTTAGCAGACCTGAGACGAGACTGGTGCAAAAGTGACCTCTATCCTCGACAGCCATAGATACGCGATGGAGTTGGTAGATGAAGCGCTGCGCGCACGCGCCATCGGTCAGCCGGAACGCGCGCGCGAGTTCTTTGAGAAGGCAATGGCCGAGGAAGCCGCTGCCGCGTCGCTTGTGCCACCTACAGGCGAGTCGGAGCCCACGCGCTCAGTGCTGTACCGCAGCGCAGCCACGCTGGCAATGGATTGCGGGCAACTTCGTGAGGCCGAGCGTCTCGCCGCTGCCGGCCTGTCCGGCTACCCCCCACCCGAGATCGCAGAGGAACTCCGTGTGGTAATAGACCGCGCCAGCTTCGCACGCCACCTGGAAACGAAAGGTATCGTGCTCGCAGAGCGCGATATGCAATTCACGATGGCTGGCCCGGGCATCGGGCATGGCTTCGCGCGCAGCGAGGAATTCGTCGATCGGGTGCGGCATACCAGCGGGCTGCTCCGTCGCACCGCAGAGCGCCTTTTGGGACGGGTATTCCAGGAGCGTGGACCAGCGAGCTCGAGCGTGAGCCGAGAGACTGAGCTCTATCTTTCAACCCCTCGGGCCGCGAGCTTTGCCGTAACGTATCGGGTTGGGCGTCCATCCGCGCAGATGGCATTGAATCTTGATAACCCACAACCGGATGTCATCCCCGAATTTCTAGCCTGCTTCCAGCTCGCTAGCGAGGGCCGCGAGCGCGAGCTGCAGCAGCGCATCGATCAGCCGGCCTATTACCGGAACTTTATCGCACTGCTCAGACAGATCGCGCCTGATGGACGCGAGGTCAAGCTCGTGGGCTTTACGTCCCAACATGCCGGAACTGGGACCAGGGTGCAGCTCGTGCGAACGCCCCAGGACCTCCCCCTCCCACCGCCGGCTGACAACATCAATCCCAGAGCTGAACGTGTCCAGATCACAGGGCTCCTCCAGCGAGCCGACGCCACTCAGCCGACCTCTGAGCGCATTACGCTGGTCGACTCGCGCAACGCGAAGCACATAATCATCGTGCCCGAGGGAATCGGTGAGATCGTCCGGTCATTGTGGAACGAGACCGTGACAGTCACTGGCGTGAAGGATGGGAAGATTATCGAGATGATGGACATACAGAGAGTCGTCACCCAGGCCGGCATTGATCTCGGCCTCGAATAGGAGCGGGATTCCAGGATGCAAAACGGCTCCGCCCAGATCGTCCAGAAACTCTGGAATTACTGCAGCGTCCTCCGAGACGACGGCCTCTCCTATGGCGATTATGTCGAGCAGCTCACTTTCCTGCTCTTCCTCAAAATGGCCCACGAGAAGACGCTTCCGCCCTGGAGTCACCCCTCGGCCATACCCGCCGATTATGACTGGCCCTCACTTGTGTCCCTGGATGGCGACGAGCTGGAGGCCCATTACCGGCGCGCCTTAGAGAATCTCGGCAAGCAGCCGGGCATGGTCGGCGTCATCTTCAGGAAGGCCCAGAACAAGATCCAGGACCCGGCCAAGCTCCGCCGCCTCATTGCCGAACTCATCGACAAAGAGCAGTGGAGCAATCTCGACGCCGACGTCAAGGGCGACGCTTATGAGGGGCTTCTGGAAAAGAATGCCCAGGATACCAAAAGCGGCGCCGGCCAGTACTTCACGCCGCGCCCGCTCATCCGGGCCATTGTCGATGTCATGCGGCCGCAGCCGGACAGCCTGATCTGCGATCCCGCCTGCGGGACCGGGGGCTTTCTTCTTGCCGCCTATGACTACATCGCCCATCACAATCAACTCGACCGCGATCAGCGAAACCACCTTCGCCTGAATGCCCTCCACGGCTGGGAGATTGTAGACAGCGCGGCCCGCCTCTGCGCCATGAACCTGGTCCTACACGGCATCGAAGGCGATCAATGCCCTATCCGCGTTGACGACGCTCTCAGGAGCGATCCCGGCATCAGGTTCGACATGGTCCTCACCAATCCGCCCTTCGGCAAAAAATCCAGCATCACGGTCATCAGCGACGGTGACGAGGCGAAGTCCGAATCCCTCACCTATGTCCGGGACGACTTCTGGGCCAACACCAGCAATAAGCAGCTCAACTTCCTGCAGCACGTGAAGTCGCTACTCAAGCCTCACGGCCGGGCTGCGATCGTCGTCCCCGATAACGTTCTCTTCGAAGGCGGCGCCGGTGAAACCATCCGCCGAAAATTGCTGGAGGAGTGCGATGTCCACACGCTGCTCCGGCTGCCCACCGGCATCTTCTACGCCCAGGGCGTCAAGGCCAACGTCCTCTTCTTCGACCGGAGGCCTGCCAGCGAAACTCACTGGACGCGGAACCTCTGGATATATGACCTTCGCACCAACAAGAACTTCACGCTCAAGACCAATCCGCTGCAGCGGCAGGATCTCGACGATTTTGTGGCCTGCTGCCGGCCCGAAAACCGGGAGGAGCGCGTCCCTACCTGGAGTGAGAGCACTCCCGAAGGGCGATGGCGCAGTTTCAGCTACGATGAGCTGATGGCGCGGGACAAGGTCAGTCTTGATATCTTCTGGCTGCGAGATGAAAGCCTCGAAGACAGCGCCAACCTGCCCGACCCGGACATCCTCGCCCGCGAAATCGTCGAAGACCTCCAGGCCGCGCTCGAGGCCTTCAGCCTCATCGACGCCGATCTTGGCGATAGCGACGGCGAGGTTCCGTCCCGCTGAACCTGGGGTGAGCAGCCGGGTCGATTCTGGGGGCGCTCGGCTTTTGGGATTTTGCACAGGATTCCGGGTTGTCAGGGCGCCGGCGGGCGCCTCGTGACGCTGCAGCTCAACGTGGGGACTCAGGCCATTAGCGGAATCCGCAGTGCGAGAAGGTGAACGGAAGAGAGAGCACTTCGGCCGTTCACCACTGTCATATCGCTATCGATTCTGAGCTATGACCGCTTGTCTCATTCTATAGTGACAGATGGGGTCGCAATCTGTTGGACAGAGATGTTCCATTCGTAGCAGTTCGTGCGAACGCCGGAATGACTAACTGACCGGTGCGCATTCTGAGGTCGTCACCATTATCATGTTTACCAGAGCTTGCCCGGATCTTGTAAGTCCACAACGCCAGCAGAAAACGAGAATCGATGACTCAACAGGACATTGAGGCCGAGCTGAGCTACGCCAACCTACACGCGGTCGCCGCCAGTGCCGGGGTGTCCTGCCAACCAGCGGGTCGATAGCTCGACGCGGCCGGGGTAGACGCGACGCTGCACGTAACGCGCGACTTCGGTAATGACGCGACGCTAACAGACTTCTCCGTACACGTGCAGATGAAAGCGACAATCAAAGCCCACGATGCGCGGGCTGGCCGACGCTCCTTCTTTCTGAAAGGCGTAGAGCGCGACGATAGGCTGCGAGCGGAAACGGTGCTGCCGCACAGGTTATTGGTCGTACTGTTTCTTCCCGAGAATGCGAGGGAATGGCTCAAGCATACGGAGGAGCAACTCGTCCTGAAGCGCTGCGCGTACTGGGCGAGTCTCAAGGGCGCCCCCGAGTCCGCAAACGAAAGTGGTCAAACGGTTTATCTTCCGGAAGACCAACCCTTTTCGCCGGAGGATCTCATCGCTCTGTTGTCCCGTCTCGCCCACCTTGAGGACCTCCGATATGAACCGTAGTCAGCGAATGCTGGAACTCGCTTCAGCCCTCCGCCCTCTCGAAGTGCGCAACTACGCAGAGTCGCGTAACTGGCAGCCGATATCAGGAGTCCCGGGTCGACAATGGGTACTGAATCATGGGACGGAGCGGCTCCGACAGGTCCAGATTCCGATGGACGCCGGGACGCCGGGTTACGAGGAAGCCATGCTGGACGTGGTGCGCCGCTTCGCGGATATCGAAAGCCGTGAGCCCGAGGAGTTGCTCGCCGACCTTCAACATCCGGACGCAGATACTCTCAGATTTCGCGTCGTCGGGCCCGAGACGCAGGGTGGGCAGTTGTCGCTTGCAGCCGATATCAGCCTGCGCGAAGGGGCCCGTCGGGCTTTGCTTGCGGCTGCCTCATCGGTGGTCAGCCCCGCGCTCTACCATCCAAGGCTCAGCCGTAGTCAGGCCGAACAGTTGGTCAGGGCCAGTCTGGCAGGTCAAACGGAACTCGGGAGCTACGTTATCAAGATCCTTTGTCCGCTGAGCGCCATCGACGAGCCGCCCGCGACGCCAACCCTGTTTGATCCGGCGCCAGCCCCGCGCTCGTTCGTGCGCCAGACTACCACACTGCTGATGAGGGCGACCTCGGACCTGGCCGGGAGCATTGAACAAGATAGCATGGACGAGCTTGTCCGGAAGAATCGCGAGCAGCCAACCCTTAGCTGGAACCTTTGTGACGCGCTGATTCGTATGCGGCCCGACCGTGGGAGGGTGGACCTCTCAGTAAGCTGGGCGGCCGATCCATCTGAACCTCCGCCCCATGATGTTCCTGTCCAGGTATCGTTCCCATCGGAGTACTTTCCACAGATCGAGAAGTTAGCAGAGCGCCTCAGGCCCCCGCCCCGGAGGGCCGGTCCCAGTTGTTAGTCGGGACCGTAGAAGGTCTCGATGGCGACGTAGACGAGAGTGGTCGCCGCGCGGGGGATGTGATTCTTTCGCTGCTCGGTGAGGATGGAGACGCTCTGACCGCAAGGGCCTCGCTCTCTGCGGACCAGTGCGCGATCGCTGATGAAGCTCACATGAAGAGCCGGCGTATCGTGCTTGTGCATGGGATCCTGAAACGAGGCATCCGCGTCGGTCGGATTGAAGAGGTGAAGCGATTCGAAATCATTGATCGCCCAACGGAAGCACCAGCAGCTCTGTAGCAGCCGGCAGATCGCCGCTCCAATCTGAGGGCCGTCTTCACGGTGCCGACCGAGGGCGCCAAGGCCTCCGGGGGGCACACGTTGTCGAGCCATCGACATTGTGAGCAAGGCGCAATGGTATGATGAGGAAGGAACTCTCTGGAGAGTTTACACTCTTCATCGGGCGCTGGAATCGCTGTGCCGCCGGAGCGGGCGAGGCAGCGCCGACCTCCAATCAGTTCCGGAGAGAAAAACCTACAACCCAATGGGGTGGAGCGAATGACCGTTAACATCGCACAGAGACCGGCCCGCGCGCCGCAGCCTTCAGACTTGCTGCCGCTTCTGGAGAATGGGGACCGGCTGACACGGGAGGAGTTTGAGCGGCGGTACGACGCAATGCCGGATCTGAAAAAGGCGGAGCTTATTGAGGGAGTTGTTTACACAATTCCACGCGTCCGCACGGATCATCACGGGCAGCCGCATGCCGATGTCGTGGGCTGGTTGGGCCGTTATCGCGCCAGGACGCCGGGAGTCCACGCATCGGACAACGGGTCTGTCCGGCTCGATACGGATAACATGCCGCAGCCGGACGCTCAGCTCTTCCTCGACACGAGTGTGGGAGGCCAGGCGAGTGTCGGTGATGATGGCTATGTCGAGGGCGCGCCTGAGCTGATCGTGGAAGTAGCGGCGAGCAGCGCCAGCTACGATTTGCACGATAAGTTGAACGCCTACCGCCGGAATGGCGTACAGGAGTATGTTGTCTGGCGGGTCCGTGACGGCGCCGTGGATTGGTTCCGGCTGCGCGAGGGCCGTTATGAGCGGCTGGAGCCGGGGGAAGATGGCGTCTATCGCAGCGAAGTCTTCCCCGGCCTATGGCTCGATCCGAATGCGCTGCTCGCAGGTGACCCGGCTCGCGTCCATCAGGTGCTGAACGAGGGCCTTGACTCGCCCGAACATATCGCGTTCGTGGAGCGTCTCAGCGCCGGCCATCTACTCTAAAGAAAAAGCCCCCCGGAATCGCATCCGAAGGGCTTCGATAAGGGTGGGTAATGGGACTTGAACCCACGGCCTCCTGTTCCACAGACAGGCGCTCTAACCGACTGAGCTATACCCACCACGGTATGTCCTTATACTACAAGCTTTTGACCTGAGAGTCAAGTAAAAGCGGGCTTGAGACGTGGTGCGAGCGGCGCCAAACGTTCAGCGATTACGAAGCACCTGAGCGAGAGGGATTTCGAGACCGGGAAAAAGCGAACTGGTCAGAACGTCGTCCGGGCCGAGTTCTCGCTCGACCAGGTACTCGCCGTTCGCGCCGAGCGTTAATACCTCAACCCGCTGCGCGGCCGGGTCCACGATCCAGTAGTTAGGGATCCCCACGCGAGCGTATTCGGCCCGCTTCACAACGTAGTCCCGCTTTGGGTCATCCGGCGATACAATCTCAATGACCAGGTCCGGCGCATGCAGTGGATATCCGCGCTGCCAGTCCGCCTCCGTCACGCGATCAGGCGCGAAATATATCGCGTCGGGGCGGCGACCATGAAACGGAAGCGTCGGGAAGTCCAGTTCTACGCCGAAGAAGCCCGCGAAATTCTCGCCCAGGTACACTCCGATCTTTGTCACGAGCGTCGTCTGCGCGTGTGAGTGTGGCATGTAAGGAGGCACGAGGGTTACCCGACGCCCATCAATCAGCTCATAGCGTGTGTCCTCCTCCGGGAGCTTCATAAACTCCTCGAATGTCATTTTATGAGCGGCATCAGACATACTTGTATTCCTGCGCTTGAAATTCGCTCACGCCGTCGGCCCCATCGCCACTCGTAAATCGCCGAAGGGATTCGGCTCCTACAATCGGCCCGGTGATCGTCGCTCGTAAATCGCCGAAGGGATTCGGCTCCTACAATCGGCCCGGTGATCGTCGCTCGTAAATCGCCGAAGGGATTCGGCTCCTACAATCGTCTATCCCAACCCCTTGATGACGTCGGCGTAGTTCTCCATGACGACTTTACGCCGGACCTTTAAGCTGGGGGTCAGCTCGCCCGATTCAACGGTGAATTCCCGGTCGATCAGGGCGACGTTGCGAATCCGTTCGTACTCGGCGAGGTCGCCGGAGAGCCTGTCGATCTCCTGTCGAATCAGCTTCTTCGCCTCCGGGAGCGCACACAATTCGGGGTCATTTTCGAACTTCCAGCCCTGTTTGCGCGCCTCTTCGGCAAGCCGATCCATCGCCGGCAGGACCAGCGCTACACAGGAACTCATCCGGTCACCCAGCACAACGACCTCTCGAATCAATGGGCTTGCTTTGAGCCGGCCTTCTATTGGCTGGGGCGCAACCTTCTTGCCGGTCGCCAGCACGATCAGGTCCTTCTTCCGGTCGGTGATGTACAGGAAACCCTGGTCATCCAATCGACCTACGTCGCCGGTGTGAAACCACCCGTCGGCGTCGATAGCTTCCGCCGTCGCCTCGGGCTTGTTCAGATAGCCTTTCATGATGTTTGGGCCGCGGCAGAGGATCTCGCCATCCTCGGCGATCTTGATCTCGGCGCCCGGAATGGCGGTTCCCACCGACCCCACACGGAAATGTTCGGGACGGTTGACGGATACCACCGGCGAAGTCTCGGTGAGACCATAGCCCTCCAAAAACGGAATACCAATCGATAGCAAAAAGTCCGCTGTTGCGCGGGGTAGGGGCGCACTCCCGGAGACCAGGTACCGGAGCCGGTCGGCGCCGATCTTCTCTCGCACCCGGCGGAGAACAAGACGATCCGCGGCCGCCCACTCCAGCGCTGTCACAATGCCCGGTGATCGACCGGCTTCGAGAGCCTGTGCCCGTTTGGCGCCGACAGCGGTCGCCCAGCGGAACAGCTTCTGCTGTTTCTCAGGCGCCTTCGCCAGGGTGGTCAAAACCCCATCCTTTAGACCGTCGTAGAGCCGCGGCACGCCAATCATAACGGTGGGCCGTACTTCGGGCAAGTTCTGCTTTACGCGCAGCGCGCTCTCGGCATAGACAATGGTGGCGCCAGTCCGGATCGGAAGATAGTAGCCGCCCAACCGCTCGAACACGTGGTTAAGCGGCAAAAAGGAGAGAAAGACATCATTGGGATGAACTTGAAGGATCTTTACCACGCTGTTGACGTTGCTCATGAAGTTCTGATGGGTGAGCATCGCGCCCTTGGGATCGCCCGTCGTGCCCGAGGTGTATACAACACTAGCGAGGTCGTCAGGCGCCACGCGCTCGCAGAGCTCCCGAACCTTCGTCTCGTCGAAGTCACTCTCCTCGCCGCGGCGTACCATCTCGTCCAACCCCTGAACCCGCTCGTCGTCCGAAGTCTTCCCATCCATGACTACCGCCGTCTCAAGCGACTTGAGTCGCGGCCACGCCTCGGTAATCTTCTTGAGCTGCGCCGCGTCGGAGACCACGATGGCGCGGGCGCCGGCATCATTGAGGATATACTCTACCTGCACCGATGGCAGGCTCGGATAAATGGGAACGTCCGATACGCCAAGAAGCTGACACGCCAGGTCTACAAAGCCCCATTCAGGACGGTTTTCCGACAGGATCGCCACGCGGTTACCCGGCTCGATTCCAATTGCGAGGAAGCCGCGAGCCATCGACAGCGCCCGTGCATAGAGCTCGCGATATAAGATGGACCGGTACTCGCCCTTCAACTTGTATCGGATGGCGACCTCTTCCGAAAAGCGCGAGGAGGAGTGGAGCAGCATCCGACCAACGGTCTGCGCTCCCTCCCCGCACTCAGCGGCCGGAGGCATCGATAAAGTTTGACCACTCACGGCAGTAGTAGAAGTTGTGGACACCAATCGACCTCCAGAAGGTACGAGGCGCGGGCAAGGGGTGCGAAGATCTCCGTCCTCGGTCCTTCGTCCTCCGTCCGCTACTGTTCTACGGGGCTCCCTGAGATTTGGGTCTGAAGCACGGCGTCGATGCTCCCCTCGATCGCCTCTCTCAGGTGATTGGTGAACGGGGTATTGTGCGTCGACTCGGCAGTTGGGATGTAGTGCAGAGCGTTTTCAAAGAACTGCCCGGCGCCGGTATAATCATGGCGCGTTTCCGCGAGAGCGCCCTGCAGGAAGAGAGCGTTCGCTGTGTTCGTGTTTAGAAGATGCTCGCCCTGGTCTCCGGCGTACCACGCCTGCTGAATGCCCGGCTCGCTGTCCGGCCCCATCAAATGCACGTCACCCGGATTGATGGTCGTCTCCAGATGCTCTTGCCAGAGAACCACGGCCGGGTTGCTCTCCTGCGGGCCGCGGGCAGCCGCAACCCACCGGGCGAACGCCTGCGGTTGACGTTTCTCCACCGCGCGATAAACCTCTACCGATCGATCCCACTGCTGGTCGGATTCCAGAACCGACGCCAGCGCCAGCGCGGCAGTCGGGTCAGCGGGCGCGATCTTCGCCGCCTGTGACGCCTCATGAACCGCTTCCGCCGGCTTTCGCTCGGAAACCAGTATCGCGGCTGCCTGGAGAAGGGGCCAGGTGGCCTTTGGGTTGGCCCGGGCTGCCAGGCGAGTCTCGTGCAGAGCGACGTCTGGTTTTCCGGACCGGAGCGCGTTGTCGGCGATCACCCTGTGCCAATCCATCGCCAACTCCGGCCCGCGAGCCGTCATCTGTTTCGCCAGGTCCATAGCTTCGGCACTTTGTCCGCGGCTCACGAGCAGCGCGCCCAGCCGCAGATAAGCTCGCTCATCGCCGGGGCTGCGCTTGATGGCGATCCGGTATTCGTTTTCGGCGGCCGAAGTGTCGCCCAATCCGTCGTACGATTCACCCAGGTATAGATGGCTGACGCCGGCGCCCGGGCGCTCGAGGATGGCGAGGCGGAGAGCGGAGGCGGCGTCCTGAAACTTGCTGAGATGATAGAGCGCCTCGCCCTGCTGCTCGCGGAGATCCCAGAGACTGGTCTTTCCGTGATCACGGCTGTGTATGAGCAGACCAATCTGTGTGAGCGCGCGATCGTAATGCCCGAGCGATTCGAGGTCGGCAGCGAGCTGTCGCCGTGCCACCGTCAGTCCCGGTTTCAGATCCAGCGTTCGCTCGAGACGCCGCACCTGGTCCCGTCCCTGTACTCGCTCCGCGAGCGCATAATTCCGGTCGGCGACCGCATAACGGACTTTCAGTGCGCCGGCCGCCATGATCAGAACGAGAATTGCGCTCGCGACTGCTAAAGAGATACGTTGATTTATCATTCCCTGCTGTCTTTCTCTTTTCGAAGTCTTCGACTCCGAATCACCTGCCATCCTCTGACCGCGGAGCATTGCTGTTCCGGCGCGCCCACGACGCCAGGGCCGCTGCGGCTGATCTGCGGCGGAGGTCTATACTTCAGGACCCGATTTCCCCATTAAGGTCTCGAAATCCTTGCGACGCCGACAGCGGTTCCCGTCAACTGTGAGTAGTCACCCCCTAATGCAGGTTATTATTATATCTTAGCCGCTCCCGGACACATAGAGGACTCGGCGCGGCCGGCGCCTTCAACTGAGCCGAACCGAACACGATACTGCGGCGTCTTACTTTTTGGCGCCGCGACCGCGCCGGCGCTGCAGAAGGGGATTTGGACTCTGCCACCTCAAGCTAAACTCAGATCTAGTCCTGGCGCCAGAAACGGCTACAGCGCGGCGGCCGGCATGCCTCGTGCGGTAGAGCCAGCCCTTTTTCTTGCCGCGGCGGCCTATCTTGCTCTATTTGGCCTTCAGATGATCTACCTTCCGCCGCTGGCCCGTTGGGCGATGCGCGGACATCTGTCGGCGGCGGCGTCTCTCATTCTTGTGGCCGCGTCGTTAGCCGCCGGCATTTGGGTGACATTCCTGGCTGCCCGCGCCCCCACACCGCCCGCGCTCTCCGCCGCGCTCATGGCCGCGTTCGCTTTTGCATGGGCGCTGCTCACGTTCGCGGCGCCCGTGCGCTGGCTCAATCTTCACGCATGGTGGATCACTCCTTACGTCGCGGTGAGAGAGTTGTCGCTGGCGCTCGGCGCCGCCTTCCTGGGCCGAGCAGTGGCGCCGGCGTTTAAGGATCGCAATCTGGTGGCGGCAGGCGCCCTCGTCGGCGCGGCTGTCGACTTCTGGGGAGTCAACTTTGGCACAACGCGCGCGATCATCACCCACATGCCGGCGCTGCATCAGCGGGTATCGGTACACCTGCCTCATTTGGGCCATCTCACTCCGCTCGTCGGACCTGGCGATTACGTTTTTATAGGCATTATGTTCGCGCTGGCGCATCGGCACAACCTGAATCCGGTCAAGACCGCCTGGTTGATGTGGGCGCTTCTCTTTGCAGCGATGGTTGGCGTGCTCCTCGCCGGATGGTCTGTCCCGGCCGTCGTGCCAATGGCGATCGCTGTGATTCTTCCCAACGTGGCCGAGTTCAGGTTCAAGCGTGATGAGTTGTTCGCGCTCCTATACGCCGGCGCCCTTCTGGGCGCCCTCGCGTTCGGCTGGTGGTTCTCGCATAGAGGTAAGTGAGAGGGTGAGAGGGTAGAGGGTGAGGGTGAGAGGGTGAGAGGGTGAGAGGGTGAGAAGGTGGGAGAGTGAGAGGGTGCGTGAGAGAGTGAGAGAGTGAGAGGGTGAGAGGGTGAGAGGGTGAGAGGGTGAGTGTGCGGGAGGGAGAACGGTAATGAGTGGGGCGATGACGTTTCGAAGTGAATGCAAATTGTGCAGTGAAGTCTTCTTCGGACCGGTCAAGGAGACGCCGTACTGCGCGCGCTGCGCCAAGCGGATCGGGTATCGCTCTCCGAAATCGCCTTCGCGGCCGCCGGCGCCGGGCGACCGGAGCTCGGCGCCGGCAGAGACAACCCCTGCGGCGCAACCGGTAGCGCCGAGTCCTCGCTCTGCGCCGGCGGCCCGGCATGTTTCCGATTCCAATGCGGCCACTTCCTTAAGAGCGAACACCTCTTCAATAACAGGCGCCTCTTCAAAAACGGCCGTTCCCGCGCGGCCGGCGCCGAGTTCTCGGGAGCGCGGCGCTGGCGATGGCCGCGACCATGTCGCGGCGGGGACGGAAAAACCCGCTTCGGCGCGGATCTCCGAGAGCCTTCGCCGATCGATTGAGCACGCGTATGAGTATTACGCGGGCGAGCCCGGCACGGCGCTGAAGGATATTAACGAACGCATCTGCCTCGAGTTTGGGCTTGACCGCCAGGTGGTACATGAGATTACGGCGCGGCTTCATGGCGCGCATCTCCGGCAGCAATCGGCACAGCTTACACCCGAGCAGCGAAAAGAAATCGGCGACCGGTACCACCGGATGATCGAGCTCGGAGCGCGGCCGAGCGGCGGCCGCCGGCGCCAGATCGCGAAGGAGATGGGAATCCCCCAGACCGCCGTTATACTGCAGGTCGGTCAGTGGCGCATCCACCACAACGATCCGCGCCAGCTCAGCCGCGCCGAGAAGTTTCGTATAGAGAAAGCCTACTCGCGGCATGTTCAGGATGCGCCCGAGGGATCCCGCATCGCCCTGCAGGAGCTTTCGGATCAATTAGCCCGAGATCTTAATCTGCCCGAGCCGGCGGTGATGAACTGGATTGACCAGCTTCACGACGATCTTCGGCCGTTGAATCATATCCCTCCGATCCCGGTTGAAACCACCGCCAATCTGGAGCGAGCGTACCGTGAGTATCTTTCCGCCGACGCTCCTCCGGACGATGCTCTCCATCACTTGCTGGCCGAATCTTACGGCTGCACCGTTCGTCAGGCGCACCGGGCGCTGCTGATCTATCGCTGGCGAGAACGCCTGGCCAAGATGGAACACTCGGAGGAAGAGACCCGGATGCTGCACGAGGCGGAAGAGGCCGCGAAACCTGCGTAGGTTCTGTCGAGTCGAATGGTTGGTTAGAGCCGTGCCGGAGACGCGTGAGTTGTTCACGGATGCGGCCCGGCGCCGCGTACGGCGCTGGCGCCGGGCGTCTCTGTTGGATGCCCTGTTCTGCTCGCTCCCAACTTCGTTCCTAATCCTGTAACTGATTTCAGGAGGATTACGGCTGTTGTCCGTCGAAGGAGGGGCTACAGCGGCAAACCGGCGGGCTTCGACCGCCGCCGGTTAGAGTGGTTCCCCGTGTTTTTATTGGATGCGTCCGTACGGGCGCGGAGATTCCTGCATGAAGTTTGGCGCCTCACGTTCGCAATCGCTCGTATTTCAGGCGGCTCGCGCGTCGCTCGCGTCGGTCTTTGCGGCCGCTCGCGTATCGCTCGCGTCCCGGGCGATTGTTGCTGCGTTCGCCGGGTTGATGGTTTTGATCGCTCCGAGCGCCGGACTCGCGGCCGACACGCTGCCAGTTCTCAGTCCCACGAAGGGCCGCGGCCGAGAGTATGTGAAAATCGCGAGCACGATTAAGCTTTCTGAGCTCCAAAAGACGGTCAGCGACCTAGCGGCTCTGCCGAGCCGCATCCCTGGATATCCCGGCTATGAGCGGGCGGCGAACTACGTTCAGAACGCGATGAGCGGCGCGGGCCTCAGCAAAGTCCATCGCGAGAATTTTACGGTGGCGATTCCGGTGGAAGATGGGACTTCAACCCTCACCGTTGGTGGTCATCCGTTCCGCGTTTATCCGCTCTGGCCCAACCAGGTTCGCACCTCACAGCTTCCGCCTGGCGGTATAACGGCGCCGCTTATCGATGGTGGCAGCGGCAAGCTCACGGCATTCGACGACCGGCAGGTACAGGGCTCGATAGTTCTGCTCGATTTCAACTCGGCCGCCGACTGGCTCAACGCGCCACGACTGGGCGCGAAGGCGGTCATTTTCATTGAGCCTGTCCAGATGCTTCGCGGGGAAGCCGAGACGAAGTGGGTTCAGCTCCCTCTCCAGATCCCGCGATTTTTCATCTCCCGTGCCGATGGCGCCGTGCTGCGGGCCATGGCGAGGGGATCGGTTCAGGGCGCGCTGCCCAACGTGAACCTTCAGTGCAGCATGCGCTGGAAGAACGTGCAGGGCCACAATATTGTGGGGATCATTCCGGGCGTATCCTCAGATCCCGCCGTTCGACGGCAGGAGATCGTCGTTGAGTCGTACTACGATGACATGTCCACGGTGCCTACGCTCTCGCCGGGCGCCGAGAGCGCTACCGGTATAGCGACATTCCTTGCGCTTGCCCGTACCTATGTCAAGCACCCTCCGGCCCGCACCGTCCTCTTCATTGCTGATGGGGCGCATTTCGAAGCGTTAACGGGAATCCGCCAGTATCTCGAAGCTCATTTTTCGAAGTTAGAGGGCCCCCCCATGGGTCAGCGCTTCCGAACCTGGGTGGGTACCAATAGCATCTGGATATTTATCGTTCTTGTTGTTATCTTCGGGCTTGGCATCTACTCGTCGCTCCAGCGGGTCATGGGATGGGGCGCCCCCGAGGGCGAGGCGCCGCACGTGCCAACGAGAGTTGATCGCGTGGTGCTCGGAATCTGGATAGGCATCGCGGCCGTAGTCTGGGCGGCGCTGCTGGCGATCACGCCTAATCACGCCTTTCCGGTACCCGCGCCGGCTCCAAAAGATACCCATAATCGCTGGTACGCGTTCACGGCTCTGGATCTCTCCAGCCGGAATCAGCAGGTAGGCGTTTTTTATAAGGGCATGTTCTACGACATGCGGGAGGATATCCAACGCAATTTCTCGGACTTCGCCCGGTCTATTCGTGAAAACGTGCAGCAGATCGCGCCGCTTATCGGTGAGGACAAGGATAAGAACTTCGCCGATGGGGTGAATCCGATCTCCGGTAAGAGCTGGCGCAACTTTATACCTGGCAAACTGGCGCTGGATAACGAGCCGGTTACCATGGCGGGCGGCATCGGCGTCGGCTTTGTGACCACAAGTGATACGCGGCCGTTCGTTGATACGCCATCGGACACTATTGACCGGCTGCGTATGGACAATATCCTCAAGCAGGCGAAGCTCCTTAGCTGTATCTATTACGACATCTTCAATGACAGCAATCAACCGGATAAGAACGGTGAGATCAAGCTGCCGCTGACGCAGCCGGCTAACTTTGGCAGGATGAACCTGCAAGGCGGCTTCGCCACACTCTACGGCCGGATCGTCAAGTACGTGCCGACGAAGAGCTTCGTTCCGAACACGCCGATTCCAGGATCGCTCGCCATTCTTGTTAATGGTAATCAGAGTCTCACGGGTGTCCGCGGGGACGACATTGAGCTTGTGCCGCACAATGGACACTTTAATTTTATCGGAGTGGCGCCGCTCACCGCCTATGGATACAACCGGAGCACGGATCTCGAGGGTTATCACCTGGATGCCGACGGCAATATTGATTACGCTCCCGACCAGGGTGTCAATGGCGCCCAGAACTATCCTATTTCCATCCAGATGACGGTTGCGCAAAAAGAGGCGACGGTCGTCCTGTTCCGCTGCGCGAGTGTGTCGATGTACGGGCTGGTTGACCCTCAATCGATGACCCTGCTAACCGATCTGAATCTATATGATGCGCAGACCGACAGCAATCCACAGCGCTATGGCGTGTCGACGGCGCATTTGGAATCATGGCAGAACTTCGTTGAGCCGGTGGCGATCCTCTTTGCCGATCCCGGTTCCTCCATCAAGGTGGTCATGGGATCCGGCCCGATCGCGACGCGGCTCGTGATGGTGAATTTCACTCCCTGGATGCCCCGGTTCGACAAGGCGGATCAACAGCCTGTGCTGGCCGCGCTGCGTAATGGCGCCTCGCCTGAGTCGCTGATGAAGAAATACAGCGCGGCCGATCAGGTCGATCAGCAGAAGCTGCTGGATCAGTACCAGCTCCTGAAACAGTGGATGATCGATCATCCCGACGCTCCCGATCGGGACTTTCTGGTGGGTAAGCAGCTCCCGCAGTACGCCGCCGCCATCCGCAGCGCCTGGCTCAAGGCCGACGTCCATTCGTGGGTCTTTGGTCCAGCCAACGAGTGGGACCCGCTGCGACACGGCTCGGTGAAGCACGCGGATGATGGCGATGGCTACAAGGTTACTACGAGCAGCACCATCCCGGCGACCGCGTACAAAGCCGCCACTGATATGTTCTGGCTTGACAATTCCCGGATCGATCTTCTTGCGAAATACCGGATTATTAACCAGGGGCTCGACAAGCTGCATACGGATACCGGACGCGAGCTGGTGGCTGCGACAGCGGCGCTTCAACAGCTCAACTACGACAGGTTTGACTCCTACTCTCGTGCCGCATGGGGCTTTGAGTCCCGCGCCTATCCCAGCGTGATGGAAACGGCGCAAGACGTCGTTAAGGGCGTCCTCTTCTATCTCTTCCTGCTGCTGCCATTCGCATACTTCGTGGAGAGGCTGCTGTTCGGCAAGCCCGATTTGAGACAGCAGCTCGCCTTTGGTTTCGCGATCTTCTTAGCGATCTTCCTGATTCTTTACGAGGTTCACCCGGCGTTCGAGATTTCCAAGAATCCCGTCATCGTCCTGCTGGCCTTCATCATGTTGGCGCTAGGCCTCCTCGTTATCTTTCTCGTCATCGGGAAGTTTGAGGAGCAGCTCAAGCAGTACCAGAAGTCGGTGGGTGGGATCCACAAGGCGGATATTGGCCGCATGAGTGTGGCGCTGGCGGCGTTCTCACTCGGTATCTCACAGATGAGAAAGCGCCGCGCTCGCACCGCGCTGACCTGTATCACACTGATTCTTCTCACATTTACAGTGCTCTCGTTCACTTCGGTGGTCTCCGACATTGCGTTCAACAAGATTCCTACCGGCGAGAAGCCGAGTTACTACGGTCTGCTGGTCCGGTCGCCAAACTGGGATCAACTGCAGGAGAGCGCCTTTGATACGCTCTACGATGAATTCGCCGCACGACGCGCCGTGGCGCCCCGCGCCTGGTTCTACACCAATGCGACCAGCGATCAATCATTCGTAACGGTCGGCACCAACAAGAACGATAACACGTACGACGCCAAGGCGGTTCTCGGTCTCTCTCCGCAAGAGAAGGACGTCACGCACGTTGACAAAGCCGTCGCTTATGGAGGCTGGCTGCAGCCGAATGATCCGTACGAAGCGATTATTCCCGAAGGAATGGCGAAGGCGCTGGATCTCACCCCGGCGGACGTTGGTAAGGCGAAGGTCCGGTTCAACGGCCTGGATCTTACGCTCACCGGCATTCTGAGCAACGCCCGGTTCAAAACGATTAAGGACCTCGATCAGGAGTCTCTGGCCCCCGTAGACTTTATCCAGATGCAGCGGCAGCAACAGCAAACTGGAGGCGCGGGTCAGCAGCAGCAGAGCCAGCAGGGCTTCCAGCAGTATATCCACCTTGAGCCCGATCAGATGATGATTGTCCCGTACCAGACCCTGCAGGACCTGGGCGGCGGCGGTCTGCGGTCGGTGGCTATCGATTTCATAGCCCCGAACGAGGTGGAAAATGTCCTCGAGAACCTGATGCCCCGGCTCGACCTCAACCTCTACGCCGGTCTCAAGGACCAGGTTTACCGCTATAGCTCGATTGGCCGCACCTCGGTGAGTGGTATCTTCGACCTTCTCTTCCCGATCTTAATCGCCGCCTGTATCGTGCTGAACACGATGCTCGGATCGGTTTTCGAGCGGATCAAGGAGATCCATATCTTCTCCAGTATCGGCCTGGCGCCCAACCACGTTGCGATGCTCTTCTTAGCCGAGTCGTTTGTCTACTCCATTATCGGCGCGGTACTGGGCTACGTGCTGGGCCAATCCGTGACGAAGCTGATCTCCACCTATCACCTGCTCGAGGGTCTGAGTCTAAATTTTTCATCGGTCTCGGGGGTTCTCTCCACGATTCTGGTGGTTGCGGTGGTGATGCTTTCAACGCTTTACCCGGCGCGCAAGGCGTCACAGGTGGCGACGCCATCCATTGATCGCACCTGGCGCGTTCCCGAACCGGATGGCGACGACTGGACAATTCCAATGCCGTTCTCCGTTACGGGAGATCAGGCGATTGCGATGGGCGCTTTTCTTACCGAGTGGTTCAAGGCGTATGAAGAGTACAGTATCGGGGATTTTGTCACCCAGAACGTGGCGACCTATGAATTCGACTCGCCGCTCGGGCGGGCGTATTCCATTAAGCTGATGGCCTGGCTTGCGCCGTTTGATCTCGGTGTCAGCCAGAAGGTGGAGCTTCAGACGATTCCAAGTGACATGCAGGATGTCTATGAGCTGCGCCTGGTGGTGCATCGGGAATCGGGCGACGTATCCAACTGGAAGCGAGTGAATCGCCGGTTCCTGAACACCCTTCGTAAGCAGTTCCTGATTTGGCGCACGCTGCGCACTGAGGAACGTGAGCGGTACCTGATGCGTGAGGAAGAGACGCCTGCGCTGCAGGCATAAGGATCTGCGGCGAGGAGCGTCGCCATTACGAGCAGGACACCCTTTAAGAATAGCGGTATCCGAGCGGTAACACAGCCGGCCAATGGCGCCGCGCGCGACTACGGGAGTACGACCGAGTGAGCGATCTAATCCAGGAAACGGGTGATGAGCCTCTACAGGCTCTTCCCGATGTCGTAAACTACGTCAGCGGATTCAGTTGGAAGACGGTGGCGGGCGTCCTGTTCGTGGCTATCCTGATGATCCCGGCTTCAATCTACATGGGGCTGGTCACCGGGCAGGGCAGCATGGGGGCCGCGGCCGAATGGGTCACCATTATCCTCTTCACCGAGGTCTGCAAGCGATCGTTCGTCAATATCTCCAAGCAGGAGCTCTACGTTCTCTTCTACGTGGCGGCCGGACTGACAAGCGCGGGCGCCCTTGCCGGCGGTCCCTTCGCAGGGTTCATCTGGAATCAGTTCTTAGAGCAGGGTGAGGCGGCGAAGGCGTTCCACATCGCCAATAAGATTCCGCACTGGGTGGTTCCTCCGCCGGGATCGCCCGCGCTGGTCAACCGGACGTTTCTTCAGCACGATTGGCTGGCCCCCATCGGATTAATGGTCTTCGGGTCGATCGTCGGACGCCTCACCGGTATCGGTCTCGGTTACACGCTCTTCCGCATCACTTCAGACGTGGAGCGGCTCCCGTTCCCACTGGCGCCCATCGGCGCCGCCGGGGCGACAGCGCTGGCCGAAACGTCTGAGGGCCGGGAGACATGGCGCTGGCGGGTCTTCTCAACCGGCTGCGTTATCGGCATCATCTGGGGATTCTTCTATATTGCCATTCCAACCATCACCGGTGGTTTCTTAGCCAAGCCGCTGCAGCTTCTCCCGATTCCCTTCTTAGATCTCACGCCAAATACCGAGCACCTCTTTCCCGGTTCGATCTGGGGTCTCAACACTGATCTTGGTTCCGTATTCACGGGTTTCATCCTGCCGTTCCCGATGGTAGTGGGAAATTTCTGCTCTTCGATGTTCGTGCAGATGTTCGCTAACCCGTACCTGGCGAGACATGGGTTCTTCCCCGACTGGCATTATGGCTTCAATACGATCTGGACCCAGCTTGTCACGAATTTTGACTTCTGGCTGAGTTTCAACAGCATCGGTATGGCGCTCTCGGTTGGCATCATTGGGATCTTGACGGTTGCGGTTACTATCTTCAAGCGTCGAAAAGAGTGGTTTGGACAACGAGGGCCATCCTCCACCGGGCTTGGCGCCCCTCCGCCCGGCCGAGGTGACTTTCCAATCTGGCTGATGGTGGGATTATGGTTTATCGGAACGATGGCTTCCATCGGGATGGTTCACTACCTGGTGCCGGGCTTTCCGATCATCTGGCTCTTCTTCTACGGCATTCTATGGACTCCGTTAAGCAGCTATATCAGCGCCCGCATGATTGGTCTCACCGGGAGTGGCGTCGGTTTCCCGATGATCAAAGAGGGATCGTTTCTCCTGAGCCATTACGTTGGGGTAGATATCTGGTTCGCGCCCATTCCGCTCGGCGACTATGGGGGCGCCGCCCAGTTCTGGCGGCAGGTGGAATTGACAGGCACCAAGTTCACCAGCATCATCTACGCCGAGCTTATCATGCTGCCAACGATCCTGCTGTTCAGCTTTCTTTACTGGAGCTATTTCTGGCATCTCGGACCAATCCCGTCGGTGCAGTATCCTTACGCCATGCTCTTCTGGCCCCGCGACGCCATGCAGCAGATTCTCTGGATGACGGCGTGGATGGGCGGCGGTGGTGGCAATCCCATGGTTCGTAATGCCATTCAGCTCCCGCGGATTCTGGGGGGCCTTGGAACCGGACTCGTTGGATATGGGATTGTGAAGCTGAGTCTTGGCGCCTTCCTGGGTGGAATGGGGTCGGATCTTTTTTATTACGGATTAGTGGGGGGAATCGGCGCCATGCCGCATGGCACGATCCCGATGATGTTTGGAGCGCTGCTCGGTCGCTTTTACTTTGCGAAGCGGTTCGGTAAGGAGACCTGGAACGCCTATGTGCCGGTGGCCCTGGCGGGCTATGCGTGTGGTATGGGCTTGGTCGGCATGTGTTCGACGGCCATCCGGATGATAGGGATGTCGGTCTCTCATTTGCCTTTCTAGTGCACCGCGGGCGCAAGTATACCGGCAGTTGTCGCCCCCATTATTGGGGGTTAGGGGGCCAGCGACAAATGCCGGATGATTTACGCTGATCCTGCACTAGCCGGCCCACTCGCAGCGTTAACCCGGGTTCAAGGCAGTGAATCGGGGTAACAGTAACTGAAGTCGGTAATGATGGTTTACGATGGTCTGGCGCGGGGGCTACCTGATATCTTGCGGGGTTGGCGCCAGCCGAACGGATGAAAGTGTTAAGGTTATGGCTCAACTGGCGAACAAGGTGGAGCCCCGGAGATTCCGATCGCCGTCGCTAATTGGCTGGAACGGCATCTATCTTGAAGTTCCGCCAGAGTGGAACCTCGCTCTCGTAGCGGGAGGCATGGAGCAGGGACATTTGAGGGTAGATGGGCCTAACGATGTTCATGTTCGCGTCAAATGGAAGCGTGTTAAGGGTAAGGCGGATTTAAAGCGGAATCTGGATCGGTATCTCAAGCTGGTCAGAAGAAAGTCGAAGGCCGGTTTCGAGATCAACCACGATATCCGGCTCCCTGTACAGCGGGACCGTGCGGACAGGAAGCCGATCTTCTTCTCGTGGAAGGGCGAGGCGCAGGCGGTGGGAATGATCTGGCACTGCCCCTCTTGCGGACGTGTTACGATTGCGCAGGTGGATGGACCGGGCAAAAGAAACCTGACTTTGCTGGCGTCACAGGTGTTGGGAACGCTGGAAGATCACGCGCTGGATGGTTACCACACCTGGGGCGTGTATGGCCTGGCGGCCGATATTCCTGCGGATTTTGCGCTGACGCAGAACAGGCTGCTCTCCGGGTACATTCAGCTTCATTTCAGCCGCGGCCGTTCGGATATGCTGCTGGATCGATGGGGCCTGGCCGATGTCGCGCTCCGCAAAGTGAGCCTGGAGGAGTGGGTTAAAAGCCGGTATACGAAGCTTTGGAAGAATTACCGGTGCGAAATCAACGAGGCGGAAGTGCGGGGTCATCCGGGGCTGGTGGTCAATGGCGATCTGCGGTCAATCCGGGAGCGAGTCACGGCCGTACTGCTGCGGTTGGTAAAGATCGGAGCGCCCACACATCTCACGCAGTACGTGTGGACTTGCGAGCTAACGAACCGAATCTGTTCCGTTCTGGTCCATCACAGTAGGGATGAAGAGGGTCTGGCTGAGGAGGTGACCGGGAGCTATGTCTGCCATACGTGAGACCTCGGAAAACGCAGGCAGAGGCGCCTCTGCGGCACGAGGTACGGGGCGCGCGGTACGGGGTACGGGGCGCGCGGTACGGGGTCGGGGGATAGGTCCGGCGTCCGTGCGGGATTGCAGCGGGGATTAGTATTAGCTTGAGAGTGCGACTTTCACGGCAGCCGCGGATGACGCGGGCGGAGGCGCTGGCGGCGCAGCCGGTACGCAATATGGGCGTGGAATGGAACGAGGCGGACGAAGGCGAGATCCGGATCGTGGTCAAGCCCCGGAAGGACCATACCGCTCGCATTCTGCGCTGGTTTTTTCCGCCTCCGCCTGAGCGGCATATTATCCTGGACGAGGTGGGGGCCGAGGTCTGGCGGCTGTGTGATGGCCGCACTTCGGTGGAGCAGATCATTCGACGCATGGCAAAGCGTTACAAGTTGAACCGGAAGGAAGCCGAAACATCCACGACTGAATATCTCAGGCGTCTCGGGAAGAAG
>DASRZA010000008.1:0-4632 GCA_035686845.1 Armatimonadota bacterium | reverse complement strand
CGAGGGAACGGGATAATAATCGTGGAAACAATTCGTGTTTTGAGTGACTTTCACGCCGCGCACCGGCAGATCGGGTATCCGGGGAAGTGCGCCTTTGTTCACGGGCATACCTGGAAGGGGGAGTTTGTCGTTTCCACGGAGGCTTTTCCCCGGGACGAGCTGGACATGTCGCTGGACTTTGGCGACCTCAAGCGGATTATGAAGGATCTGGATCATAAGATCATCGTAACCGAGTCCGACGCGAAGTTCGCTGCCGGCGACGAGTTTGAGCCGGAGGGCGTCGTGATAATCCGGGGCAAAGGGCCAAGCGTCGAAAATGTGGCGTATTACTGCTTTGAGCGGATTGTGGCTCATATCCGGGAGAAATTTCCGAACCGGGGCCTCAATTACCGGATCACTGTGACGATTGAAGAGACGGACCACAATTTCTTCATCATCGAGCATAACGTTCGAGTGTGAATCCCGGTCTTTGGTGAGGGATTTTCCGGGCTGCAAGCGACTAAACAGACGGAAAAGCGCCGGCGCTCGGGCGAGCGCCGCGAAGGGCATCAAACGGCGGCGCGCAATTGGGCGCGCCTCGCCGCAAAGTTCGTTCCTGTGACTGTTGAGTGAAGGAGACCTGTACGATGAAAAGAATTTACGCGTTGATGGCGATCTTGATGGGCCTGATGACGCCGCTCGCGCTCGTGGGATGCGGTGGTGGTGGTGGTGGCACGACCGGGACCGCCATGACCCCCACCCCCACGTCATACACCAGCACGGCCAGCCCCTCGATGGGGTCGAAAGTGTCGGCTCTCGCGCATAACCACCACAAGCTCGTGGGCGTCGCCACGGCTGCGGTAACCTTACACGAACTCAATAAGGCCCGCGCAAATCAGATGCGGAGCGGGCATAAGATGAACTTCGCGACGAAGCATCCCTTTGTCACCGCCGTCGCCGCCGGCCTCGTCGCCAACCACATGGCGAAGAAGCACCTGCATTAGAACCTCGTAGGTCCTGGGTCCTGGGTCTTAGGTCTTAGGAAAAACGAATCCACGTTGCGAGGTAGCGACTGCATTAAAACCCTCCGACGATCCACTGCGCTTGCCGCGGTGGATCGTCGATCTTCCAGCTCTCCGCCCGACGGAGGATACGCCGGACAAAATCAGCGCACGATCGGACCGGTCCTGTCAAGGTACTCTTTCCGCGGCATCTTGAAGGCCATGCGGAAGGCGTCGCTCCATCGAAAACAGCCGTACTCCGCGTGGGCGCGGGCACTCTCCTGGTGGTCGGCGATGCTCTGTGCAATAATCGTCTCCGGCTCGAGCGGGCTGCGGCGCCGGTCCGAGAATACTTCGCCCCTACGCCTTGACGTGCGCGGAGGCCCACCCCACGTGGGCCCTCTTTCTCTTCCTCTGCGGTCTCTCTTTCGAAACTCTGTGCGCTCTGCGCTGCGGCTCACCCCGTTCAGGTCACGCGAGGGCTGTGTTGTGGCTTACTCCGTTCAGCCCTGACGAGGCCGAGTTTTCGCTCGTTCCATTGCCGGGTATATTCTCTACGGTTACAGCATGAGCCGTGGGGCTTGCGCCGAGAAAGGGATGAGACCGATGACAACGATGAGTTCGACGACAGCAGCAAATCCGAAGCAGCCGAAAGAGCTGATTCATATCAATGACCTGGATCGGCCCGCGCTGCCGGTGGATTTCCCCGATTACCGTGATTTAATGGTCTACGACTCGCAGGGAGTGCAGGTCGGCCGAATTGTGGACATGGTGATCGACCGGGCGGATCGGCGGCCGGTGATGGCGGTGATGTTGTTCGGCGGTTTTCTGGATATGGGCGCGAAGCACGTTTTGCTGCCGTTCGAATGGCTTCAGGAACCCCGCAACGGCACTATCCGGATCAACGCCACCCGGGAGCTGATTGCGCAGGCGCCGTACTTTAACGCCGAAGGCCACCGCGATTACAGCCCGTTCTACGACTACTGGTTCCCCAATCCGGCCAGCACGCCCGATCCATCGCTTCCTCCGCTCGTTGAAAACACCGCTGGGGGTCACAGCCCGCTTCTCAGGATGTCTCATGCCAACAAATGGCAGATTCCTGATGGTGTCACCGATCTCCGCGGGCGAGAAGTGGTGGACGACGAAGGGAACAGCGTCGGCGTGATCGACGACTGGTTCCTCAGCCTGAAGGACCACGCCGCCACCATCGTCGTCATCCGGCGCGGCGGTCTGCTCGGAGCCTTCGCTCACGAGACGATGGTTCCCTTTGACCGGCTGGAGGCGCTGGATGGCGACCGGTACCGGATTCACGCCTCCAAAGAAGACATCGATTACGCGCCGGAGTTAAAGGACGAGATTCTCAATTACGCCCCGTTCTACTCCTACTGGGCACATCCAGGCCGGCGTCCCAATCCGGTTGATACCCAGGGTTTCGATGACACCGGATCGAAAGTGAGGCTCTCCGCGCCGACGACGAATCCGAGTCGGTAACGCGGATGGAGGACGGAGGACGAAGGACGAAGGACCGAGGAAAACCTCACCGCGGAGACGCCGAGATCCGCAGAGGGCCGCGGAGAAAGAGCGGACGGACGGTCAACCGAGCAAGAGGGCCCTTGAACCCTCGGAGGACGATTTCGCGCGCGCCGAGACGGGTTTCGACCGTTTCTGCACTCGGGTGCGAGGCGCGGGAAAACGGGCGCGGGTTACAGGGCGTGGGCGCTGAGTGCGAACTCTGTGCGGCTCCGGACGACCTCAGCCGGCTTCAGGGGGGGTTCGTTCGGCTGTAGCCTCGGGGTTTAGCCCGAGGCCGGCGCCCGGCAGACCTCTCTCCCGGCCTCTCCCCGAAACGGGAAGAGGGGCCTATGCTCGGGCGTTTCAACCTCTCTCCCAACCTCTCCCCGAAACGGGAAGAGGAGTCAATCCTCCGTCCCAACCTCTCTCCCGGCCGCTGCCCGAGACGGGAAGAGGGGCCCATAACTTCAGCGTTTGTGATTCATCCCTCATCCTTTGTCCCTCTGGCCCTCGCGCCTATTCCCCGCTTATCGCCGGATAGGCGAAGTAGACTTCTTTCTGATAGTCCCCAAGGCTGTACCGGATGGCGGTCAGATGGGGATCCCCGGGCGCGTGGCTGCGATCATGGCGGATGGCGCGGGCGAGAGCCAGCAGCACGCGGCCATCAAAAGATTGCGACTCGCCGCGGCTGTACACCACGAACCGGTCGCCATCCCGCGCGTAACCCATCGGCTGCCCGGTGAACGGGTCTTGCGGGACGGGGCCCGCGTCGGAGAGCTTCGCCGGCAGCCGGCTGTGAATCGCCCGGTATCGAAGCACAGAAGCGCCGGCGATCAGCGCCGCTTCTTGCGCCCGCGCGGGAATCGCAACTGATAGGAAATCGGGCGTCACCATGTACCTATCGCTCGTATCCTGAATCGGATCGGCAATTCTCGGCCCGATCTGCGATAGGTATGCCTGCCGCGGATAGGGCAATGAACAGTCTCCCGTTATGACGCGATCAACCTGGATTACATGCGCTTCCACCGCCGCCAACCAGCGCCGACGAAGCTCCTTACCACCGGGAATGCGGAGGACAGAGCGATAGAAGAAGGCAAGCTGAGGATTGACGTAGTCCTGTTCGGTGGGCAGCAAGTCGTAAATGCGGCGGGGATCGTGCCGTATCGTCTCGAACATCGCGCTTACCATGCTCAAATCGCCCACCACCGCGCGTCGCTCGGAGAAATGGGGACGGTTTATTGTCATCGCATGGCGTACCATCTCCGCGACCTCTTTATTTGGACCGGCCAGGTAGAGAATTCTCTTCATTCCCTTTATAGCGAAGCGCTCCCATTGTACGCCCACTTCATAGCTGTCGAGGCCCGGTTCATCGGCTGCCTGACCCGCAAGCCTGAGTGCGCGCGCCTCGTCAGCCACCGCCGCACGGTAACGCCCCTGCTTTGCGAGCAAATAACTCTCAGCGTTTAATAGCAGAACCGCGTCGTTCATAAAGCGGTTTTCAGGCGCCAGGAAATCCTGGCATCCCGAAAACTGGCGCGCAAACACGCAGTACGGCTTATCGGTTGCCTTACGGATAAGCCTCATCACGTCCTGCCTCTGCCGCAGCAACTCGCGGACCGCCCTCTCCTGCGACCGGCTGGAATCTTTGGTCCCAATATCGGCGGCGACGATCGAGATATCTGTCGTAGGGCAATGTTCCCACGGGATTCCACGGTACAGAGGCCCTTGCGGTTTCGGCGCACCGTAGCCCCCGGGAGAGACGCTCATTTCGGCCATCGTGTGGGGCGGTGGCGCCGGCGGTTCGCCATAGGTTCCGAGCGGCTTGCTCCTAATCAGCGCCATCAGTCGGCGATAATCGGGCGCCGCGTTCTCGGAATCGGGTGGAACCGGCGCCTGCAGCTTCACCAGCGGAACCAGCAAGCCCTCATTTTCAGCCGCGGTTCGTTCCCGATCAAGATTCTGGTAGGCGTGGAGCATCTCGCTCCGGTATTCACTGGCGGCCGGCCTGTCTGATAGAGCCAGTCGCAGCCCATAGTCAACGGCGGCCGCCGGACCCGACGTATCGCCGCCGCCGAGGTCTTTGCTCCGGTACGCGAGCTTCAAAATACCCGCGACGCCAACAAGAGCGATCACGACGAAA
>DASRZA010000007.1:0-19579 GCA_035686845.1 Armatimonadota bacterium | reverse complement strand
AAGCGTATACTTCCTGAGGGTCGCGGCGGCGTCCGGTCCGACAATCGATTCCATCCGCTCAAACGGGATGTTCTCGTCATGGCCGGTCTCGGCCTTCGTCGCCGGAGTAAAGACCGGCTCGGGCAGGCGGGACGATTCGACCAGGCCCGAAGGGAGAAGAACGCCCGCGCACGGAACTGCTCCGTCGTGATAGGCGCCGGTCCTCGAATTCTCGCGGTACTCTTTCCAGGCCGACCCGCTCAAGTAGCCCCGGGCCACGCATTCCACTGGAAACGGGATCGCCTTCCAAACGATCATGCTGCGATCAGCTATACCCGGCCACGCCGACTGGATCGACGCGGGTACGTCATTTATCGAGGTCCGCTGCAGATGATTGGGCACGACATCGCGCATCTCGTCGAACCAGAACCGCGACATGGAGGTAAGAACGCGGCCTTTGTCCGGGATTCCCGTGGGGAGTATGCAGTCGAAAGCTGAGATCCGGTCGGTGGCGACGATCAGAAGCCGGTCGCCCAGGTCGTAGATATCGCGCACCTTTCCGCGCCCGGCGAGTTTGAGGCCGGGCAGCGCTGTCTCCATTATTACCGGCATCTGCAAATCCTCTACGGGCGACCGAGATGCATCATCAAATGCTGAATGGTGGGCATCCAGGTTGAAATGTACCACGCGGGAAAAATCCCGAAAATGAACATGAGCAGGATGAGCGGAGCGAGAGCGCCGACCTCACGCCAACTCAGATCAGCCAGCTTCTCCGAGGCCGGCGACGTAATCCCTAGCGCCATGCGCTGCAGCGTCCAGATGAAGAAGCCGGCGGTGATAATGATCCCAAGAGCCGAAATTGCGGTTCCTAGCGTGTACGGGCTGAAAGCGCCGAGCAGCACGTAAAGCTCGCCCCAGAAACCCATTAACCCGGGCATTCCCATGGATGCGAACATTACCGTGGCGAATACAATGACATAGATCGGCGCACGCTTCATGGCGCCGGTCAAGCTGAGAAGGTCGCGCAGATGAGCCTGCTCCTCTAAAATTCCGATGAGCAGGAAGAGCGAGCCGGTTATCAGTCCGTGCGCAAACATTTCGAACACGACGCCGCTAAGCGCGGTGTATCCGAAACTGCTGGAACCGATCGCGCCCTGTGAAGACGCTGCCGCGGCCGCGAGACCCAGCACGATAAAGCCCATGTGGCTGACGCTGGAATAGGCCACCAACCGCTTTATATCCCATTGTGCCAGGGCGACGAAAGCGCCGTAGACAATGCTGATGACGCCCAGGATCATGAGAGGCGTTGCCCAGACGTGCGCACCGTGGGGGAAAAACGGCAGCGCGATCCGCAGAAACCCGTACACCCCCATCTTCCCCATAGCGCCGGCGAGCATGACCGTCACCGCGGTGGGAGCTTCAACATACGCGTCCGGCAGCCAGGTATGCAGCGGCGCGATCGGGATCTTGACCGCAAAAGCCACGCCAAACAGGAAGAACAGAATCGTCTCCTGTCCGGGTGATAATTGGAAAAGATTCATCTGCGCGAGGGTCGCGATGTCGAACGTCGCCACGTGAACCGGGCTCACCGCTGCGCTCCGGAAGTAGACCCAGAGCAGCCCGATTAACATCGCCGCGCTCCCGGCGAGGGTATAGAGGAAAAACTTCATCGCGGCATACGCTCGCCGCTCACCGCCCCAGAGAGCGATGAGAAAGTACATCGGCACAAGGCTGGCGTCGAAGAGCGCATAAAAGAGGAAGAGATCGCGCGCCAAAAAGACCCCGAGAAGGAAACATTCCAGGAGCAGCATGAAGAAGTAGTATTCTCGCACCCGTTGGACGATGCGGCCGGCGGAATAGAAGATACAGACGCTGGATAAGAGGCAGGTTAGAAAGACCATCGGCATACTGAAGCCATCGACACCGAGAGAGTACCGGATGTTGAATTCCGGAATCCATGCCCAGGAGCCGGCATCCTGCATGCCGGCGACCGATGCAAAGGTTATCCAGAGGTACGCGGCGAGCGCCAGCGGAATGAGGTTCAGCCCGAATGCCCAGCGTTCGATGGACTCCGGCCGGCTGCGAGGGATGAACAGCACGGCGAAGGCCGCAATCAGGGGAACGAAGAAGACACAGTTCAGCAGCGCGAAGCCCATAGAATCTCCGGAGGTCGTGGCGACGTTAACGATGGCGCCCGAAAGTCACGGCGCCCGCCGATCAGATTAACCCAGCCAATATATCTTACCGCTTTTTGCGCCGAGAGGCTCGATTTTTTGCCGAACGGATGGAGGACGGAGGACGGAGGACGGAGGATGAGTCAAGAACGCGGACGGTAGAGGCGCTATCCCGTTCGCGGGAGGGCCATGAGAGGCGTCACTCCAGGTAGGAAGGATGGGCGGTGATTTCTCCGTCGTCCATCCTTGGTCCTCGGTCCTCCGTCCTCCGTCCGATCGGTACATCAGGCGGCGCGGTCGAGGCGGCTTGAGCCGGCTTCCCACTCGCTCAAAAGCTTCTTCGCGGCGCGGACTTTCGAGGGGTCCAGCTCCGGGTGGCGCTGAAAGAAACGTACCGTCACCGCGATTCGTTCCGACGCCTCTATGCTGGCGTGCATTTCGTCGGACATTTCATCCCAGATCGAGGGCAGATTTTGGCCCACTGAGCAGAGCTCAATCGTTCGGGAATCGTGGGCGACCTGGTAATCGGAGCAGAGGGATAGACCACGGTTCTGCCGGCGCAGCAGCTTAACGTGTAAGCCTTCCATGTAGACCCCGTTATGATTCTATCCCTCTCGGGCCTTCCGGGCCGAATCCTCGCCTCCTCTATGAGTCGTTCGATTGGGAACAGTTGACGTGTATTATATTCCCGTGTAGGGTGTACCTAAACGATCCCTATCATGAGGGAGGTCGCGGTGGCAGAGAGAGTGAAACGATGAGGCCGGCGGTTGTGGACTCGGCGTTGGAAGGCGATTCCAACCGGGAACGATTTGAGCAGGCGGCGCGAGCCGGGTTCGAGGGTATTGAAGTCAGCCTCGCGCGGGCTGAGCTGCGGGCGCCGGTATGGGAGAGACTGGCGTCGCTGCGCCAAGCGCGCGCGGAGACAGGAGTTGAGATTGCTGCTCTGAGTCTGCCGGGGCATAATCAGGGAGGAATCGGCGCGGCCGATCCTCGCATCTCCGGCGCCGCAGCGGCCGACCTTCGCCAGGCGATTTTCTGGGCTGTCGAGCTTCACACTGTCGTCATTCGGGTTCCGTTTTACGATGAAGGGGAGCTCACGACCGATTTTGCCATGCAGCGAGCCGCGAAGGCGTTCCGGGAGCTCTGTCCGCTGGCTCACGACCATGGCCTGCTGCTGGTTTGCGACGCGCCGCTCTCAACCGAGAGGCTCTGGCAGCTCGCGGCCGGGGTGAATCCCCGCCTTTTTTCCAAGGACCCTCGCGCCGAACCATCAGCCCCGTCGCGAGGATCTTTCTCAGGGGGTCTTTCATTTGATATCTCGGATCGGCTCCGTATGGATTGGAACGACTGGCCGGACGACCGACTGGATGCCGAACGAATGCGTTCTCGACTCTTGGGGTGGATGAGGGAAGAGAAACGCGCGCTTCAGGTCCTGGTGGTCAGGGCGATCGCGGAGGACAAAAAATGGGAACACCAGATCGCCGAAGCCCAGATCAGGATAACGCAATGGCAGCAGCGAGCCGAGCAGGCGGTACTGCGAGATGAAGATGACCTGGCACGGGAGGCGATCCGGCGACGGAACGAGTATATAGCGAGGTTGGACGACTGCACGCGGCAGCGTGAAGGTCAGAAGATTGAGATGGATCGGTTGAAGCAAGAACTGGACGAGATCGAACGCCGGTATCGGCGCGCTGAGCTTCTCTGGATGCGTTACCTGCACTTTAAGGGGGGCGCATTGAAGTCCCTGTTGTGCTCAGAGCTGGCATTCGGTTCGCCAGATGAGCCGATCAGCGAGGAATGGCTTGATAATCTGTTCCACCTTCAAGACATGTTAGAGGCCGGCACTCTTCAGGCCGCTCACAACAGCTCGCTGCGCCCGGTGGAGGCCGGCTTTGGCTGCTGCGTCGATCTGGACGACGTGGTCTCTCGCGGTCTCAATCTATCGATGGAGCTCCAGCTTCTTGGCGACTTGATTCAGCAGGTTCGCCTGAGTGATTCTTGCCCCAATCCGGCGAACGGGCGGGCCGGCAGTATTCGGATGAAATTCCCCGGCGCCGCCGTGGAACTCGCTAAAATCGGGTATGACGGCTGGATCGTGTTCACCTCGCCGCCCGATCCGCCGGCGCCAATCCCGCCGGGTATCTCCTGATCCGGCTATGGGAAGTATACAGGTTCAGGGATTACGTGTAGAATGGAGGCTGAGTTCTCTTGAGCCACCATAGTTCCGAGCGGGCATCCACCGAAGCTCGCCGGGTGAGCCCGCGACGAGGTTTCAAGCAATGATGGAAGGCGAGCGGTTGTCGGCGGACAATGATTCGATTGGCGCCGACGGGGAAAATCGACCCGGATCCGTAATTCCAGGGGCTCTTTCGGATGCATCCCTCGCTCGATCAGCGACGCTGATACGGTCTTCGCGATCGCTGGCGCCGCGCGAGTCGACGGCGCCGGCGTCCGTGATCAAGCAGGAGGTGACGGTCTGGTGTGACACTATTCTGTGGCCGCCGGTCTGTCCCTGCTGTCTCGGTGAGGCGGATGCGGAGACGACGCTTTACCACACCACCCGCACGGGTCTCCCGTCACAACCGGAGCGGGTCGATTCTTGCAGCATCCCCTGTTGCAGCTCGTGCCTCTGGCACCTTCGAGTTAAGCCACAGCTCGAGGCGCTCGTGACAAGACCAACAACCGCGCTTTCCATCGGTGCATGGTGCATGTTGGCGCTCGCCATGGTTGGGCTGCTGCTCCTCGTGTTCGTTCCGAGCGGCACAAGTTTCCCGTGGGGCGCTATGATCCTGATCCTGGCGACGCTTCCGGTGTTCGCCCTGATAGCTGCCCTAATCGAGGTCTCGAAACAGAACACGCTAATCTCGGCGCAGCGGAAAACATTGGAGGATGAACAACGGAAGGCTCTCACGGCGTCATGCTGCAGCGCGGGGGCGTCCGTGGCGATGACGCAGAAGGATGGTGGGATTCAGACGTTCGTATTCAGTAACCCCGAATATGCCGAGCGATTCCGGAACCTCAACGCCAACAACCTGCTTGAGGCCGGTCGACGGGTCGCCAGGAGCGAAGCCATCTGATGACGCCGCCAGGGACGCCGATCAGGCGTCGCGGGTAACCCCGACCCGCTGTTGTACGAGGCCGGGAAAAACGTCGCTGATATTCGGGTTGCCGAGGCGGCGCTGGATGACTTCGGCGAGGACGTTGCGGTAATCGGTGGTGACGTGCAGATCGCCCGGGCCTTCCAGTTGGGAAGGCGCCAGCCCGGGCCAGTGACCATGCACGCGGCCGCCGGCCGCATGGCCGCCCAGCACCATCATGACTCCACCTCGCCCGTGATCCGTGCCGGCGCCGCTGTTCTCTTCCACCCGCCGTCCGAACTCCGAGACCACGACAATGCTGGTCTTGCGCCACTGCTCGGCGCCCAGGTCAGCGGCGAACGCAGACAGCGAGCCGGCAAGGCTCTTCAACTTATCCGGCAGAAGGCTTCCCTGCGCGACGTGGGTATCGAAACTGCCGTGATCCAGGCACGCCGCTTCCAGCCCGACCTCGCTCTTGATCAGGAGCGCCACCTGCTTCATGCCATTCCCCAGGTCATCTTTGGGATATACGGCCCCGTTGGAAGGCTTATAATGATCGGTGTCAATGTGGTTCAGCGTCTTTAATACCGAGAGCGCCTCATGCCCGGCCTCCGTAAGTAGATTGCGGCGATCGCGGGCGTTGTACAGATCGTTGAGCGAGTGAGTTATGGCGGCTTCTCGACCGGTGAAAGGCACCTGAAGGCGGAGATCGGCTACGGTGTTGAGCGCCGTAGCGCTGGTGGCCCCACTGAGTGTTGCCGGAACCATGGCGCCGAGCGCGACGGCTCGCAGCGGCGAACGATTCTCCCAGGGCGCGCTCTGAAGATGCCGCGCCAACCACCCGCTGGCCGGGCCGGTCTCCTGGTAGAGTCCTCGCTCCACGGTTGCCATGGCTTCAAAATGAGACCGCGTCTGGTCGCCCGATCCGCAGGCATGCACGAAGGCGAGATGCCCGGCCTCGAACAGGGGATGCAGCCCCGCCAACGATGGATGCAGCCCGAAGAAGCCATCCAGGTCCACGACGCGGTCCTGCGGATGGGCACGGGCGTCTCGCGGCCTCGGAAGATTGATTGTCGGCCGGTTGCTGTAGTAATCATCATCGGCATAGGGGACTACCAGGCTGAGCCCGTCCGCGCCGCCGCGCAGGAAGATGCTCACCAGCACGTCGCCGTTGGGCGGCCGCCGGCCGGTCTGCACCGAAACCGATCCGAGCGCGGACTTCGTCCCCGCTGCCCATCCTACCAGGGAGAGCGCCCCGCCAACCAGAAAACCTCTTCGTGTGGATAACATGAATCCGCCTCTTGCGCTATGAGCGCCAATGAATTACGGTTAGCGCCATTGAAACTCGGGGGACATCAACACAACCGCGCCATACTCGGCCGGGTTGGGATGTGACTTCTGGCATTCCCGTACCGGCGCGAGACTCGGATCGCTAGCACGGCACGCGAAGGCAAGCTCAACGAGCGAGTCATGCGTCGAAAGCCCTCGCTTCTCGCCGGCGTCCGTGAGCGCGGTCCAATTAAGGAGCGTATTCTTCAACCGGTTGGCGCTCAAGTCCATGGCATAATTCCAGCGTGGAATGAGCGTTCCTGTCCAGGCGCTCGCGCGTTCCGGGAAGCCATCCGGCATGGGCCAGGCGAAGAGCGGCTGCCCCATCTTCTCGAGATGCTGCTGCAGCGGAAGGCCGGCGTCGGTATCTACGTTTAGCGCCCGACAGGTGCTCACCAGATAGTCGAAGGGCCGTTTGAGGATTGGCTTACTCTCCAGAAGCTCGGGCGAATTGAGCAGCGGCCTGACCACCGACCGGATGTCTCCGTGGGTCTTCAGATAGATTCCTGCGAGGCGCTTCACCATTTCGTCGGGCGCTTCCCCCAGGAAGTAGATGCAGAGCTTCGTGGCGAGATGCCGTGCTGTAGAGGGATGCGCCGCCAGAATATCCAGTACTCGCTCCCCATCACGCACGCCGCCGCCCGGTGGAATCCGGTGCCCGAGCACAACCTTTTCGCCATTGTCGTGGACCGCGGCGTTGAACACAAAGGCTCCTCGCCGCCAGTGTCGCTCTGAGGACCACCCAGTGAGGCACCGGGCGACTTGCTGCACGTCGTGCTGTGTATAGCCGCCGTTCACGCCGAGCGTGTGCAGCTCCATCAATTCGCGGGCATAGTTCTCGTTCGGAACGCCCTTTCGATTGACGGTGTTATCGAGATACCCGAGCATCGCGGCCGAGTGAGCGGAGGCGCCCAGTAGGTCCCGGAAACGCCCAAAAGCGTGCTGCCGGATGGTAGTCTGGTCGTCCACCACTTTATACTGCGGTCCGGCCCCCTTAAAGGCATAGATGTTGAAATGATCGCTCCAGAATTCCACCATCCGCTCTAAGAGCTGATGACGGCTGTAGATGGCGCGCAGCAGCGTCGCCTGACGAAGAGCCTGAACCAGCCGGTGATCGTCTTCGTCGAAGAGTAGGCCAGTGTCAGTCGTCAACATATCGCCGAGCGCACGCACGCGCCACGTGCAGGCGGGGTCATCGTCCAGGTCGTTCAGATGAAGGTGATCTTTGAGAAACCCGATCGGGTCCTTCGTTTCTGGAGTCGGAGGATGAAGCTGTTCCTCTACGAAAGCGGCAAGTCCGATCTGATCGACCCGCTCGACATCACCGGGCCGCGGCCCGAAGGCGGCGCGATTGAGAAGTCGGACAGAGGGCGCCACACGCCGGGTTGGCGGCGGTGGAAAGGCGTCAGTTGGAAGCGAGACCGGCGTCAACTGCTGTTCCATAGGTTCGCAGCCGCTGAGGGCGACGATACCGGCCGCTGCCGCGCCAAGCTGCAGCGCCTCTCGCCGCCTGATTTTACCGGGCTGCCGTTTGTTTTCACGATCCTGCGAGATCATAACATCGGCTCCGTACCCACTGATGGAGCCTCGGAGATACCGCCTGCGATGTTCAGGCCATGACCCGGTCCCGGGGCGCCGTTCTTGACGGCGCCGAAGGCATCGGGGTCCGGCTTCAGTTTGAGGATGTCAGGAGGTGTTCGCAGGGCGGCGGCGCCGCTGCCGATGGAAATGAGGAATCCGACGGGCAGCACCAGGAACCAGCCGAAGATCGGCAGGAAGCCCGCGAGGACGTAAAGAATCGCGCCGCGGGTGAGCGTGGAAAACGGGGTCATTTCGGAGCCGTGGCCCCGAATCCGATCACTGATCAACCGGACGATGCCGGCGCTTCCGACGATCGCCAGGACTGCCAGGCCGGTGAGCAGCGCCCCGGCGATAATCCGAACCGGTCCGGCGTGGCTCTTATTCAGCAGCAGGGCCGCTACGCCAACCACTATCGAAATCACCAGGCCGCGGAGGAAGCACCGTCCCGGCGACGAGATAATTTTCTGTTCGGCAGCAGCAGCGCGGAATTGAAACGCCAGCGCGAAAATCAGGATCGTCGCGGCCCACGATGCCCCCACCACAAAGAAGGCGGCAATCACCGCCAGAACATCTCCAATCGTCATTCCCGCCCCCTACTCCACAAACATGTTCGCATCGTCACTCGCGGTTTAGTCGTAGGTTCCGCGCAGAATCCCTCGGCGGGTAAGACCGCGCGACCTTAGCCGGTGGAATCGTCGATGCCGAGGACTCGGCAGAGCCACCGGATGGCGCCGGTAGTGGCGTACCACGCCAGAAGGCTCTCGTGCGTGTAGATGAGCGCCTCATCCGGCCCACCGAAGGAGTAGCTATGCGGCATCGGACCCGGCATCTTTAACCCCGCCAGGTAAGGCGCCACGTACTTGTTCGCCTTGATCGCTGCGCGCAGCGCGCGCTCGGCGGCAGGGCTGGCGCCTTCCTTCTGGAACAGCCAGAGAGCCGTGGAAAAGTCCCAGCTTGCTCCGCCGGAGTCCCCGTACTGCTCCAGGAGCTTCCCGGCCTCTTCCGTACGCTTCTCCCCGAGGAGCGAGCTGACTAAAAAGTCTCTGACGCCCTGGTTATCGCCCGGGTTCAGCTCGATCATTCGGTGCCAGGTCGAGATGGCATCGTCCCGCTGCCCAACTAACAGGAATGCCTCGGCCTGCCCAGCCATCGCCCGCATGTACGGCCGCGTCTCCACCATCGACCAGAAGTGGCCCGCTGCCTCCTTGAAGACCTCTGGCCCAAGGCTCCGTTCGCCGGCTTGAACGCCCTTGCAATATAGCTGCAGCGCCTCCCGGGGCGATTTTGCGGTCTCCTCCGCCAGCAGTACGTAGGCGTCGGCACAGTCCGGGTCTATCGAGAGCGCCTTCCGAGCAAGATCCGCCCGGCGTCTTCCATCAGCCTCGAATGCTTCGAACATCAGCTCCTGCGCTTCTTCCTGCGGTGTCCTGGGCTGGGGTTCCGGCAGACCGTCCTGGGTCATCATTTCGCGCATAAAAGCGTTCGCCTCGTCGATAGACGTGAATTCGTGCTCGCTCAAGACCTTCTGGATCTGGAGCATAGTCCGGTCCATCAGCCGCCGGTCGAAAGGAGGCAAATCCGGCGGTGGCGCCGGGGCCGAGGATGCCCGGCCCTTAGACGCCGGGGCTTTGCGATTCTTAGGGTTCTTCGCCATGATCCGTGTACCTCTTTCTTCGGGGGCCACTCCAGCTTCGATGAGCGGTTTTGTGGATAGGTCCGGCCTTTTCTTATATCATGCTCCATTTTAACAGGGCGCAGCACGCAGATGGACGTGCCACCCGGCGCTGCTCGTCGCGCGCAACGTCCATCCTCCCGTCACTCACGCGATCACGTAACTCGGCGAGGCGTCGACCGCGACCCGTACGGCGCCACTGCGAACCGGCTCACGGCGGGAATGGCCCATGATGTTCACGACCTCGACAAAACTGCGCTTTCCGACAGCGACTTCCACTGTTCTCTCTACGCCGGTGGTCCAGATGGCCGTGATAGTCGTATGGTCCCGGCCGAAGACATAGGCCCACACGTCGCTGCCCAGGGAGCGGATGCGGGTTCGCGGTTGAGCGCCCTCAAGAAGGTGAGCGCATACGGCGATGGCGTTGAGCATCGGCTTGGGCGTGATGCGTTTCGTCCCCCAGGGATTGCCAACCACTTCCAGGTTGAAGCAGAATCCCCAGCCGCCGGACCGGTCGTAATCGATGCCATAGAACGGAAGGAACACCCGCACTCCTTCACCCTTGAGGATGATGGCCAGGCGGGTCATTCTCTGCGCCTGGGAACGGTAGACAATGTCGGCGCCGAGAATTCCGGGTTGGCCGGCCTCGGTGCAATAGATCGGCAGGGTTCTTCCTTTGAACTGCTTTACGAGCGCATTCAGGCGGGCGATCCGGCCCGGATAGTCGTTTTCTTCCGGAGTGAAGACGCCCTCAGCATAGCCATGCATCTCGATTCCATCCAGGTAATCTAAGACTCCAGCCTTAAATACCGATTCGAACCACGCAATATCCAGGATGGAGGGACACGGTCCAATTACAATGCCATCGGGATCTGCCGCCTTAACGGTGTCCCGGGTTCGCCGGAAGAGTTCAGCCACGTCGGCGGGAGTATAATCCGGATGCTGACTGACGTATGGCGGCATATTGAGATTAATCTCCCATGCCCCGCCGTAAATCCGCGGCCGCAAATGCGGATAGTCGTGCTTTTCCAGCCGGATCGAATCGCGGTACATCGCCAGGTAGTCGTCCCAGTGAGCGAAGGGCGGCGGTTTGTCCGAGGTCCTTTTCGCCCAGGCGGGAACCTCCCCACTCAAGTTGGCGCGCATGGGCAGAATGTGTAGACGGTAGGGTGGTTTCGGAGGTCCGGTCAGCGCCTTTGCGGCCCACGGCGCTATGCCGAGAGAGCGGTCTGGTTTCTGTGGCTCCAGCCATTTCCAGCCGGTATACCCAAAGCGCCAGGCCAGGCCCATGGCTTCGGCGATTCCCAGAAAATCGCCGTGCAGGCCGAAGAACGCTTTCGCGCCGATTTTCTTGAACCGCTCGATGTTCTCAGCCACCGTCGTGGGCAGCACCGAAAAGGTACCGAGACCCGCAGGAACCGTGCCCTCGGCGCGCAGGCAGGATCGCTTCTCAATGTCATGGCCAGCCCGGTCCACAA
Organism: Armatimonadota bacterium; assembly: GCA_035686845.1. GTDB lineage: Bacteria > Armatimonadota > DASRZA01 > DASRZA01 > DASRZA01 > DASRZA01. The sequence continues at coordinate 8,289 of DASRZA010000007.1, read as the reverse complement.
AGAAGGCGTTCACTTCGTAGTAGCCATGAGTTGGGGGTGTGGCGTCGATAGCGTAGGTCGCAGCGCCGGTCAGCGGGATAACGCCGCTGCGAACCGTCTTGCCAAAGAAATCACGGATCTCGTAACGGAATCCGGCCGCCTCGGCAGGAGGGCCGCCGCCGACGGCGAAGGCGCCGGAGACCGGGTCGGTCCGCTGGAAGATGTTGGTGGCCGGCCGTGACGTGGTAAAATCCAGCCAGGAGTAGTACTTCTGCTGGCGATACGCGGTGATCCGGTCGAGATATAGCGTGGTCGCCGGGACATTGGTGATAACCGAGAGGCGGCGAATCTTTCTGAGATCGCCGGCGGTCAGCGTTTCGCCCTTGTTCGTTTTGAGGTCCTTCAGCGGCGCCAGCAGTTCCATCACTCTCCCCGCCGGAAACGAGCCGTCCAGAAGGACTTGCGAGTAAGAAGCGCCGTCGTCGAGATTGAGCGCCAACTGGATCCACCAGTGGACTTCGGCGCGAGAGAGAAGAAGAACGCGGAAGCCATCGGACCCGGCCGGCACCGCGCCGGCGGGAAGATCGCGGGAGATGGTAAACCAGCGCGGGCCGTGGTCGGCATGCGGGTCCTTGAGCGTAACGTCAATTGCCAGGAGATTCGAGGCGACCGCCGGCAGATTGTATCCGAACTGAAGAGTAAACGATTCGTTGGGTCCACAGCTTGCCTTCCAGACGCTCTTTCGGTCTGCCGTGAATTGATCGATGAGCGCAATATCCTCCAAAGGTCCAAGGACGAAAGGTTTCTCGGCCGCCGGAGCGGCGGCGCCATCCGGTTGATGCTGTCCGGCCGCGGCGGCTGATGGAGTGAGAGGAGGAGCGAAGGCCGCCCCGGCGATCCCGGCGCCCACGAATTTCAGGAATTTACGTCGTGTAGTCATAGTGATCTCCGTCTGGCGCTGATCGACGCATAGACGAACCGTCACCGACCTGCAGCCTGATCTTTGAGCGCAAGTACGGCGTAATTGGCGGAGGGCGAGCAGCAGAGGGCCGCGACCAGCAGGAAAACTAGCCGGCGACCGATTGAACTCGAGCGCCAAACGCGGATTGAACTGCCTCGCGCCCCGCGCCTATTACCTCGCGCCCCGCGCCTATCACCTCGCGCCCCGCGCCTTTCGCTTCGTGCCCCGCGCCTCATCCCACGCGGCCTCCCTGGTCGTTGAACCAAACGAATATCTTGCCCCTATCCGGCCCGTGGAGCGGTCGGGAAGCGATATCGAGCGCTCCGCATCCGCGGAAATCGGCGAGGCGAGCGTGGTGCGTGCCAACGCCCTGCTCGATGAGATGACGCTCGAAGCGTCCTCCGCCCCGGTTCTCGTACAAGAATAGGCGGGGTGGTTTCTCGTCGATTTGTTTCGCGATGCCGATCTCGCCGACCACGAGATCCAGTCGCCCGGCGCCGCAGAGATCCGCAATCTGAAGTGAATGCGCGTCGAGCAGATTCTCGTCGATGCGATGTTCCGTCCACAACCGCCGGATATCCGCACCCGGCTTGAACCATGCCAGCTTTCCGCCCTCCGGATGGCCGTAGATGCATGGATCACCCTCGGAGAGCAGTATCTCCGGGCTCCCATCGCCGTCCACGTCTCCGACCGCGATGACCGTGGTGATATAACCGGACGCGTAGCGATGCCGCTCCCAGCGACCAGCGGCGTAACGGTACCAGTGGCATCCGAAGATCACTTCGTTCTGCCCGTCGCCATCGAGATCGGCGATCGCCAGGCCCTCCTCCGCCTGGCCGTTCTCCTTCATTCCACTGGCGATGATCTCGACATCAGGCCAGGCGCCGACGGTCGGGTCCGCGGGGAGGGGCACGCGCCCCAGCGCGCCCTGGCCCTGGTTGGTGAAGAGGAGCGAGGTCGCGCCGCCGCCAGTCACGTCACCAATTGCTTCGTCGTGGTATTGGCCGAAGCCGGTTCTGGTGATCAGGCGGCGCTGCCATCGTCCGCCGGAGGGTCCCGGGTTGCGCCACCAGCAGAGCTCATCCGACTGCCAATCGCCGCCGTTTATAATGTCGGGCCAGCCGTCACCGTCCACGTCGAAGGCGAGTCCTCCGCACTCCTGGCGCACGACTTCGTCTACCGCGTGGCGTTCGAAGCTGCCATCACCCCGGTTCTCGAACCAGGCCATCATGCCGCTCCGGCCGGTGGAGAAGATATCGGGTCGACCGTCCCGGTTGATGTCACCCACGTTGAAGAGCGTATTCATCTCCGGCGCGTTGTCCAGCTCGCCGATGCAAACACGGGTAAAAGTAGGGACGCTCATTAGCTGCTCTCGCCTGGTCTTGCGCCCTTCAGCAGATGAAACTGCGCTTGGCGGCGGCGCCGTGGGCAATCGGGCGCTCACCGATCCATCTTTCGTCTACGGGATCAGAGGCAAGCTGATACCGGGTGTCCGAAGAGAGACGGATTCGATCGGTATGGTTGTCCAGGCTGGCATGAACGGTGTACATGCTGAAGATCAACAGGTCACCGGCCGCATAGTCCGCCGTAATCCACCGGCCTCCAAGCCGCTCGCGCAGCTTCACCGGGTTCGGAGAAAGCACCCCTCCCGCCGCAATCGTTCCGCCGCCGCCGAGATGCGGCGAGGGGCCGTCGCGCCGCGTGACACAATAGGTGTCCACGTCTTTCCGGCCATAGCCGTTGCGGAGCCGTTCATGCCGGTGCGAGCCTTCGAGAATCATCAGGCCGCCCATTCTGAGCGGCACGTCGCCAAGCGGGGTCCACGACGTATAAAGGTTGGTCGTGCCGCGGCCCATGTAGACGATGTCGCAGTGGGGCTGAGTCGCGTGCCCGGGCGCGACCGCGCGCATCCAGGTGAAATCGAAGTGGCGCACGGCGCCGCCGAGCAGCCGTTCGTAAATCCGCATCATGGCGCCGCCGTAGAGAAGCTGGTAGAGCGGCGCGTTGTTCTCCGCCAAGTCCGGTTTGAATGAGAGATTGACGCCTGCCCGGACTACCGACTCGATGGCCGGATAGGCGGGGTCAAGAAGGCCCTCGCGCGCAAGCCGATCCGTAATCTCCGCGCGCGCCGCCATCACTTCATCGCGGCTCAGGCAGCCCGGCAGAAAAAGATAGCCGTCCTCGCCCATCCGGCGCCGGAGCTCGTCCGGCTCATTGACGACCGACGCGGAGGATCGAAGTTCCCCAAAAGCGTCGGGTGAGTCATCCATGTCCAGTTTCGACGAAGTCAGCTTCGGAATCGTCGCGGTTGTCACCTTAGTCTCCTCCAGATCGCTCATGACGCAGCTGAGACCGCGCCATCTATTCGGTGTAATTCGTCCAGTCGCATAGAATGAATTCTATGCGTGCGATACGAGACCCCGGGGTTGAGGTTCTGTCGCTTCGTTCGAGACACTTCATGGTCAGGGCTCTTCTCGTTCTCTCTCCATAGTTGAACTATACCAGAATCGCGGCCGTGAGATCGACACTGAATCGGAGCCGCGCCCTGTTTCGCGTCAGCGAGGCCGTCCAATCTTGAGCAGCACGACGCCGTGCCCCGGGACCTCGGTAATGTACGAGTCGGTCAAGACGCCGAGATCGCGGCGCGCCCAGAGATCGCGGACCGGTTGGGGACCTGTCAAATGGAGATTGGACCAGGTGACCTTCATCGTGGCGGTCCAGCCTCGATTGTTGAAAAGACCGACGGCGGTTGTACCATCGGCGAGGGGCCGGCTCAAGACGCGAGTATCATCGGGGTTCTGATTCCAGACCGTAGTCGCGGGTTTGCCGAGCGAATCCTGATCGATTGCCAGCACGTCATCATTCATCAAGAGAGTCGAGGTGATGGGATAAAACTTGTTCGGATCAAGCTGGGAGAGATCGCAGCTCAGGATAAGAGGCGCCGCCATCATGCTCCAGAGTGAGACCTGCCACATCTGCTCCGAAGGAGTGAGGTGCGGGAAACGGGGATCAGCGAATCCGGTCCGCCCGACCATCAACCATCCGGGGTCGTTCCAATGACTGGGACCCGCGCGGCCGCCGTCATCGATAGCGGCGAAGCCATCCTTACTCATGATATCCCAGCGGTCGAGAACGGCGGTGCTGATTCCCCAGCTATTGGCGCCCAGCTTCGCTGCCCAGTTCTCGGGGTTGCCGGCTCCGTACGAATTGATGGCGAAGACGATATCGCGCGGCACAGTGTCCAGAGCCTGGGCCATCGGAACGAACGCCGCCTTTACCAGGCCTTGCGATCGCTCTGACCCCTTATTGATCTCCGGACACCAGTCATATCTCAGGTAATCAACGCCCCAGCTTGCGAAGAGCGCGGCGTCCTGGGCTTCATGCCCGGCGCTGCCCGCGAAGCCAGAGCATGTCTGCGGGGTCGCCGCGGAATAGATCCCGAGCTTCAGACCCTTTGCGTGGACGTAATCCGCCAACGACTTGATGTCGCCGAAACGGAGGCTGGCGCCCAGTTGGCCGGCCGCGTCCCGGCGTCCCTCCCACGTGTCGTCGATGATGATGTACTGGTAGCCGTGGGCCGCGAGGCCGCTCTTGACCATCCAGTCGGCCTGCGCGCGAACGTCGTCCGCCGTTGCGGTGTCTCCGAAAGCGTTCCAGGTATCCCATCCCATCGGAGGGGTCAGCGCGAGCACATGGTCGCCGCAGATCACCGTCAGCTCACGAACATCCTTGCCCGCCGGCCCCGTAACGCCGACGTGGAACGGATAGCTTCCGGCCCTGGTCACGGCGCCGGTTATGATTCCAGAATGGGGATCCAGGCTCAGGCCGGGAGGCAGATGGTCGGCGGAGTAGATTAGCGGCTCTTTCCCCGTGGCAGGAATCAGGAACAAAAACGGCCGGCCCGGCGACGCCCCAATAACGCTCGCCCCATGGATTTCCGGCGTCGCCGGAGGAGGAGGAAATGGCGGCAGCTTGAAGGGCGCGGCGTAAGCGGCGGAGGCGAGGAGGAGGAGGAGAACGAAGGACGAAGGACGAAGGACGGAGGACGGATGACGAAGGATGGAGGACGGAGGACGGAGGACGGAGGATGAATCAAAAGCTCCGGACATCTTGCGCTCACGGGAGTGGGGCTGCGCGCGCGTTTTCGAGCATCCCGCTTTAGCGGGCTTCGTTCTCCGGCGGCATCGGGGTTTAGCCCGGTGCAGTGGGCGGGGGCCCCAGCACGGGACGAGGGACGGGGTGTCTTTGAGCCCTCGGCCCGGTGCATCCGGACCGGTTTCGCGTGCGCCGAGCCCGGTTTCAACCGGGTCTGCAGCCGGGGAGCGGGGCGCGGGGCGTGAGGCGAGGGATCCACCGAGGTTCGCCGGCGTATTGGCATCGGGTCCTCCATCCTTCGTTTTTCGTCCGTCCTCCGCCCTCCAGCATCGAAACGGATTCCCTGGTGAACTATTGAACATTCTTTACCTCGGTATAGACCTTCGCTCCGGCTTCTGTGAGCAAATCGGCGACGTCGGGGTGATCGCGTTTTTCGGCCCAGCCGAGCGCGCTGCGGCCATTCAGGTCTCGCACGTTGACATCGGCGCCATTTTGCAGCAGAAGCATCACCACGTCCCGGTTGCCGGCGCCGGCGGCTTCCATCAGCGGCGTAATGCCCTTCTCTGTCCGCACCTCATAGTTCGCGCCTCGATCTAGCAGCACACGAGCCACGCCAACCTTACCGGAGTAGGCCGCCTGGAGCAGTGGGGTGAGGCCGCTGGTTGTATGGGCTTCGAGTTCCGCGCCGTGATCCAGCAAGCGCTTCGCGATTTCCACGCTGCCGGAGTAGGCGGCCCCGATCAGGGCCGTATGTCCCACGTCGTCATACTGCTTGACATTGGCGCCGTGGTTCAGGAGCTGATCCACAATCGGCTGATTGCCCGAGTACGCCGCGACCATCAGCGCGTCGGTGCCATGGGAAGTGCGAGCGTTGACCTCCGCGCCCCGGTCCAGCAGGAATTGGACGACTTGTTCGCTCCCGGCGCCGGCCGCCTCCATGAGAGAGGTGAAGCCGCTTGTCGTCTTACGATTTACGTCGGCGCCCCGGTCAAGCAGAAGCCGGACGCTCGCGGCGCTGCCCGATCCAGCCGCCACCATGAGCGCGGAGAAACCGTCCTGATCAGCCGCCTTCAGATTGGCTTTGTGATCCAGAAGGAGCTGGATGATCGCGTCCTGTCCGGAATAAGCTGCGCCCATCAAAGCGGTGTGGCCTTTCTTATCCGCGGCATTCACGTCGGCGCCGTGGTCCAGGAGCATCTGCACAGTCTGCTGATGCCCGGAGTAAGCCGCCACCATGAGAGCGGTGAATCCGTCGGTATCCTTGACGTTGACCGCGGCGCCATCGTCCAGCAGAAGCTTTACCATGTCCAGATTGCCTGAAGCCGCAGCCTGCATGAGCGGCGTGGACCCGTTCCGGTCTGCGTCGTTGACGTTGGCGCCGCGGTGGATCAGGTTGATCGCCGCGGGCAGCCGGCCATCGCGAATGGCCGCCACAAGCGCGGCGTCGAGCTTTTCCTGGGCCGGGATAACCGCGGGAGCAGCGGCTCGAACGGAGGGCGCCGCCGAATGCAGCGCGGGTTCGGCGCTATTCGACGCTACGCCGGCGTCGGATGAAGTTACAGCGAAAACCGGGCGGGGCGGCGCCGAAAACCCCAGAAACGCGGCTGCCATCAGGCACCAGCAGAAGCGGCCGGAGCGCAGACGTTTAACAGCGGCTGTAACAGAACTCCGAGAGAGGACCAACCTGTATTCGCTCCGTGATTTTTGATTGAGATCCCTTGAACTTAACGATGCGGCGGCTCGTCTTTGGCGAGATCGGCTTCGTCTCCGGCGATGGGATAGAACAGGTCGCTCTCGGGGATGAACTCCTTGGGCTGGTGGGCGCTTTCCCAGTAGGTTTCCAGAGAGGCGGGCGGACCGCCGCTCTCGAAATAATCCACCCGGATATCATACTGTTTGCCGGCCTGCAGCTTGATGGTCCCGGAGTATTCCCGAAGCGGATGAAGCGTCCAATCGTCGATGAGGAGCTTATGGTTGATCCAGAGTCTCACGCCGTCATCCGCGACCGCGTAAACGGTGTACGTTTCTGAGTATCGAGCCTCAACCTTCCCGGTCCATCGAATCGACCAATCGCCGCCAATGGGCAGGCGCGGGCTGGGCGAATCGTCATAGCCCCAGTAAAATTCGAGATTGGCGTCCGGCCGGGTGAACTCATACTGATCGAAGTTGCGGCCCAGGTAATACTCGCCCTTGAGGCCGGATCCATCGCCCACTTCAGAGTCGCTATCGGGAAGCGGCGTCGGAGGGAGCGGCTGTTTTGACCCCTGCTTAATACCGTGGCTGTTTCGAACCGGCTTCGCTGCGGCCGGCTTGCGGTCATCGGGAGCGCTGGTCTCGCGAGTACCCTGGTTGAGGGCGACTTTGAGTCGCTTCGTGCGACGCTCATGCTTCGGGCGCGGCGCCGGAGAGGGTCGCTCCGCCGGACGGTCATCCGGTGGAAGCGGTGGGTCCACTTCATCGCTCACGGCGCCGGACGGTAGATGCGGTCGGACGCTGACGGCGAAGGGAACGGTTCCGCGCAGGCTGGTCGATCCAATCGTAAGGGCGAGCTGAACGGGCTTCCGTACCGGTCGGACTGCCTGAACCGGGTCAGGCTGCGGCTCGGCGCCTCGCGGCAGTTCGCGTTTCAGGGGATTCTGGACGCGCGGAGCGTGCTTGATGGGGCGCGGCTTGAGCTGCTTGCCAGCGTCGGTTCCAAGTGGCGGGAGGGGCGGCAGCACCAGGGCGCCCGGAATGCCGTTATGCGCGGCGGGATCGTGAGGCGGCATATCCGGCGTCTCGCCCTGCGCGGGAGTGTAACCCGTATCCTCCATATTGCCGCCAATATCGGCATCGGGAATCACGCCGTCCGCGGTATCGCCGCCGAGGAATCCTCCGGCTCCGCCTCCGCCCCCACCGCCGCCCACACCACCACTGCCCGCGCCCGCGCCCTGTCCTCCCTGCGCTGCCCCCTGCCCGGCGCCAACCATACCGCCGGCCTGACCGCCCGGTCCACCTCGACCGCCGCCCTGCTGCCCACCACCCACACCGAGAGCTCCGCCTTGACCAGCCGCCCGAGATCCACCCTGTCCAACTCCGAGCGCGCCATTTTGTCCGCCGCGGCCGCCTGCCTGGTTTCGACCTCCACCCCCACCGAGCCCAAGCGATCCGTTTCGCCCGGCGGCGCTGCCGCCCGGCGCGCCGGCCTGACCGGCCCCCTGCCCTACACCCAGGGCGCCGTTTTGTCCGCCTCGCGGATTGCCCTGCCCCTCACC
>DASRZA010000006.1:0-8484 GCA_035686845.1 Armatimonadota bacterium | reverse complement strand
GGTCGAAGATCATATTGATGCGGCGGCCGTTTTGAAGGACGTGCTGGAACTGTGGGATTACGACGTGGAAATCGCCCATTCCGGGGAGGATGCCCTGGCGAGCGTATCGCTCGCCCCACCCGACGTGATTGTCCTCGACATCGGGTTAACGGGCATGAATGGCTACGAGGTCGCCATGAGGCTTCGCAGTAAGCCTGAACTGGATGGAACGCTCTTGGTGGCGCTGACCGGATACGGTCGGGAAGCAGACCGCGCCCGCTGCTTTGAAACCGGATTTGACTTGCATTTCACTAAACCGGTCGACCCTGATAAACTCCGCGCCGCAATCGTACGCGGTAGGATGACGGATGAGCGGGACAAAGGATGAAGGATGAACAGCAGGCGCTGAAGTTATAGCCGCCATTCTCTACAATCCCCGCGCCTCGCAGCCGCTGTCCTGTACCGCGCGCCCCCCTATTTAACGCTCGGTTTGGTCGGAAACCCGCTCGGGAAGAGTACCAATGATCGCCGATAGGAAGGCCTCAACGGAGGTTAGCCCAATGATTAGCTGTCGGCGTCAAGAAAGGAACTCCCGTGTATCACCATGTCAAGAAATTAATGTACACCGTTAACGTTGGCGAACCAGACCCGAAGTTCGGGAACATGCTGCTGGAGCAATTTGGGGGCGCGAACGGTGAATTGGCGGCTGCGATGCAATATTCGGTTCAGGGATTGAATTGTGAAGATCCCGCATTCAAAGACATCCTGATGGATATCGGAACCGAGGAGCTGAGCCACCTGGAAGTGATTGGGACTCTCGCGCGACTTCACCTTGCGCCGTCTAAGAAGAAGCGAAACGCGGCCGAGGCGGACCCACTTATTGCGATAGCCGGAGGGGGTGGTGTTGCCCTCTGTAACTCTATGGGAACATCCTGGACCGCGGATTATCTCAAGATCACCGGCGAGCTCGATGTCGACCTGAGGAGCAACATTGCGGCCGAGGCGCGTGCGAAGATTGTCTATGAGCGATTGATCAACTTCACCGATGACGCCGGCAGCAGGGACGCTCTGCAGTTCCTGATGACCCGAGAGATCACGCACATGAAGGTCTTCATGACGGCACTCGAGAGCCTCAACAAGCCTCCACTTGAAATCGGAAAACTCCCGCCGACCCCCGAGCTGGTAAATCAGTATTTCAATGATTCCACCGGGGATGGCGATCGGGGCGAGCAAGACCTGCGAGGTCCATGGAACGAAGGGAGCGACTGGCGGTTCGTGGAAGCGCCCGCGTTCCAGGATCTGAGAACTCATCAGGGAGCGCGTTAATCCACTGGAATGAGCGGGTGCGAAGGCGCCGCCCGCCGGCCGTCGTCCCGCTCATTCCGGGCCGCTGAAACCTACGCCGCTTCTGAAGCCGCCGTGATGTCCGGATATCCCGGACTCGGCTATCCTACGCTTTTGCCCAGTAGAAAGCTGATGATCAGCACCACGAGGACGTAAAGCGTGATCCACACGTAGGCCCGATCTTTTTCGAATGCGAAAGCCACGAGAGAAACGGCGACGCGAAAAACCGGTGTGGCGATGAGGAGCAGCACTCCCAGCATAATGATGGCGAAGGGTTTGAGAGCCAATGCGCCGGAAACCACCGCGGGCGCGGAAACAGGGAATTCTTCGGGGTGGTGAGGATGGTACCTCAGCAGGCTCTGAAGATGGTACGCGCCCATGGGGGAGTAACCGGTGGACCGTGTGAATATCATCATGAGCAAACCAGCCAGGATCACGGCCGAGCTGGTGTAGACTCCGACCCGGAGCAGCCGGCTGATGATCAGTTCCATGTCGATCAGCTTCGCTGAATTGTCCCCTTCTCCGCCATCGCTGGCGGCTTGATCGGGTGCGTTTGCCATTCACGCCGCTCCTAATGCCACTGAATTCCGAACGCCTTCACAATCATTTCTACGGAAACAAGCACCAGCACTATCACGAAGACTTTACGGATTGAGGCGCTTGCCACGCGCTGCAGCAGCCGCGCGCCCAGAAATGATCCCACCAGGACGCCCAGGGCAACCGGGGCGGCAATGAAGGGATTGATCTGGCCCCGGGCAAAGAATACCCCGGCGCTCGCCGCCGCCGTGACGCCAATCATAAAATTGCTGGTGGTGGAGGAGACTTTCATCGGTACCCGCATCGCCAGATCCATCGCCGGGACTTTAAGCACTCCGCTGCCCACGCCGAGCAAACCCGATACGAGCCCCGCCACGTACATGAGGCCCAAGCCGGTTGGTACGCCCGCAACGTTATAGTCGATTCGCTGGTTGAGCACTTTATCGTGGTACGAGCTGTTCAGTTTCAGTTTCTCGGCCCAGGGGTGGGGCGTAACGTGGGTGGTCAGATCGTCGGTACGGCGCCGCAGCATCGCGAACGCCGAGTACATGAGAACCGCCGCGAAGATCACCGACAGGACAGGCCCGCTCAAAAGTCCGCCCACGAAGGCGCCGGTAACCGCTCCCGAAGTGGTAGCCACTTCCAGCAACATTCCGAGCCGGATATTGCTCAGATGATCTCGCACATAGGCTACCGCCGCTCCGCTCGACGTAGCGATCACTGAGACGATGCTGGCGCCGATAGCGTAGTGGATTTCCACACCCATGAATATGGTCAACATTGGGACGAGCAGCGCCCCTCCACCAAGGCCGAGCATCGAACCAAAAACGCCGGCCAAAACAGAGCCGCCGAATGCCACGATTAGAAATATTATCGAGTGCGTCATAGCCTTCTTACGCGGTACCAATGGGAGACAACTCTATAATACTCTAATCATTGCGGACAACTACCGTCCCCGCGTCGCCGCCTGATTGAAAAAAATGAAGGGCGGAGGAGAAAAAAACAGGCGCGCGGCAAGGGACGCGGACCAGATGATCTGGGGTGTCGGCGCCGCGTAGGAGTACAAGCCAGCACATTCAGGAACAGTGTCCGCCACAGCATTCGCCCGCGATGGCCTCCCGCGCTCCCTTCAGCAGCAGCGGCACAATCGCGATTGCCGCCGCGGCGTCCAACCACCACCAGTGGAATAGAGCGTTCGCCCCAAGGCCGATCAGCAGCGCCCAGCTCAGATAACCGCAGCAGATCGCCTCCATCGCATCCGCGCGCAGCGCCGCATTGGAAATCTGATCGGCCACTCGGAGTTTGGCGCGGGCGAGCAGAGGCATTCCGACCGCGGCGATGCCGGCCACCCCCATACCGATCCATGACGTACTCGCGTGTCGCCCTTGAATCAGCCCGTACACCGCGTCCGTAACAACGTAGAGGCTGAGCAGGTAGAGTAGATAGCCGGCGATTCGAGACGCCCGGCGTTTCCGGGCCTGCACCGAGGCCGCCAGTTCGGGCGCCGCCCTTAATTCGTGAAGAAGCTGATTGAAGAGCACACAGGCCGAAATCAGCTCGATGACGCTGTCGGCGCCAAAGGCGAACAGCAGCAGGCTTCTCGCCGCCAATCCGGCGCCAATCGATACCGCAGCCTCTACCATCATCCAACCGAGCGTCAGGGCCTCGAGCCGCAGCGCCGTCCGGATTCCGAGGCTGTGGCTTGTTCCTGACTGCTGCTCGACCATCCTCATCCCCCATTCAGAACTTGAGAGGCGTCATTTAAGGCGCGCCTGGGGCGTCGCGAGGCGGGACTCTGGCTGCCGGAATCCCAGTGAACCAGAGATCTGCTTCGGCGAGAGTCACATCTTTTCGAATTTGCCGTGCGCCGCATTATTGAGATAGTGCTGCGGATTCTTGTCGAATTTTGGCTTGCACTCCGGACAGCAGAAGTAGTAGGTCTTGCCTTTATAGGTGGTATGTCCGACGGCCTTTGCTTTGGACGCGATTTTATCTCCCGTTACCGGGCAGATGAGCGGGACAGCTTTTGCCGCGGGGTGATGGACAGCCTGTCCGGCCGTGTGGCGCGCCGTGTGCCGGACCGCGTGCGGCGCGACATGCCGGCCCGGGTGACCTCCGCTTGCGAGGGCGGGCCCCCCCAACAATAGCGCCGCAGCGACAGTACTCAAGAACATTCTCATTCCGACTCCTCGTGAGATCTTTCGTCTCAGTGAACCCAGCCAATCCATCTGTTTGGACCGATAGGCGCCGGCAATCAGACCGGAGCATCTTAATCCATGCAAACGCCTGTGAGCGCTCAAGGTTACCTATTCCTTCGAAAGGTTACCTACTACTTCGGCTCGAATTCGAACGAATGCGTGACTGGCGTCTGTCCGGGCGTTGCGACGTTCACCTCTACTCGCCACGGCCCAGCCATGCTGAAGTTGACACTTGCGCTGTAATGACCACCGCCCATCTCTTTCGCGGCCGGGTGGGTCGTTCCCATGTCCATGCTCGTCATCGCCACAGACGTTGAAACGGTCGCGCCCGTGACGGGGGCGCCCTTTGCGTCGGTCACGATAATGTTGAGGTCGTTATCGCCAACCTTCGGCTGGGGGAGAACAGCCGTTATTTTCAGCGACGACGCGTCGACCGCGGCGTCCCCGGACGCCGGGACGGAGGAAGCCGGCGAAGAGGCGCTCACAGCGAAGTTCTCCGGTCCGAAGTTTAGCTTCATGGGCGCCATCTTCATCTTCCCCATGCCGGCTCCTTCAACCATCATGAGATTCATCATCTTGACCATCGGCGCGTTATGTCCGAACCCGCTCGTCGCCTTCCAATCCTGGCCGCCGGTGACGGTGAAAACTCGCTCGGGCTGCAGAACGGGAACCCCCATGTCGGAAAGGGAATTTGCGGCGGTCTCCGTCATTCCGGACATCGTGTCGTGCGCGCCGGTCTCCGCAAATCCCGTCGGCGCCGACATCGCGGGCTGATCGGTCTTCTTGCCGCCCCCTTTCGGCTGTGTCCAGGGCTCAGGGCTTCCAACTGCAAAATTGAAACTCTGAGAAACTTTGCCGGCGGATCCGTTTCCGGCGAGGGTCACCCGCCACGGCCCATTCATCGAAAAAGTGACGACCGTCCGATACTTCCCGCCTCCAAGATCCTTAACCGCGGGATGGGTCGTGCCCATATCCATGGAGATCATTCTCACCGTGGATTGCAGCTTCATGCCCGTAACCGGTTTCCCGGTCGCGCCGTTGGACGCCAGAATATCAAGCGTATTGGCGCCCATCACCGGTGGGTTCGGTCGGACAGTTACCGAGAGAGCCACCGAAGCGGCTCCGGCGGGGCTGCTTTCCATCTGCATCCCTGCCATGTTCGCGCCTGTCGCAGGCGGCGCGGCTCCCGCCATAGCAGCCGGAAGCGCAGCGAGCGCCAATCCAGCGGCCAGCGGGAGAGTTAATTTAGAAAACCTTCTGTTCATGATCTATCATGGTCCGTTTCTGGAGTTTCATATTCATTCATAATCGAGGTTATTCAGGAATGTACTGGTGCTGCAGGTTCAACAGGCTGCGGCGTGGGCCGATATGCTGGTTGAACGTGGCGTCGAAGTTAAAGATAAAACCAAGTTGTATCGACTGTTCCGTAGGCGCTCCGCCGTAGGCGGCGGAGAGCGCGCTGTTCCGCCGCTCATAAAGATACTGGGCGACCGCGTCAAAGCCCTGTCCGAGCCGCTTGACACCGGTCAATGCCACGCCATAAGACCCGGCGTCATGGACCCGCGCATAGCTCCGATAGCCGCCGGTCAACGAAAGCTGGTAGCCCGGGACGCCAAACGGGCTGTGCAGGTAGCGAACTGCGGCCGCAACGCTGTTGCCATTGGCCCGGAAAGTGTCGCTCACATTGCGAAATGCGGTCAGATCGTTTCCAAAGGTTAAGATGTCCTGCGCGCGTAAATCGATCCGGTTGGTCAGACTGCGGCGGAGGTTGATCTCGCCGCCACCGTAAACGGCGTTGGACGCGCCGCCATCAGCCCCACCCACGCTCCGGTGTTCAAAGCCCGCGCCATAGGAGACCACGCGCTGTACCGGCGCCATCGCCGGAAGATTCAGCCACTGGAACGTCACGCCGAACGAATTTAGGCCGGTATCACCGGGGCCGCCGGCGCCCGAGCTATCGATCAGATGCTGCACGTGTACATTTTCAAAGGACTTGAGGCTCTGGTTCAAAACAACCGCGGCGACATTGGAGTACCGATGCTCTTCCTGGCTGTCTCCATTCGAGAACGGGTCTAATAATGAGGTGAAGGTCACGAGGTCGTCACCGCGCAGCGTGGGAAACTGGACGAGCTGCGCCGCCGGCGTATCGGTGCGGCCCACGTAGCCTTCCAAGGTTTTCGATTGGTAATCCGCAAAGAGCTGGTGGATGAAGAAGGATGTCTTGTTTCCCGTATTGTTCTCATCCGTCGCGAGACCTCCAAAGGCGACACTCCCGATGGCGCCCCTATAGAGGCGCTGCGCGGCGCCAATCAGCAGGGCCGAGTCCGCGAAATTCACCTGACTGCCGCTGGCGGTACCGCCGCCCGGAAGCGGATTGCGCGGCCGCAGCGCATCCAGAGTGGCAACGCCAACGCCGGCGACGTCCAACTGCGGCGCCGTGCTCGTCTCCTCCGGAATTGGAACCTGCTGCGCCTGGGCGAAGACCGGCCCAACGCTCATTATCCCGACCGACAGCGCGAGAAACGCGCGGACGAAGGACGGAGGACGGAGGACGAAGGGCGAAGGAAAACCCCACCGCCGATACTCGGAGATCCGCCGAGATCCGCAAAGGAAAAGGAGAGAAGAGCGGAGGGCGCGATGTTTGTACCCTCGACTCGGTAAACATAGTGTTCCGCGAGCGCAGAGCCCGGTTTCGACCGGGTCCGCAGCCGGACAGCGCATGGGCTGGATTGCCCGGACGGTTTCGACCGGTTCCTCAGCCAGGCACGAGGTTCGCCGGCTGTCGTTACGAATCCACATCCTGACCTTAGCTCTCATCCGTCCTCCGTCCTCGGTCCTCCGTCCGCGCTACGAACTCACCGCTACCATGGGATGAAAAGTCACACCCGCGGCCTCGGCGTCCTCGTACGTCAACATCGTCATCATGCCGCCGGGGAACTGGCCGTTGTTCGTTGTACCAAGGTCGCTGTGGTCATGAAAATGCCAGTAGCCCGGGTTGGTTCCCCGGATAATGATATCCGACGTCGTTCCGGGGAAGATGGGAATCGTGTTCATCCGGACGGGTGACCCCAGCGGGGATCCATCCTGGCAGACGTGCCAGAAATCGTGGCCGTGCAGGTGCATGAAGTGCGGCATCGACCCGGCGCCGATCAGACGGACCCGGATATTCTCTCCGCGCCGAATCAGCATTTCATCGGTCATCGGGTATGATTTGCCGTTGATCATAAAAAAGTTGAAGTTGGGCGGCTGGTTCATTCCTGTCATCGACGCCATATATGGCGGCACATAGCCCGATTTTACCGCCTTCACGAAATCCGCTTTGTCATAAAACCAGCCCATCATCCGCCCGTTCATCTCGCGCATCAAGCTGGCTGACTTTGTCATCGCGTCCATGGTGGACATCATCCCCACCATCTCGTTCATCTGATCGCGCACCATGTTGGTGTCAATTTCGCTTAAGCAAAGGGTATACTCTCGCTCGTAGGGAAAGAACCTGCGCACGATATCATCCTTCGCGTCGATGATCAGCGGACCGTACATTCCGGCCTGAATATGAAGCGGCGTCATGTTATGACAGTGATAATAATGGGTGCCGGATGGCTGCGCACGAAAAAGATAACG
The DNA here is from genome assembly GCA_035686845.1 of Armatimonadota bacterium. Lineage (GTDB taxonomy): Bacteria > Armatimonadota > DASRZA01 > DASRZA01 > DASRZA01 > DASRZA01. The sequence continues at coordinate 805 of DASRZA010000006.1, read as the reverse complement.
GAACGTCTGGCCGGGACCCACGGGCCACTGCGTCCCGAGCGGGACGCCGTCCATTTCGTTTGGCGCCATCATCCCGTGCCAGTGGATGGTGTGAAGGTCCGGTGAGTTGTTCGTGAAGTTAGCCATCACCCAATCGCCTTCGGGGACGCGAACCTCCGGGCCCGGCACTGTCTTATTGTAAGCGAACGCGTGGAACTCGATTCCCGGCACGATCTCATGGGGCACGATACTCAGCTCAATATTGAACTCGTGAATCTTCCCGCCCGGCCTGGGTGAGTCACGGGGATTGTATTCTGGCTCGGTGCTGGTCGGGTCGAATTTCGCCGGCCATGTTCCGGGTAACGCGGCTCCCGATACCTGCGCCCAGGCGCGGGTTGGATCGCCGGCTATAATTCCAGCGCCCACCGCCGCCCCGGCCATCCCCGCACGCGACAGAAAGCCGCGTCTATTCAGTGCCTTCTCCTTCGAACCATCCATCTTCACGTCTTGTACCCATCACCCGGGCGGTTAGATGCCGCCGCATGGCCGGCCGGCGATTTCGACCAGCAATAGAATTAAGAGCTGATTTGCTCTACTAATAGTAGAAACAACAGAAGCGGCGCGGGTTCCGCGAGGATCACCGGCTGTGCGACGGCTTGTTTCAGGGAAGAAGGCGGGCCACGGCCTCAAGACTGCAGTGAGCGAAACAGGCAGTCTGGCTGGACATCAGCACGAAGACGCCGATTGCGGCGAGGCCAATAGTGGCAATCCAGCCAGCGACGTGGAAGGCCGGCGCGGGAGCCCCGGGCGGCATTTCCGATTGCGC
>DASRZA010000005.1:0-11329 GCA_035686845.1 Armatimonadota bacterium | reverse complement strand
CGGCGCCGGCCTCTTCCGAACCCCCCCGTTTCTCTCAATATTTTAACCGGCCGATTCGTATCTTAATCGCCGCCGCTCGATGTCGCAACTTCTCAACGCGAATTCTTCGTCGTCGCCCGGGCCTCGAACACCTGATACCGGATGTCACCCGCGACGGTCTCCACGCTCCCAAAAAGGGTTCGGAGAACGGCTGCATAGGGCAGGAACCGGTTCGCTACCATCAGGAACCGGCCATGGAGGGCGAGGGAACTCGCGGCGGCGTCCATAAACGCGCGCGCCATGTCAAAATCCACCGCCTTACCGGTGTGGAACGGGGGATTGGAGGCAATCAGATCATACCGCTGACCCCGGATACCTGCGCCCGCGTCGCTGGCAAACGCTCGCGCGTTTGTTATTTCAAGCTGGCGCAGGTTTTCTGCGGCCGAAGCGACCGCGAGCAGATCCGAATCAATCAGATCGACCTGCCCGGCGCCCCGCAGAGCAGCGGCGATCCCAATAATCCCGTACCCGCATCCGATATCCAATACCCGGCCGCCGGCAGGCGTTTCCATCTTCGAGAGGAGCAGGCGCGTGCCGTCGTCGAGCCGATCGCTGGCGAACACACCCGGCAGGCTTCTCATCGGGCGCCGGGAGCCATCCAACTCAATCTCAAATTCAATCCAGGAGCCTGGCGCAATCCCTGGCTCGGATGCCCAATCCGGGCTTGATCCGGGCGAATCGCGCTTCGATAGCCGGACCACGCGATTGCGTTCCCGAATCTGGAGGACGGTCGCGTGACCGAAGAGCGCTTCCGCATCCTTCACGATCGATTCAAGGCCGCCATGACTCGGGCCCGCCAGGTAGAGCCGGCCGCCGGTCTTGAGTGATCTGTGCGCCTCGATCAGCCATCGCCGCGCCAGCGGACGGCTCTTCGGCGGTTCGAATGCGATGATATCGAGCGAGTCCGCCAGATCCGGAAGCAGAAACGGGTCCGGCCGGATGGAACCGCTGGCGACATTGTTCACCGCCAGCGTTCGAGCCGCCATATCGAGAGCAATCGCGCTTTGATCCGCGAGCAGAACGGCGCCATCGGGCGCCCGCGAAGCCAGGGCGACCCCCAGGGCGCCATGCCCGCATCCCAACACGAGAGCATGGGAATCGCCTTTCAATTCCACCTCTTGCGCTAAGAGAGAATCCGCCGGAGTGACCCGGTTCCAGTCGGGCAGACCCGGTTTCGAGACGACCCGAATCGTTTGCCCGCCCAGCGTGCCCACAAATTCCTGCGGCTCATAGTACCATTTCATGCGCGGCGCACGTTCAGAATCAATCGTCTCCCCTTATCGCCAATCCCCATCGATCTCCCGTAAACGAGGAGCGGTTGCGCTCCTGATTTATGAATTCGCAGTGATCCGCGAGACATCCTTGTATGCGAGCGCCGTTGACATTTCGGCGACACAACGATATAATTGTGTTATGACGAAACGGCGTTTTACCTTACGGAGTTATTGGCCATGAGCCTGCCAGAGTTTACTCGGCAGGGAACGCTCCCGCCCGGCATTCACGAGGCGGACTGGGCTGAGATCGAGACCCGCTTCGGCGCCGCTCCGTTCAGACAGCGCTTGATCGCAGGGCTGCGCGCAGCGCTGCTGTCGCTCAAGGAGGCCGGCTGCGTCGAAGCGTACATCGATGGGAGCTTCGTCACAAACAAACCGCGGCCCGGAGATTTTGATGCCTGCTGGAGCGTAGCCGGTGTGGATGCGGACCTTCTTGACCCGGTTCTGCTCATCTTCGATCATGGGCGGGCCGCGCAAAAGGCGAAGTTCGCTGGGGAGCTTTTCCCGGCGGAGCTTCCCGAAGGGATAAGTGGGCGCACGTTCCTGGAGTTCTTCCAGATTGATAGGGCGACCGGCGGACCGAAGGGGATCGTCCTGTTTCGGCTCGACCGGTGGGAACCGTAGTCGTGGAGAAAGCCGAACCGTGATTTCAGAAGGAGGTGTTTTGATGATTAAGAACGAGCGGCAGTACCGCATTACGAGGGCGCAGGCTGCGAAGTTCGAGGAGGCGCTTCAGATCCTGTCGGACGGCAAGCCGAACAGCGGTCAGGAAACGAGATTGCACCCGGCGCTGCAGAAGGCGCAGCAGGATGCGCTGTCGAGCCAGCTTCAGGATTTGCGGCAGGAAATTGGGGAGTACGAAGCGCTGCGCAGCGGCAGTCAACCACTCGTGGCGTCGGGATCGTTTGGTGAACTGCCCCGATTCCTCATCCAGGCTCGCATTGCCTCCGGTATGACTCAGCGGGATCTCGCCGAGAGCCTGGGAGTAAAGGAGCAGCAGATCCAGCGATACGAGGCGACGGACTACGCCTCGGCAAACCTCGAACGGATGCGCGCGGTCATCCGGGCCCTCGGGGTGTCGGTACGTGAAGAGGTGACTCTGTACAAGCCCCGGGGATAACCTGGACCGCCATCGACGCCGAACAATCGCGGCGATCACGGTCCGGCTCATAGTGAGGCAGCGGGCCCACTTGACCAGCGCCGCGGCGCCCGGTATAGTCAGACTATGGCCGTGCCACTGCAAGACACGAAGTTAAAGGAGTTGTGTGATGTCACTGTCACTCAAATCACCCACGACAGAGCTGCGTATCCGTGAGCTGGCGGCTCGTAACGGGGTCGATCCCGAAACCTACCTGGAAGAACTGGTCAGCGCCCATCTGGCCGAAGATGCGCCGGAGAGCCAGCGCCCCACAGCAACTGGCGCCTCGAAACGACCGTTCTACGAAACCGCCACCGCCGAGGAGTGGAAGCGGGCGCTGGAGGAATGGTCCGAGTCCCATTCCCGGGCCACGCCGCTGCTTTCCGATGCGGCGCTCCGGCGGGAGAATATGTACGAAGATCGCGGGCTGTAATGCCCTGCGTCGTGGACACCAACCTGTTCCTGCGGCGGGGCCCCACCGTAAGCAGCGAGGCGCCCGCGGTCCCCTTCGTAATGGGGCGGGCGTCCGATCGACCGGCGGCGCCCGTTGTAGTGAGACTATGCCCCTTAACTCGGGCACGACATGAAAGTAGGCACATGATGTCACTGTCACTCAAATCGCCCACAATAGAGGTGCGTATCCGTGAGCTGGCGGCTCGTAGCGGGGTCGATCCCGAAACCTACCTGGAAGAACTCGTCAGCGTCCATCTGGCCGAGGATACGCCGGAGGGCCGGCGCCCAACAGCAACTGGCGCCTCGAAACGGCCGTTCTACGAAACCACCACTGCCGAGGAGTGGAAGGAGGCGTTGGATCGCTGGGCGGCCCGGTTCCCCAGGGACGCGCCGCTCCTCTCCGACGAGGCGCTCCGGCGGGAGAACATGTACGAGGACCGGGGTCTCTGATGCCGTACCTGGTCGATACCAACCTGTTGCTGCGGCGGGCACAGCCCCACCATCCGCTGAACGCAGTGGTTCGAAAGGCGACGGAATACCTGCGAGACCAGGGTGAACAGTTGTATATTACACCGCAGAACCTGGTGGAGTACTGGAACGTAGCGACCCGGCCGGAGAATTTGAACGGTCTCGGGATGTCCCCCATTGAAGCCGGCCAGGAAGTTGACCGGCTTGAAATCTTCTTCGGGCTCCTGCCGGAGACACCGGAAATCTACCCCCGGTGGCGGGAATTGGTACGCCACCACGCCGTCTCCGGCCGCCAGGTCCATGACGCCCGGCTGGTGGCCTGTATGCTCGTACACGACGTCTTCCGGCTGCTGAGTTTCAACTTCTCCGACTTCACTCGCTACTCTGAAATCACGGTAGTCGATCCGGCGCTCGTTGCGCCTCCCCCTCTCGCTGAAGGGTCTCTCTGAGCCGGGCGCTCTCCCGAGCGTGCGCGAGAAGGTTAAACAATGACCGGGCCCGAAGACTACCGAAGGCCCGTTGAAGATTGCCCACGTCGAGAGAGGTCTCATTGGAAACAGAGCAGGTTCGGATAGCGGTAGTGGCGGATGCCCATTTCAGCGCGGGCGAAGATGGCCGCCGGTACTTCGCTCAGTTCACCCGGATTCAAGAGGCGATTGCACGGTCGGGCACGGCGTTCACGCTCGCAGCCGGCGATCTCACGGAGCATGGTCAGCCGGATGAATTCACTCGGTTCAGGAACGCGGCGAAGCGCTTTCCATCTCCCGTTCTGTGCGTGCCCGGAAACCATGACGTCGGCAATAAGGGCGGGCCGGCCGAATCGCTCGCCCGCCAGATTGGCGTCTACGAATCCATGATTGGCCCGACGTTCTTTTGCGAGATGGTTGGAGAGACCCGCGTGATTGGTCTCAACGCCTCTCTCTTCGGAAGCGGCCTGCGCCAGGAGTCCGAACAGTGGTCGCTATTAGAGGCCGGCCTGACACAAACGCCGCCATCTCTCATCCTGCTTCATTACCCACCATTTCTCGACGATGCGGATGAGCCCGATGATCCTTACTGGAACATCAATTCCGGCCCGCGCTCACGTCTGCTCTCAATGATCAATGAATCAACCGTCAGAGCCGTTATCTCCGGGCATCTCCATCGCCCGCTAATGCGAGAGTGGCGCGGGGTTCCGTTCATTACCGTTCCACCCGTTTCGTTTGGGCTGCCGCCCGGACAGCAGCCGGAGGGCTGGGCGCTCGTTACTGTTCCGCCTTCAGGACCCGTTCACGCAGAAATACATTCCCTGGCGCCAACCGACGCCACAGGAGAGGAACTGGTAAGTCCATGAACCCGATGGCGGGCAACGCGGCCCGGCTGAACGAGTCGAGCGCTTTCCATGTAATGACCAAGCCAATCGGGCCGCTCTGCAATCTCGACTGCAAGTACTGCTTCTATCTGGAAAAAGAGAAGCTCTATCCCGGTGAGACCGGCTTTCAAATGCCCGATGAGGTGCTGGAATGCTATATCCGGCAGTATATTCACGAGCAGGATGTTCCGGAAGTCACCTTCGCATGGCAGGGCGGCGAGCCGACGCTGCTGGGAGTGGGATTCTTCGAGAGGGTCGTGTCACTGCAGCGCAAGCACTGTCCGCCCGGCAAAACGATCTCCAACGCCCTGCAGACCAATGGAACGCTGCTCGACGACGCGTGGTGCGAGTTTCTCCGGGAAAACGGCTTTCTCGTGGGGCTGAGCATCGACGGGCCGCGGGAGATCCATGACCGGTACCGGGTAGACAAAGGCGGCAAGCCGACATTTGATAAGGTCATGCGCGGCCTGGAGATGCTGAAGCGGCATCAGGTGGAGTTCAATACGCTTACCGTGGTAAGCAGGGCCAACTCCGAAAAGCCGCTGGAGGTCTACCGGTTCCTGCGAGAGCATGGATCGGGCTTCATGCAGTTCATTCCGCTGGTGGAAAGGACGGGCGGCGGAGATCTGTTCAGCGCGCCTCCCGACCCGGACGATCCGGCGCCGCTCGCGCCCGTCACACCCTGGAGTGTGCGGCCGTTAGATTATGGCCGGTTTCTCTGCGCCATCTTCGACGAATGGATCCGCCGAGACGTGGGCAAGGTCTTCGTCCAGCTTTTCGAAGTGCATCTCGGCGTCTGGATGGGGCTGCCGGCCTCCCTCTGCGTCTTTTCCGAAAATTGCGGGCGAGCGCTCGCCCTGGAGCATAACGGGGACCTCTATTCGTGCGATCATTACGTCTATCCGCAATACCGGTTGGGCAACATCATGGACCGGCCGCTCGCGGAAATGGTCGATTCAGCGGAGCAGCGGAAGTTCGGATCTGATAAGAATGATCGGCTCCCCCGGTACTGCCAGGAGTGCGACGTTCGATTCGCCTGCAATGGAGAATGCCCCAAGCACCGGTTTCTCCGCACGCCGGACGGAGAGCCCGGGCTGAATTATCTCTGCGCCGGTTATAAGCATTTCTTCCATCACGTCGATCCATACCTGCGGCGGTTAGCGGCGATCGTGGGCCAGGGACGGCCGGCGGAGGAGATTATGCCGTTGATTGCGCTCGACGACCGTCGAAAGCAGGCCGCGCCGGCCAGCCCCGGTGGAGACGGATTTCGAGCCGGGCGCAACGACCCGTGTCCCTGCGGGAGCGGCAAGAAGTTCAAGAAATGCTGCGGCTGACGCGGCGCCGGCCGGCGACGCCATAGCAACCCTCGGATCGGCCAGCCCGGCCGACGTCGTCGGAACCATGGCCGGCGGAGATTACGCAGCCTGCGCCTCCGGCACAGGCGCCGTCGGCGGAAGACTGAAGATCGCCATTTGGGTCGGCGGACCCACTTCCGGGTCAACCAGACCGACAGTCTGGAACTCCACGCCGTAGCCGAACCGGGCGGCGATCTGCGCCGCCCACGCGCCGAACTCCTCGCGGGTCCATTCGAACCGGTGATCCCTATGCCGGAATTTGCCTGCAGGCAGGCCGGGAAACCGCACGTTGTATTCGAAGTTTGGAGTGGTGATGACCACCGTGACGGGCCGGGCGAACTCGAATAGCACGCGCTCGAAGGCCGAAAGCCGCGGCGGATCCAGATGCTCGATCACCTCTACCACAGCCGCCGCGTCATAGCCTTCCAGTCGCCGGTCGCGGTAGTTCAGGGAACCCTGTATCAGTTGAATCCGCTGCCTCTGAACGGGCGGCATCCGGTCCAGCTTCAGCCGATCCGCCGCTACTTCTAACGCGTGATGGGAGACATCCATTCCGAGAATCGCCTCGTATTCACGGTGTTTCAGCAGCTCCCGAATCAGCCGGCCCTCGCCGCAGCCGAGGTCCATCACGCGGCGTGCGCCGCTGTTCTTGAGAGCCGCGGCGACGGCGTTCAGCCGCTCGGTATTGAGACTGATCCGCTTCTCGACCGCCTCTTCTTCCGCCGCATGGGCCTCCTGCTGTTCATCCGGGTCAGTCTCGTCAACGAGCCGGGTGAGGGCTTCTTGCGCCAGGTTCGGCCGGTGTTTTAGATACCGGCGCGCAATCTCGTCGCGCTCCGGATGGGCGGCCAACCAGCCCGCGCCGTGACGCAGCAGTTTCTCCACCTCATCGTCACCGATGTAATAATGCTTCTCGTCGTCAAGCACCGGAATCAGCACGTAGAGATGCGTTAAGAGGTCTTTAAGGCGGACATCTCCGGCGATCTCGACGCTGAAGTACCGGCTTTCGCCCCAGTCCGGAAAGACCGGATCGAGCGGATGTCGGATGGCGGTGACCGTGTATCCGAGCGGTTCAAACAGCCGGCGCAAGAATCCCTCCCCACCGCGACACGGAAGCGCTGCTATCCGCGCGGTTAGCGGCAGCGCCTGTTCGGGCAGATCAGGGCGTTCGCGGCTCTTGCCCTGCATGGCGGTCCGGAACAACTGCGTGATTGCCACGCTCAAGAAAGAAGACGCCACGTACGGCCGATCGTTCACGTACTGGTCGATTGAATTGCCGCGTGATCCGCGTACCAAACCCACCGGGTCCACGTCTAATAGCAGGGCCGCCGTGCATCTATCCTCACCGACCTCGGGGTAAAAGACATGCGCCTTCCCGAAGTTCAGATTGAATGACTGGCAGCGCGCCGGGTTCTTGTGCAGCAGAAAGCCGAGATCCGTGGCCGGAGGGCGGCTGTTGGTTATGGTGAGAAGCATGGCAGACTATTTCGCCGGCGAGGCGGCGCAAATCCTTCCGTTACGTCACGACCGTACATTACCACCGTGTCATCACGCTGTTAACACAGTTCGATCTTACGTGTTATAATAGCACTCAAACCGGGCGGGAACTAAGCCGTGCCCGGATTTCACCGGCGGCTTCGCGGCTGCAGCGGATCGCTGCCCTCCGCAATTAAACTTCCGGACCGTTCGAGGAGAACCACCTTGACTTCATCCTCCCGTTCGACTTCCGTTACATCCAGCAATCGGCTGCTCTTTGTCATCAGCGTTATGGCGCTCGTCACGGCGGGGGTCGCGTTCAGCATCCGATCGGATGTGCTGCCAGATCTTCAGAGAGTTTTCTTCGACCCGATCGATCCGGAACATTCCGCAGGGATGACGGCCTCGGTTGCTAGCATCGCGTTCTTAGGCTTCGCCTTTATGATTCCGATCGGCGGGATTATCTGTGATTATCTTGGCATGGGGCTGCTGCTCGGGCTCTCGTCGGTGTTCTTCATATTGGGATCGCTGGCGACGATCTTCGCCGGCCCGGTGACCTCCGCTCTGCACTGCTCCGTCTACTGGTATCTCTGGTTTTCCATGCTGATCCTCGGTTTCGGATGGGGCCTGGTTGAAGCCATCATCAACCCGTTGATCGCAACGCTCTTTCCCGATCATAAGACCCAGAAGTTGAACACGCTCCACGCGTGGTGGCCAGGCGGCCTCATCATTGGCGGTCTCATCGGCTATTTTCTTGGTGAGCTGGCTGTCGGCTGGCAGGTAAAGGTCGCGATGATCCTGGTTCCCGCGGCCATTTACCTCGCCATGCTGCTCGTGGTCCGTTTTCCGGCTACGGAGCGAGTCGCCTCCGAGGTGACAACAAGGGACATGTGGCGAGAATGCCTCCGCCCCATGTTCTGGATCTGGTTTGCGTGCATGTGGCTCACGGCGGCGTGCGAGCTGGCGCCGGGGCAGTGGGTGCAATTCGCGCTCACACGGACAGTTCACATGCAGGGGATTCTCCTCTTAGTCTATGTCAGCGGAATCATGTTCCTGATGCGGCATTTCGCTGGCCCGCTGGCTCACCGGTTCTCCCCGGTCGGCCTCCTCTGGCTCTCGGCGCTGCTGGCCGGCTTCGGCCTTACCGCTCTCAGCTTTGCCAAGTCCCCGGTTACCGGAATATTAGCCGCCACCGTCTGGGGCACCGGCGTTTGTTACATGTGGCCCACGATGTTAGGTGTTACGGCGGAGCGGTTCCCCAAGGGAGGCGCGCTGCTGCTGGCGTTCATGGGCACCGCCGGAAACCTTTCATCCTATTTCGTGCTCGGATACCTCGGTAAAGTATACGATCAGTACAAGGTGAGTACCGCTGCCAGCCTCAACTGGCCCAATTTCTCCAATCTGGAGGCGGCGGCGAAGGCGCATCAACCAGGCGCTGAGAATGCGCTTAACCAGTCGCTTTCGATGGCCACACATTACTCGTTCCTTTACGTGGCGGCGCTCCCCATAGTACTGCTGATAGTCTTCGGACTGATCTGGCTGCGGGACCGGGCGCAGGGAGGCTACCGGCCTGAGAAGATAGGCCGATCCACGATCGGCGACGAGATTGGGGACGGAACGGGCGCTGCGACGCTAATACAGCCCCAGACACCTTAATTATGCGCTTCTCCGCTATCAAGCTTCCCCGTTTATCTGGGAACGAACCATTCCGGGGCGGCCCCATGAAGCGCGCCGCCTCCGAAACTTCAAGCCGCCGCCGCTCGGCAGTCTGTCAACCGGCTCGAGAGCCATTCATATTTTCTTAATGTTAATCTGGTATCCTGAAGCGGGAGATTCCTGTCGGACCAATCCATCAGAATAAGACGTGGCGCAGCGGATAACCTGTTACTGCGATCGAATCACCACGGCCTGGATTAGTCTCAATGGCATCGCCCGGCTGTGAGGCGCCCATGTTCAGAAACCAGACAGTAAGGATCTATCTTTGAATCGACCCTATCACAGCCTCATCTTAAGGTTAAATCCAAGCAATCTTCGATCTATGAAAGTCCGGCGGTCATCCGCTCTCCTAATGGTGTTAAGCGCCTTCTCATTTCTGGTGGTGAATAATGGCCTCGGCGGAGGCTTGAACGCCGCGGATGCGCAGGCGGCCCCTCCTCCAGCGCCGCCGGCTGTGCCCAATCCAGCCGCTCCGGCGGCGCCAGCCCCAGCGGCGCCACTGCCGCCGCTCACGCCGCCCGTAACGCAAACAGGCGAACAGGCTCCGCCGCTTGCGGTTGGGCCGCCGCCTGAGCTGGTGCCGCAGCCGGTTCCAACTTTACCGCCGGGAACGGCCACGCCTGTTCCTGCGGCGCCAATCACCCTGGCGCAGGCGATTGCCATCGGTCTGCAGCATCAGCCCACCGTAACACTGGCGCAGGCGAGCGTTCAGTCAGCCGCCGGCCGATCGCAGCAGGCGGCCTCGGCGCTCAAGCCCAGCGTAAATGTGAGCAGCAGTTTTAACCACACCAGCACTTCGGCGCCGGGTGGGTTCGGCGGTTCGTCAGATAGCTTCAACGACGCGATTTCAGCGCGCCAGCTTGTTTTCGACTTCAACCATACGAAATCATCGGTGCAGGCGGCCCGCGACCAGGAAAAGGCCGCGGTCGCTTCGTTCACGACCGCGCGGCAGAACACCATTTTCGACATATCGCAGGCCTACTACACGCTTCTCGAAGACGAAGGCCTGATCAGCGTCGCGAGTACGACGGTGGATGCGCAGCGAGCGCACCTGGCCGAAGCCAGGGCGAAGTATTCGGCGGGGACGGGCGCTCCGGTAGATGTTCTGATGGCCCAGACCAATCTCGCGGATGCGCTCCTTACGCTCTCAACCGACCAGAACGCAGCCGCTATCGCTCGCACCAACCTTGATATCGCGATGGGAATTGACCCGCGGACGCCGACACATGTAGTGCAGGTCGGCCCGCTCGCCGCCACGCTGCCGGACCTCAATAGTCTGGTCACCAAGGGTCTCGCGGATCGACCGGAGATGGCGGCGGCCAAAGATCAGGTGGCTGCCAGCGAAGAGGATCTCAAGAACGCGCGCACTAACAACTATCCAGCCGTCGTGGCGAGCGGCAGTCTGGGGATCCGCGGCTCCTCCTTTCCGGGCGATACAACCAACCGGAGTGTGGGTCTCAGCCTGCAGTGGGATGTCTTCGACTCAGGCGCCACCAGCGGGCTGATTAAGGAGGCGGAAGCCGCGCTGCTCACCTCTCAGACAGATCTGTACCAGACGCAGCAAACGGTTTCAACCGATGTAACACAGGCGTATCTGAACGTCGCCAACGCGCAGCAGAGGGTGGTAACCACGAACGCAGAGGTGGCGAACGCTCAGGAGACGCTCCGCCTGGCGGAGGGACAGTACCGGGCTGAGGTAGGAATCCTTTTAGCAGTAACAGACGATACGGCGGCTCTGGCTCTGGCGGAAGCGGACCAGGTGAATGCCGTCTACGCGTTGGATATCGAGCTGGCTGCGTTAAATCGAGCCGTCGGCGGGGGAATCTAAAAACCGGATCACTACGGCCCGAACAGTACGGAGGCGACAATGGCTACGGCAGAAACAAGAATCAGTAAGAATGGGACATCCCCGGCGGCTCGGCGCGCAAGAAAGCGGCTCCGACGCCGTATTATCTGGGGCGTCATCGTGCTCGCGCTGCTGGGTGGCTCATACTACTTTTACCACGCGCACGCCGCCGCGGCGGATAAGGGACCCGAGCTTCAAACCGCGACCGCGTTC
>DASRZA010000004.1:0-8305 GCA_035686845.1 Armatimonadota bacterium | reverse complement strand
CTGCCAACGGCGGACCATATTACCGTCGCGGCCGGCTCCGGATCGCTCAGCTCGGGAAGCAGCCTCATGCTGACGGCGACGGTCTTCGATTCGAGTAATACCTCGCTCACCGGATACCCGCTCGTCTGGACTTCGGGCAATACGAATATAGCGACGGTGATGGTGGACCCGTCGAACCCCTATTCCGCGACGATTACAGGGGTTGTACCCGGCACGGTGACTGTTGAGGTCCGCGAACCGAACAGCGGTATCACCGATCTCCTGACCATAAACGTTGTGGCTGCGGCGCGAGGACTCCAGGCCGGTCCTTGGCCCATGTTCCATGCAAACGTGAAGCACACCGGGCAGGGGAGCGGCAGCGGCGCTGTCGGGACCCAGAAGTGGGCGTTTAAGGCCGGAAGCGGTATCTTTTCATCTCCGGCGATTGGAGCTGGTGGCACGGTTTACGTAGGCAGTTTTGACCATTACGTGTATGCGCTGAACGGCGCGACGGGGCAGCAAATTTGGCGGTTCGGAACAGGCGGAGTCGTCGAATCATCCCCTGCAATTGGAGCGGATGGCACGGTTTACATCGGAAGCGGTGACGATAAAGTCTACGCGCTGGATGGCGCGACCGGGCGTAAGATATGGGTGTTCCAGACGAGAAACGTAATAGTATCATCCCCGGCAATCGGGACGGATGGCACGATTTACATCGGAAGCGGTGACGGGAATGTCTACGCTCTTAATGGCGCCACCGGTCTGCAAATCTGGGTGTTCACGACTGGCGCTAGCGTCTCCTCCTCTCCGGCGATTGGAGCGGGCGGCACGGTTTACGTGGGGAGCACCGACACTAACGTGTATGCGCTGAACGGTGCAACGGGTCAGCAAGTCTGGACGTTCAAGTCTGGTGGCGGCATCGAGTCGTCCCCGACGATTGGATCGGATGGTACTGTCTATGTGGGATCCGATGATGACAAGGTTTACGCTCTGAATGGCGCTACGGGCCAGCAGATTTGGACGTTCAAGACCGGCGGCCGGGTCTTCTCATCCCCTGCGATAGGCGCGGATGGCACGATTTACGTGGCAAGCGATGACGGCGATGTGTACGCTCTGAATGGCGCTACGGGCCAGCAAATTTGGGTGTTCAAGACCGGCAAAACCACCTCCTTTTTCGACTCATCCCCGTCGATAGGCGCCGACGGCACGATTTATGTTGGGGGCCTTGACTCCAATGTCTATGCGCTGAATGGCGCGACAGGCGCCCCGGTGTGGATATTCAACACCGGGTCCATTGTCGATTCAAGCCCGTCTATCGGCGCGGATGGCGTGATTTACGTGGGAGGCGAGGACAGCAACGTCTACGCGATACAATGATTGCGGAAGTGTTTGGACCAGCGCCTACAATGGAATCAGAATAGGGAAGATGAGTCGAGCCTGAGGAATATAAGTTGAGCGTAAAGAACGTGATGATCATTGGCTCGGGGCCGGCGGCGCTTACGGCGGCGATCTACACCGCCCGGGCGAACCTGGAGCCCCTGCTGCTCGAGGGGAGAGAGCCGGGTGGGCAGTTGATGATCACCTCGGACGTGGAGAATTATCCGGGTTTCCGCGACCCGATCACCGGGCCCGAGCTAATGGAACAGATGACCGAGCAGGCGCGGCGTGTGGGAACGGAGATTCTCCCTCTGCATTGCGACGAGGTCGAATTAGGCCGCCGTCCCTTCATCGTGCGAGCCGCTGATGAGGAGTTCGAGACACGCACGCTGATCATTGCTACCGGCGCCAGCGCACGCTGGCTTGGCATTCCGTCCGAACGGATTTTACAGGGTCATGGTCTTTCAGCCTGCGCGACCTGTGACGGATTCTTTTTTCGCAATCGGGACGTAGCGGTTATCGGCGGCGGCGACACCGCCATGGAGGAGGCGCTGTTTCTATCGCGACTGGCGAAGAGCGTAACGGTGATTCATCGCCGCGATACATTCCGCGCTTCAAAGATCATGCAGGACCGGGCCCGCAGTCACGAAAAAATCCGTTTCGTACTGGACACGGTGATCGAGGAGATTCTGGATCCGGCGCAGGGAACGGTGACCGGGCTGAAGCTCCTCAACGTGAAGACGCGTGAACGGACCGAGATGCCCATTGAGGGGATATTTATCGCCATCGGGCACGAACCGAATACCAAATTCATCCACGGCCAACTCGAAACCGACGAATTAGGCTACCTGATCCTCAAGAAGGGGCAGCAGACCAGCATACCCGGCTGCTTCGCCGCCGGCGACGTGCACGACCGCACCTATCGCCAGGCCGTCACCGCAGCCGGCGCCGGCTGCGCCGCCGCCATTGAGGCGGAGCGATATTTGGAAAGCGAGCATGTGTGAGGGGATGGGTGTGTGTGAGAGAGTGAGTGTGTGAGTGTGAGCGTGCGTGTGGGAGAACGGGAGCATAACTTGGCTGTCGTCAGTCGCTTCACCGAACTGAGGGTGTATCAGCACTCGTTTGATCTTGCGATGCGAATCTACTCCCTTTCGAAGCGTTGGGCTGCTGAGGAACGGTTCTCCCTCACCGACCAGATCCGCCGATCATCCCGATCCGTTTGCGGATGCGTCGCCGAGGCCTGGAAAAAACGGCAGTATCCAAACCACTTCATGAGCAAGCTCATCGACGCTGACGCGGAGGTCGCCGAAACCCAGAACTGGCTGAAATTCGCCGCGGCCTGTGGTTATCTGACTGCCGAAGATCTGGAAGCCTTGTGGCAGCAATATGAAGAGGTTAGCGGTGGCCTCGCGATCATGATGGCCCAGTCCGATAAATGGTGTGGCTACGGCAAAAGCATTCATGAGCCCGATGCGGACTATTCCATTTCGCCCACATAGGACTCTCACACACCCACTCTCTCACATACTCACACACTGCCCCCCACCCACCCCTGCAGCCGCTTCAGGAGCGCGTTATTGCGGCGCGGAAGGTCGGAGAGGCGGTCACGATCACGGCTCTGCAGATAGAGATAGCGCGTGGCGTCTCCGTCGGTGTAGGATAATCGAATCCAGTGGAGACCGATGAACGAGCAGCAAGGATCAATACGGAATTCGATGGCGGTGATGGCGGCGCGTGCGATGGAAAGATCGATGCTGTCGCCCAAAAATATGAGTGAGCGAGGGGTGGCGCAAAGGCTTCCAACATCTTCGTGGGTGTCGAACCGCTGAAACTGCCGCAGAAGATGGCCGTGGGTTGAGAGCCCTACAAAGCCGATGCAGTTGGACGCCAACTGGGGATGGCGAGCCTTAAGGTCCGCAAGGCTCGCCTCGCGAAGCCGCCGGTTGCCGCACAACGATCCATTATCGGTGAGCGCGATGGCCCAGAGGGTTCCCACCATCATCGCGGTCACGAGTTGGAATGGACCCCAGGCCCAGACTCCCAGCAGCGGAAGAATGATAACCGGCAGCCAGGCCGCCAGGCCGCCCACCACCACCACGCCGTTGCCCGCCAGTTTCAAACCGGTCGTGAAACGCGTGGATGGACGGCGGACCAGCGCAGCCGAGCCGCTCCGCAATTCAAGGGCGCGGGAATCTCCGACCATCGAGGAGTTAACTTCAGCGGACATAATCGTCTCTTCGTGACGCTGCAAAACGGATACTCAACAAACCTACTCTCATAATGCCCTTCCATGTTCACCGGCGGCTCATAGCGCCGCCCATCCTCTATAACGTGCTTGTGTCCGGCGATGCGTGCGAGCGTCTGCCTCCGGAAAGCCAGGCATTAAGACGATCGAGCAGCGCCTTGTTGCACGAAGGGAGCTGCGAAAGTCGATCCCTTTCCCGGCTCTGCACATATAGATATCGCTGCTGTCCGTCGTCCTGGTAATCTATCCTGATCCACCGGATACCAAACGGCGCGTATACCGGGTTCGTTCTAAAGGAAATTGCCTTGATAGCGCTCCGGGGGATGGAGATTCTTAAGTTATCCCCCTCGAACTCCAGGGAATTAGTTGGAGCGCATAATGTCCCCACGTCCTCATGCGCCATGTCGGAATGCCAGATCTGGGTGCAGAGATAGCCGCGGCGACAGACACCCACGAATCCAACGCAAGAGGCGGCAAGCCCCGCGCGCTGCTCGCGGAGGCGCTGATAACTCTGGTCCCGGAGGCGCTGGTTTGCCCAGAGGGATCGGTTTTCGAGAATGCTCATGCACCAGACAATGGCGACCAGCGCCGAGCCGGCGGCCATTAGCGCCGGCGTAGCGCCAAGGAACCAGAGAAGAAGAATCGGCGGAATAACCAGCAGCCCACTGGCGGTTAAGGCGCCATTTGCGGTAAAGCGTAGCGCCGGCGTATAGACCGCCGGCTTGCGGCGCTCAATGGAGACAGGAGCGCTCTGCCAGGGTTGGAGTTCGACACTTTCAGTCATGTTTTCCCCACCTCACTGCCGCCGGGGCGAGCGGATATTGGTTGCAAGGTACGTGGCGCTCTTAATGGTGCTGGCGTCTTTTCGCCCCTTGCCTACTTCATTAATCGTCTTGCTCAACTCGTCGGTAAGCGGTGAAGCGCCATACCGAACCAGAGTAGCATGAGCGTTATCTAACTGCTCGGCCGCTTCTTCCGGCCGAACCTTTCCCTTTTTGAGATCGATCATCGTGCGCGTCAGCACCGAGGCCACGTTCAGTTCTTCGCGCCGGCGCAGCACTTCCAGATTCCGGCCCGTTCTCACCATCTCCGGATCATCGGTATACGTGATCAGAACGTCCTCAGAGAGACGTTTAATTCCCACGGCGCCGGCCGGTTGATAATTCAGCTCCACCTGGGCAATCCGAAATTCGCCGCTGGGCCAGGGCACCGCGAGAAACTCGACCAGGGCAAACTGCTGCTCGGATTGCGACATGTCGTTGAGCTGAATCTCCGCCGTGTCCTCAACAATCCTGCGGCGGTAGTTCTCGTTCAGCACCTGAGTAATGGTAACATTCCGGGAGACACGAATCAAGAGGCGGGGCCACCGGGCCACCACGGCGAAGAGGCGAGAGAGCTCCTGCCGGAAGATATCCACGATATCAGGCGGATTCTTGATGTAATGCGACGCGCCGCCGCTCCGCTCGGCAATCGCAATCATCATCTCTTCGTCGAAATCGTCCCCAATGCCGAGCGACGTGATGGCCATCTGCGCGCTCGCAAAATGTCCGGCCTGATTCGAGAGCATGTCCACGGTGTTGCCGCTTTCGTCCTGCCCATCCGAGAGGAGGAGCAGCCGGCTGATCGTTTCCGGCCCGGCGAAGAGTTGGAGCTGGTCGTAGCCCATCTCGAGCGCGCGGCGGATGTCGGTCCCTCCGCCGCACACGATTCGCCGGATTCGCTCCAAAATATCGGGCCGGGTGAGGGCGTCGATGCGTTGGGCAGGCGCGTAGATCCGGCCATTATTATCGAACCCAACCACCGAAACATAGTCCCCATCATCCAACAGACGCACTACCTCGCCGGCGGCGCGTTTGGCATTCTCCAGCTTGCTCCCGCTCATCGAACCGCTGCGATCAATGACAATCGTGAGGTTTAACGGTGTTCTCTGCTGTGTGTGGGTCTCAGGCTCACCGGCGATCACGTCGACCAATAGATAGAGTCGCTGCTCTCCCTGGTTGAACGAGAAGCGATTGCTAAGCTGACACGTCATGTACATCAAAGAACCTCATGATAAATCAAAAAACTTCGGGGTCGGCGCCGCCGGCCTCATCGGCGTGTCCGATGGGCCTAATCTGCGTATCACACTCGAATTCGAGCGACGGGAACGCCACGGATAGTGTTATGATAGGCGAATTAGCTGCAACATAAACGGATCACACCGGCTGGCGCCGCTCCGGACCGCGATGACCTCGGACACCGCTCGCAGCGGATTTGCGCCGCGCCTCGGTAACGCTACTCCCGCGCGGCTTGAAGTCGATACCGCAGCGTTCGTTTCAGCTCAACCGTCTGTGACGACGCCGACTCGACACGAGTGCGCGCCAGCGCCTGAACCTCGCGAAGCGCGTCGGCATGAACGTCGTCAGGCTCGACCGCTGCCACTAATACAGTGACGTTATCTTCGCCTCCAAGTTCCAGCGCAGTCTGCACCAAGCGCTCGCAGACCGCTGCCAGCCCGTCCGCAGAGACGCCGTTATCGTGAATTGCGTCGATCACGATGCGTTCGATGCGAGCCGCCGGGGCCAGCTCCCAGAGACCATCGGAACAAAAAAGATAGATGTCCCCCGCTTCGACGGCCTGGCAGGTAATGTCAACTTCGAGATCCTTTTTCGCTCCAATGGCCCGGGTGATGACATTACGCCCGGGATGTTTGCGGGCGCCTTCTTCCGAAATCCTACCATCGCGCACCATCTCAGCTACCACGGAATGATCCGCGGTCTGCTGCTCCAGCGCCCCCGATCGGAGCCGGTAGCAGCGGCTGTCTCCCACCTGCGCCAGGTGAAGAACCCCGCGCGTCAGCAGCCCAACGGTCAACGTTGTGCCCATTCCGTTCAGCGCTGGTTCACGTGCGGCAGCCTGCAGAACGGCGCTGTTGGCGGCCGCCACGGCATCCCGGAGTATATCTGGGATGTCGCAGAGGCTGTCGGCGCCGCCGCAGCCGGCGAGCTCCGGCAGAAGCCGGCTTCCGAGAACATCCAACGCGAGCGCGCTCGCACGATCACCCGCGGCGTTCCCCCCCATGCCATCCGCGATTGCGCAAAAGGAGAAGCGACGGGCGATGCCGCCACAATCCGCATCAAGGCGCCAGATGAGATACCTGTCCTGGTTTGTATCCCGAACCAGTCCTACATCGGTTCGACCTACAGCATACAATAGAACCTCCAGCCGCGCTCTAATCCGTACGCGCGTCCCCATTGAGTGCGGAGGCGCCCCACTATTTGAGCACGCCCGGGCGCCATTCGTCCGCATCGCAGCCGGACACGACGATTCACTCTTTCGGCAGGCGCGCGTGGAACTCCTCCGGCGCTGGCGGCCCTTTTGCCCTGTAATCAGACCGAAACACAACCGCAACCACCCGGCAAACCGGATACGTTATGATTGCTTTATGGCTGGCAGTTCCGCCGGCCTCGCAAATCGCTGCTTAAAGGAGGATTTTGCCTGATGCAATTCACGGGAGGCGTTTCAGTTTCTGGAATTAACGATTCCGGAACACCGCGCAGTCGCCGCGCGCTGGCGGCCATCGGAGCCGCAGTCGTTCTTGGCTGGACCGGCGCCGCTGTCCAGGCGCAAACTGCGCCAGCGCCTCCGCCTGCTCCGGCGCCGCCCGCGCCCGCCCCGGCGATGCCCGATTGGCTGAGCCGCATTCAGTTTTCAGGATCGATCGAGACCTACTACGACTTTAACACCAATAGCCCAAATGTGGTAACCCCTGCCGGCTCCGGCCAGCTTAATCAACTGCAGAACTTTAACTTTCACTCGAACCAGTTTTCCGTGCCGCTTGCTGAGCTGGTTGCGCAGGAGACCCCTGATCCCGTGAAGAGCCCCCTTGGTTTCAAACTGGTTCTGGCCTTCGGCGACGCAACCGATTGGATTCACGGGTCTGCTCCGGCGGAACAAAGCTACAAGAATATCCTGCAGGCCTACGCGACCTACATCGCCAACGGCAAAAGCAAGGCGCCGATCACCGTCAATCTCGGCAAGTTCGTCACTTATAATGGTTACGAGGTGATCGAGTCGCAGAATAACTTTAACTATTCCCATGGTCTGTTATTCAGTTGGGCAATCCCCTACTACCACACCGGAATCAGCGTAAGCCGTCCGTTTGGCAGTAAGTTTACGCTCACCGGCTACCTGGTGAACGGCTGGAATAACGTGGTTGACAACAACAATGGTAAGACGGTTGGATACACCGTGAACTGGACACCGTCACCCAAATTCTCGTTCGTAAACCAGGGGACATTTGGGCCGGAAAACGCCGGCGACGAGCATGACTACCGGGAGCTTTCCGATAACATCCTCACTTACACTCCGAACTCCAAATGGACCTGGGTACTGAATTATGATTACGGCCACGACAAGCCCGGCGGGAAGAACGTGAAGTGGCAGGGAGTGGCCGGGTACGCGCATTATATGATCAATGATAAATCAGCCGGCACCGTACGTGCTGAGCTATTCAATGACCATGACGGCTTCACCATCGGCGCGCCGGGCGCCGGGCCAGCGGAACTCGCTGCCGGCACGGTGTTGAACTCGGGCACGCCGCAAGAGGTGAAGGAAGTCACTCTTACCTATGAGTATCGCTTCCACCCCCGCGTCATTACGCGTTTCGAGGTGAGGGAGGACTGGTCTACGGCGGACGCCTTCGCCAAGGGAACCACCGCGACC
>DASRZA010000003.1:0-13116 GCA_035686845.1 Armatimonadota bacterium | reverse complement strand
GTCCTTCGTCCTCCGTACTTCGTCCCCTATTGCGCCGTCCACCCTCCATCCACGAATAAAGCAGCGCCGGTTGTGAAGCCGGCGAGGTCCGAGCTGAGATAGAGCACGGCGGCGCCGATCTCGTCAACATTACCCCATCGGCCGACCGGGATCCGGCTCGTAAAGCTGGCATTGGTCTCCGGATTGTTGATCACCGGCAGGTTCATCTCCGTGGCGAAAGGGCCGGGACAGATCGCGTTGACGGTAATCCCGTGCGGCGCCCATTCGAGCGCCAGCGTTTTCGTGAGGCCGATCAGGCCCATTTTACTGGAGGAGTAGGCGACCCGACCCGGCATGGAGATGGTCCCCATCATCGAGGCTAAGTTGATGACCCGGCCGCTCTTTTGCTCAATCATGTGGCGCCCCACCGCCCGGCAGCAATAGAACGCGCTGCTCAGATTGGTATGAATGACCGTCAGCCAGTCTTCATCGCTATAATCAACGCAATCTCCTCGGATGTTGACGCCTGCGTTATTGATTAGAATATCGATCCGGCCTCGATCTTCAATCGTTTCAGCCACCAATCGATCCACGTCGTCGGAACGGGAGACGTCCGCCGAGAACGCGGTCACCCGGGCGCCCGTTACCTCGCCAATCTCCACTGCGGTGGCCTGGCACTGGACGAGGTTCCGACTCGCGAGGCAAACGCCGGCGCCGGCGCCCGCAAGCGCCCGGGCGATGGCCTTCCCCAGGCCCCGACTCCCGCCCGTCACCAGCGCGGTTTTCCCCTCCAAACTGAACCATTCAAGACTTGAATTTGGCATTAGATTACCTTTCCAAACGGGCGCGGGGCGGGAAACCCCGGCTCCTCATTCGATCATTCCTCCCGGCGCTCCACGACCGGGGCTCTGCCCTGGACAAGGGTCCCCGGCTCACCCCGCGCCACCGGCCGTTTCCCATCACCGGCTGTGTGGGTTGGGAACCTCTGTGGATGGCGAGGGCAAACGCCCGACGCACAATATGAGCGCGGTTGTAATGGCTTCTAATTCGCCTGGCGTTAGGTTGCCTAACTTTGTCTCGAAACGAGCCACGTCAAGGGCTCTGGTTTGTGCCGCGTCGACGCTGCTCGCCTTGCTGAGGCCGTTCTCAGTGGTGGGATGCAGCGTTACGCACCAAAAAAATGCGATGTGACCGGGCTGGTGGTGGATCACAGGAGCACACAGTCGCACCGTGGCGCGGCCAACCGGGGGCTGGGAAAGGACTACCACCGGCCGCGTCTTGGCCTGCTCGCTGCCGCGGACCGGATCGAGACTCACGCGCCAGACTTCTCCGCGCAAGGGCTGGGGGAGCAATGCGTTCAACGGACGGATTCTTCGGTTTCGACTTCGTCCTCAGTCTGAAAAGGCTGGCCTTCCAACGCCCGCCAGTCTTCCATTTCTTCCGACTCGGAATGTCCTGCGGGTGAGGCGTAAAAGGCCGCCGCGTCGTCTACGCTGCGGCGCATCACAATCGCACGCACCGCTTCGGGCGCCCGCGCCAGAGCAATGATCGCGTCGTTATGAGTACGGTCGTTGGTTAGCTCCGCCCACAGATTGTTCGCTTGCGATTCTATCTCATTCTCGGGCGCCGCGTCCCGGTGCGCCAGATCCAGCAGGTACGCCGCGAGCGCCATGCCACGCCGCCGCGCCTTTTCCTCCAGCACTCGCTCAACCTCGGGCGCAATCTCCAACGTCAGAGTCATTTCATTTTATCTCCCTGGTCCTATTGTAGTGCATCCTGCGGGCATAGGTGGCGCTTAAGGACGGGACAGAGATGCAGTAAGGCGGCTGGAGGAAGGCGTTCAACCTCGAATGAGTATAGAAAGCGATCGTGGCACGTGGTCGATAGGAGCTATTTAACCTGCAGGCGCCTCGTGATCCCGCAGCCGGGCGGCAAATTCCACGTGCTCGGGCGAGGCGAGGCCCTCCTGGAGCGTCGAGAGCATGGCGGCCAGATCGCCGGTCCAGATGGACTCGGATTTGAGCCAGAGACCGGGGAAGATTGTGCTGCGCAGGATTCCCGATTCATCCGGCATGAGTGGCTCGAAGACACCATCTCGCAGGACGAACCAGTCGGCGCGCCGCTCATACATCTGCAGTACGAGGTACTCACGGACCCCATTGCGCTGGTAGGCGCGCAGCTTGTCATTGAGATCATACGATGCGCTGCTCGCAGCCACTTCTACAACCAGGTCTGGAGGGCCTTCGAGATAGTCGTCCTCACTCACCCGGGAGGTCCCGCCATGCTCTGGTTCCAGACGGAGAAAGGCGTCCGGCTGTGGCTCATTCTCATTGTCGAGGCGCACGGTGGCGTTACCGGCTACCATCGTGCCCGGAGTCGCGGCGGCGTACACGCCGAGCCAGGTGACAATCAATGCGTGAGGATACCCGTGCTGCTTCACTCGTATGGGCGATGAAACGTATACCACGCCTTCCACAAGCTCGGCCTTCTTAATCTCCGGGTGCGCAATATAACGCCGCTCGAACTCCGCGCGGCTCAGCCGGTCTCCGGATTCCAACGGAGGCGGTTCCGCCGGCGCGTCCAATGAGAGTGTCGATTTGTATTCCGACAGCGGCCTTTCGAAGTTGGCCTGAATGGAAGTGTTAATCGTCATGAAACCCCTCGCATTTCAAAAACCCGGACGCCGCGGACGGCGCCCATTGACCGATCTTCGCCTTTCGGGGTCTGGTAACCTTCTCGCAAAAAGGGTAACGGGCGCGGGGCGCGGGGCGCGAGGCGCGGACGGAGGACTCCGGCGCGGACATGCCGTAGGGAGCGGCGGGGATGGGCCGAAAGCGATTGAGGATTGGGAGGGAATGTAATGGATGAAGAGACGATGGAGGACACGGTGGCTGTTAGCTCGGGGTCGTATCTCGGCGGTAGGGCGGGGATACCGGGGCAGGGGCCATTCATGGCGATTGTGATGAAGGTGGATGGCGCTCGGATCGTGGGCGCCAGCTTCCAGACGTACGGATTCCCGAGCGCCGTCGCGTGCGGCCGGTACGTGACGGATTGGTTCGAGGAGAAGAAATTTGCCGAAGCAGCCGACCTGGACAAAGAGGAGGTCGAGAGGGGCGTGGGAGGCCTGCCGCTCGGCAAGCAGCACACCGCCCGGCTTGCGATCGAGGAGCAGCGCAGCGCACTGACGGGCGCGCGGACGGAGGACGGAGGGTGTTGAGTGCTTGAGTGCGTGAGATGGTCGGAGGGTGCGCCCCGGGGGCCTTTCATCCATCCTCCGTCCTTTGCCGGTCCTTCGTCCTCAGTCCCACGACCTCCCACACCCTCTCACGCTCCCACACCCACACCCACATCCACACACCCACACACCCACACACTCACCCTCTCACTTCCACACGCCCACCGGCGGACGGTCACGCGTGACTTCAACGCAGTCTAGAATGCGGGGGATCCAGGCCGGGCGCGTTTCGGGAAGAATCGGAGCGTGGAACACGGGCATGGGCGCCTCACGCCGGAAGCCGCCGTCGATTCGGCGGATGCCGATTGGCCGGACCCGGAGCGCCTCCGGGCTGACCTCAATCTTGAGATAATGATAGATGGGACCGGACTGCCCGTCCGACGCCGCGGGTCCGCGGCCTCCGACAGCGCATTCAACCACCCCGCTGGACCGCAGCGCAGCGTAGCGCTCGCGCCGCCGGTGCAGCAGGCGGGGATCTAAAATGGATCGACGGAGGGTGATTTGCCCTCCGCCCCCGGTTACGAAGAACCCCGTGTTCAGGTTGCGGCTCCGGATCCATTCGAAGGCGTGAGAGTGGCCGGAGAGGACGAGGTGCGCCCGGTTCTCTAGCAGACGCATGAGGTTTTCTCGCATAGCGCGGACATCCGGCCCTTCGCAGTGATTCCCGATAGTGGTGTACAAAGGGTGATGAAGGTAGACCACCCGCCAGGCGTCGGGCCTCTCCCGGATCGACTCGTCGAGACTACGCGCGAGCCATTCAATTTGCGCAATGTCATAATCTTCCGGCCGGTAGCGGGCGCGCCGGTCCTCCAACGCCAGCTCCCGCTGGATCTCCAGCGCGTCTTCGGACAGCCCCCAGAGCCGGCTGCAAAGCTCTTTCGGAGGGGCGCCCATCGTCTGATCCACCTGCTCAACCGCCTGTTCCACTGCGTCTCTACACTTCAGGATGTCGGTGCGGGCAGGGCACTCGGGCAGTATGGCCAGGCAGCCTTCGAGCGCCCGAAGCGCCCGATCGCTCGCGCCGCACGCCTCTTCGAGACGTTCGAGGGTCGAGAGTACGCGATCTGTCGGGGCCGCGCCGCTTAAATCAGCGGCTGTCTCGGCCCAACGACGCTCGGCGGTCGCCAACGCATTGAGCGCCCCTTCACAAACCTGCGCGTCGCAACCCGACTTTTCGAGCGAACTTCCGAGATTGGCGAGCGCGAGCGCCGAGGAGCGCGACACTTCAATCATCGCGGCAAGATGATCAGGGTCCGCGCTGATCCGCTCACGCCGTTCGCGCTGCCATCGCTCCAGCGCCAGCTCTTCTCGCCGGAGCTGCCTGTCCAGAACACCCGCTCGCTTGCGCAGCGCGTCCACTTGCTCGGCCGCACTGGAGCGTATTCTATCCGTATCGTCCGACGGGGGTGGTCCCTCAAGCGTATTGGAATCGAGCGCGAAAAAATCCACGGATCCGAAACGGAACTTATAATAGCGATTCGGCAGCCGTGTGTGAACACCCGGCCGGTAAGAGAGCGGCTTCCCATCCTTCGATGGCTGCGGTTCGATAAAAGCCTGAATATAGGCCCGGCCCATATCCGAGCCGCCTTCTGGTACGCCGAAGGCGAATAACTGGTGACTGAGCGCGCGCAAGCCCGCGCCTAAGAATGGCACGCGTGCGAGCCAGGTCGCCCAGCCGCCCAGGTCATAGTAATCATGGTTACCCGGCACGGGCAGAAACGGTAGCTGGAAAACCAGGTCATCCACCGTGCTCTCCGGCGTCAGGAATTGCTGATACGGACGCCTGAAATTGCGGTCGTACAGCCGGCGTTCGCCGGTCATGTAGACGACGTCGCCGGTATGAAGCACCAGCCGTCCTTTGCCGTGACTGTTCGGCAGCGCCGAGTCATCAGCGAGCGCCTTCGCAACGGCATCCTGCGGCGAAATGCCGTGGCCCGCCGACTCCGAGTCTCCCGTATCTCCAAGCGCCAGGAATTCGAAACGGGCGCTGTGGGGCGGCTGTGGAATCAATAGATAATGGTCCGAGGAATCGTGTCGGGTCCAGCGCGCGATGACATCGCGGTCCGCCGGCGCCTTCAACCAGTTCTCTACGGCAAAGAAACGCATTATGGATCCCTATCGCCGTTTGCGGCAGCGGCATTGGTCTCGCGTCGGAAGTGTGTGCTTCCGGCGGATAAGATTTGCCCGCTAACGATCGGATCGAAACAGGGCGCGGACGTTTGAAGTAGGACGGAGGGAAAGATACGAGGTTCGTGGCGGGAGGCGCGGGATGCTCTCGGAGGTACGGGCGCGAGGTGGGAGGCATGGGACGGGAGGCACGATCCGCGAGTTTTCCCGTGATACCGGTGGCGCAGGCGTCCCTGCCTGTGCGGAGTACGGGATGCGGGCGCGGGAACGGGCGGCCGTTCGTCTATTGACAGCGGCGGACGGGATTGATAGACTGACGACAAGCCGACGGTTCAATATATTTCAGTACTTCGTTTCAGGGAGCCTTCTGTGCCGCTCGAACCATCCGATCGCCGCGATGTCCGGCAAATTCTCAAGATTCTAAAAACCGTATTGGCGGCGGCTGTTCTGACCGTGCTCTGGGCTGCGGCAGCGCGGCAGGTCGCCGCACGTCCGTCAAACATGACTGCCCCGGCGTCGTTCGCGCGAATCACGCTGCCGGACGCGGCCGGGAAAACTCACCGGATCGGAGACTACAACCGGGGCAAGATCCTCGTGCTGGTCTTCATGGGAGCGCAGTGCCCGGTCTCCAATTTCTACATTCCCACGCTTAACCGTCTCTCGGCGGCGTATCTCGCTGATGGTGTTCGGTTCGTTGGCGTGGACATAGATCCGCTCTCCAGCGGCGTGAACCTGGCGGCGCACGACCGGGCGTATCACGTGCAGTTTCCGGTGCTGAGAGACGCCCGTCTTCGGCTCGCTTCGGCGCTGGGCGCCAAGGTGACCTCCGAGACGTTCGTTTTCGACAGAAGTGGTCGCCTGCGCTACCACGGCCGCATTGATAACACCTATCTGAACCGGGTCCAACGGCGCACCATTACCCAGCGCCGCGATCTTCGGGCCGCACTCAGCGACCTGCTTGCCGGCCGCACGATTCGCGAAATCAGCGCGCCGGCGTTCGGCTGCCTCATCACGACGTCCGGCATGAAAGCCATGCCCATGCCCGGCATGAAAGCCATGCCCATGCCCGGCATGAAGGCAATGCCGGTTTCGCATTACACCTACGCGCACGACGTGGCGCCGCTCGTATATAAAAACTGCGTCACCTGCCATCGACCGGGACAGGTGGCGCCTTTCTCACTGCTCACCTTTGCGGACGCGAAACGATGGGGCCACGATATCGTGGACGTGACCGGCAAAAGGTTGATGCCGCCCTGGAAACCGGTCGACGACCATAACCAGTTTGAAGGTGAGCGCCATCTGAGCGACCACCAGATTGAGCTGCTTTCGAAATGGGTTGAAGAGGGAATGCCCGCTGGCAATCTGAAGGAAGCGCCAAAACCGCCTCACTTTGGAACGGGATGGCTGCTCGGCAAACCGGACCTGGTTTTGAAGATGAGCGAGGCGTACGACGTGCCGGCCGATGGGCGCGATATTTACCGCTGCTTCGTCTTGCCCACCGGGCTGACGAAGGATGAGTACGTTTCTGCGGTGGAGTATCATCCGGGCAACCGGAAGATCGTCCATCACTGCCTGGCCTACGTGGACACGCATGGTTATGGCCGTGCGCTCGATGCGAAAGATCCCGGGCCGGGTTATACCAACTTTGGGGGGCCGGGGTTCAAGCCCGACGGAGAAATGGGCGGCTGGGCGCCCGGAAACGATCCGATTTTCCTGCCGCCCGGCGTGGCGCGACTGCTGCCGAAAGGCTCCGACATCATCCTGCAGGTGCATTATCACAAGGATGGTAAGCCGGAATCGGATCAGTCACAGGTCGGTCTCTACTTTGCGAAAGGCCCTGTCCGGCAGCGGCTGCGTGTGACGATGCTCGTGCAGCCCCACCTTTCAATCCCGGCCGGAGACGATCATTATGTCGCAGAGACGAGCTTCGTATCACCGGTCAACGCGCATATTATCTGGGTGATGCCCCACATGCACCTGCTGGGCCGAGACATCGAGATGGATGCGCAGATGCCGGATGGCTCGCAAAGGCGCCTGGTCCACATCAACAACTGGGACTTCAACTGGCAGGGAACGTACCAGTTCAAACACCCGGTCGCCATCCCCGCCGGTACCCGGCTCACGCTTCGCGCCGTCTACGACAACAGCGTGAACAACCCGCGCAACCCCAATAATCCTCCCAAAGAAGTCCACTGGGGAGAACAGACCACGGACGAGATGTGCATCGGGTTTGTAGGCTACGTTCGCGATTCTGATGCGGCTCTTTCGCCCATCGCCTCACGCTAAAGGGGATGCTATGCTCGAGCGGCCGCGGTGATCGAAGGCCGGGGTTCTGCGGGATCTCTCACGCGGAGCTTTCAGCTTGTCGAGGGCTTTGGCTGGAAGGCCTTCCGCATCATTCTGGGAGTGGTATGCCTCTGCTTGGTCGTGACGGCGGTGGTTGGAGGAGTACTCGGCGCCCTCTTCTCGCCGCTGGTGGGTACGCACACCGGAAGCGCTTTTGGTTACTCTGGCGGGCGCGGATTTGCGGCTTTTGCAGTGAACGTGGTGATTCAGACGCTCGTCGCGATCACATCCATTCCGATATGGCTCCTTCCCATAGTGGTGTTCTACTACGATCTTCGGGTTCGGAGCGAAGCGTTCGACGCCCAGATGCTGGCCGAACTGCCTTGCTATGGCCGCCAGGAGGCTGGGTCCGAATCTCGGGCGGCGGCCTGAGCGCCCCGCGCCGTGTACCCCGCACCTCGCGCCTCGCGCCAATCCTAAAAGGGATGCCCCTGCGGATGCCGAATAGAGCAACCGGAGGATCTGATTCGTGTTAAAGCAGGCGCGCCGCGGACTGCGGCTTATGCAGATGGCTGATCTGGTCGTGAAGCACGGCCTTGGAGGGGCGCTGGACCTGGTGGGTCTGGCGCCGAGACTGTTTCACCGGGCCCCGCCCGAAGCGAACGAAGAGAGGTCACTGCCGCTGGCCCATCGCGTTCGCTTGCTGCTGCAGGACCTGGGACCCACATTCATCAAGCTCGGGCAGATCGCGAGCACACGGAGCGATCTGTTCGGTGAAGACGTGGTGCGCGAGCTGCGGAAGCTTCAGGACCAGATCGACCCGTTCTCATACGAGGAGGTCGAAGCGGTCATCGCCGCTGATCTGGGTAAGCCAATCGAGGAATTCTTCAGCTATTTCGAACCGAAACCGCTGGCTGCGGCGAGCATCGGGCAGGTCCACCGGGCGCGAACCCTCGATAACCGGGACGTGGTGGTGAAGGTTCAGCGGCCGGGGGTTCTGGAGGTCATCCGGAACGACATGGCGATCCTGAGCTGGGCAGCCCGTCGGCTGGAGGCCCGGCTGGAGATCGCCCGGAAGATGAACGTTACGGGGCTGCTCGAGGAGTTCGAGGACCTGCTCATCGATGAGCTGGTGTACACCATCGAGGGCCGCAATGCCGACCGGATGCGGCAGAATCTGGCCGCCAATCCATTGATCGTGATCCCTGAAGTGATGTGGGATCTCACGTCCCGCCACGTACTGACGCTGGAAGATGTCTCGGGGATGAAGCTGGATAACATCCCCGCGCTCAGAGCCGCTGGCATCCATTTGCAGGACCTTGCGACGGGGCTGAGCTCGGCCTATATCAAGCAGATCCTGATTGATGGCTTCTTCCACGGCGATCCCCACCAGGGCAACTTTTTGGTGAATCGCGAGGGGCAGATTGCCCTGGTTGATTTTGGGATTATGGGGCGGCTCGACGAAAAGACGCGCGACACGCTGGTGAGTATGTGCATCGCCGTCTTCCACCAGGATTCCGAAGAGGCGGTTCAGAATCTCGTGTCCCTCGGCGCGGTTTCTCCGGACACCGACATGACAGCGCTCACGCGCGATGTCGACCGGCTGCTGTCCAAGTACTACTTTCTTCCGCGCCACGAGCTGCGTATCGGCGAGATTATTAGCCGGGTGCTGGAAGTGGTGTACCGGCACGATGTCAGGATGCCTACCGAGTTGGCGCTGTTGGCAAAGGTGCTGCTGACGATCGAGGGGATCTGCATCCACCTGGATCCGCGTTTCGACTTCAATGCGTCGATCCGGCCGTTTGCCACCGAGTTGATGGAGAGGACTATCTCCCCGCGCCAGCTCATGCGAGAGGCGACCCGGAACGCGCGGGAGATCTCCAGGATCGCCCGTGTTGTGCCAACGCAGCTCATGGACGTGCTCAGCAAGCTGGAACGCGGCCGGCTCCGGGTGATTGTTCAGTACGACCACACCGATCGCACGCTCGATCACCTGTACGAAATCGCGAATCGTGTCGCCATGAGCATCGGCCTGGCGGCGATCATGTTGGGATCGGGGCTGATCCTCCGGACCAAGCTGCCGCCACTGATCTATGGATACCCGCTTTTCGGTTACGTGGGCTGTGTCTTCTCGTTTGCCATGCTCTGCCGCCTCCTCATCACATTGATGTGGGGCCTCGCGCCTCACCGTCGGTCCGCGCTGCGGTCAACGCGATAGATCCCTTCTCGAGGTGGTGATCCACCCGGATGTAGGAGCCGAATCCCTTCGGCGATTTACGCCGCGGGGTGGTGATCCGCCCGGATGTAGGAGCCGAATCCCCGCGGCGATTTACGCGGCGAGGCTCAATTCGCCGTGCAGCGCGGTTTCCGCCAGGCGGGTCGCGGATCGGATATCTTCCAGATTGACCGCACGAAACTCGCAGCGCGCGAACGCGTGACTGAGCGCCCGGGCCTGGATCCAGAGCCGGGCGACGGGTTCATCCCATGCCGTTGGAATCAGGCGGTTGAGCCGCGCGGAGAGCGCGGGAAGAGCGCACAGCACGGTGACGCGCTGCGCTCGGTGTTCGCGGGCCTGCCGCAGTCCCTCCACAATCGCCAGCAGCGCTGCTTGCTCACTGCTGATTGAAGCCTCGGAATGCCGCCAGGACCCAAGCCACCGATCCGATGCGGATGTCAGAACCATTCCCGCGGCTCTCTGATTGGGCGCCGCCGACGTTCCCGCCAACACCACCAGGTGATCTTCTCGCGCAGCCATCTTTGCCCCCTCCCTCGTCGTACTCTTGATCGATGCCGCTGGACTTCTCATGATGATCTTCTTCCAATAATCCCGCGCCCTGCCTCGTTATTCAATCACCGAACCATCCCGCGCCCTGCCGTACTATTCGGCCACCCGGATTCGCTGCCCGGGGCGCAGCGCCGCCGATGCGCCGAGGCCATTCCACCGGATCAGGTCGACAACGGAATCGCCCAGCGGCCGGTCCGCGGGGCCAAAACGTTCCGCCAGTGACCAGATCGTATCGCCCGGTCGCACGGTGATCCACCGGGCGCTCGGATGAGCCGCCTCCACACCGACCGGGCGCGCAGCCGCCGTCGGAACCGACCGGACAGGCGCCAGGACGGAGCGAGAGACTGCGCAGGCGCCCAACGCCGCGCCGAACAGGATGAGCGCCAGAGGCTTTATGAAGCGGCGTACGCGGGAGTGGAGTCGAAGATAAGTTCTCGGCCTGCCAAACGGTCTCCGCTCTGCGGATGAGCCGCAGCTCTGAACCGTCGCCCCGGCCCGAATCCGGGTTGGTCGTAGGGCTAAATCAGACATTTCAAGATGGATCATGCTCTCCTCCTCGGAATGTGAACATAAGTTCGTTATCATCAGTATAGTGCATCCCGAGCGCAATGTCAATCATTCCAACACTATTTCTACGAGTAGCACAAACTATTTTTTGTTAATTGAACGGCGGAGGCGCAGCGCGCATTTAAGATAAACTGTTGATAGGGTTGGCTTGGCCGCCATCGCGCGCCAATCGGATTAATGGCCGCCGCAGCGGACGCTCGCGGTATCTCGCGCCAGGGGGGTATTCCATGTATCGAGGGTGGGCAGAATGATTCAGGTTAAGAAGAGTGAGCAGGAGATTTCCGCAGCCGATTACGAGAAGGCGCTTCACAGCGTCTACCGGGTCTGGATGCTAACGCCGCACGGCGATGCGGCGACGCTCGTGGAATATGAGATGGACCAGGAGGCGCTCGAGGAGATGGTGGAAGATTACACGCGCTTCGCCGAAATCGTGGTCCGGATCGATGTTCGTGATGATTCAGCCGTGGTCGCGGATGGGGGCGTCGCGGAAGATGCCGCCAGCGAGGCGTGATGTCCGCATGAAGTCGATGCGCGGGGTGATGTCCGCATGAAGCCGATGCGCGGGGTGATGATCTTCTGCCGGGTTCCGGGTGTCGAGCCGGGCAAGACCCGGTTGGCTGAAGCCCTCGGGCCGGAGTCCGCCGCGGCCATTTACGCCGCTTGTCTCCTCGATACGTTGGAAGCCGCAGCCCGATCGCTGGCGGATCGTGTGGCGCTCTGCTTCTCTCCCGGGAACGCCGGGGAGAGTCTCTGCCGCTGGCTCACTGCTCAGTCATGGTCCGGAAGCCCGTCGCGACTCGACGGCGATCGAGAGTATGGGAGAGGAGTGGATTGCCGGCCTCAGCAGCCGGGGGATCTTGGCGAAAGGATGACCGCGGCGTTTGGCGCCGCATTCGAAGCCGGTTGGGATGAAGCGGTGATTGTTGGCTCGGATATTCCGGGCCTCAACCCGGCTCTGATTGACCGGGCATTTCTGGCGCTGCAAGATCGAGACGTTGTTTTTGGCCCGGCTCTCGACGGTGGCTTTTACCTGGTGGGCGCCGCCCCAACGACGCGCTTGAATCCGCTGGCGCCTCTCTTCCGTGACATCGTCTGGAGCGCTCCGGACACCTTGCCGCAGGTCCTTCGACGCGCCGGATCCGAAGGGCGCCCCACGGGGTTGTTAGAAGCCTGGCCGGATCTCGACGCGGCGGCAGATATTCCTCTGATTCTGCGCCTCCTGCGGGCGTACCGGGCGGCGGGGCAGCCGCTGGCGCCGCGACTCATGCCGCTGCTCGAACGGGCCGGCGGGTCGACCTAGTGGCGCAGGCCTCCGTGCCTGTGCGAGAGGGCCGGCCCGGCCGCGCGTAGTGGCGCCGGCCTCCGTGCCTGTGCAGCCCGGTGTACGAGGCGGTCGGTCATTTATTTGGTTCGCCTTGACGCGGGCTGCCTCGCTGAACCAGAGTCTTTTGACCCGGACGCAGCACCGTCTCTTTACCGGCGAGTTCCCTCGTTCCGGCTCTATCGGGGGATTTCGTCTGCCCGCTAAGGCCGACAAGGCCATCTTCTGGATGCCACTGTCGCAAATCGAGACTGCGCACGGCTTCACTTAACAGCCCGAAAAGATATTCCCGGAATTTCTCGGCTTCCACCTGGCTGCCGAAGATCCCGGCGATGGGAACGCCGCTCTGAGCGCTAAAGGCGGCGGCGCCAATGTCGGCGCTCACGTACCATTCGCCATCTTTCAGCCGGATCACCTGGATCCTGCCGCACGCGGCAAGATTGACCAGGTTGAACCGCGTGCGATTCCGATCGCCTGCCGGCGCGACGTCACGTGTATAAACCCACACACCAGTCTCCTTTGTACGCTTTAAGTTTCTTCGACGGGCCCGGCCCGGACGGATACGAGAGCGGTCAGCTCAGCTCAGGGAGGGCGCCCGCGAGACGATAAAACTCAACCGCGTTCTTATGGAATAGCTTCCGCTGGTTCTCCGCCGGCCATCCGGCCACGATCGTCTGCAGCGCTTCCACCCACTGCCGATAGGTCGCGGCGAGCGTGCAGACCGGCCAATCGCTTCCGAAAAAGATGCGATTCGGCCCGAACTCCGAGGCGACGTGGTTAATGATCGGAGCGAGATCGTCCGTCGACCATGCGTCC
>DASRZA010000002.1:0-18837 GCA_035686845.1 Armatimonadota bacterium | reverse complement strand
AAGATGAAGATCAGCGGATAGGCGATGATCGTGTAGGGCATGGCGAAAAAGCCCATCGCCCCGGTTCCAAAAACAAGGGCCGGCACCGCGATAAACGTGTAGGCGGTGTAGAGGTCGCCGCCCAGAAGAAACCATGAAATCAGCGTGCCGAATTGGCGGCCGCCAAGCCCCCATTCGTGAAGCTGATTCAGATCACCGGCGCGCCAGCGGGCCGCAACGAACCCGAGAACCGTCACCAGCGCAAACAACGCCAGGAACACTATGAGAGCAGGCCAGTTTACCAATCAAAATCCTCTAAAAGCGCGATGTTAGGTGTTAGGTGCTGGGTGTTAGGTGTTAGGTGTTGGGAAGTGGGAGGCAGGCGCTGGTGTGAGGCGCGTCGTTCTGGTGCTCTCACCGTCCCACTGTCCCACCGTCTCACACACTCACCGTCCTTCATCCTTTATGCCCGTCCTCCGTCCGCGTCACCAGGTAGACAATCCCCGTGAACAGCCCGCTCAGCGGGATCCAGAGGAATTGGTACCAGTAGAAGAACGGAAAGCCCCACAGCTCTGGCTGGGTCCGGTTATAAAACGACGGCCAGATGGTGGCGGCGAAGCAGAGAAAGAGGAGTAGATACCAGAGCCGGCGGCCGCGCGCCGGCTTGACCATTTGATTACTCATAATTGCGCTCCATTACGAGATTATTCGAGGGGTGGCCGTTCGCTCCTTCTTCGGGGTTATGGATGGTCACGCAAAATCGTTCCCGCTCGGCCCGTTCTATCTCAACCAGATCCCGCCCGACAGGTGGTTTACGCCGTAGATCACCTCCCGGTTGAGGCTGCCGAGTGCCGGAGCGCTTCTGCCGTCCCGAGCAGTGGACCCGGCCACATACCCGGCGCCCCATCTTGTACTCAGGAATAGAGAATAGTTAGACCTCGGCGAAGTAAGAAGGAAACCAGTACCCCCTGCCGAAAGGACTCCTGCTAACCAATTTGTAAGCGAAGGCCTGTAATCACTGGCGCCCGGGAAATTTGTGGGTGGGCGCTGATTGATTTTGCATTGTTCTGCGCACTGTCAGAGACGGGGAGGCGACCAATGAGTGAGCAGCCATCGGCTGATCGGGATGCGGGTGTGAGACTTCTTCGGGCCGGCGACGTCGAGGGAGCGGCCTACTTTTTCCAGCAAGCTATCGAACAGAATCCGGAGGATGGGAAGGCGCGAGGCTTTTTAGGCGCCTGCATGGCGCGGCAGGGGCAGTTGGACGCCGCTATCGTTCAACTGCAAGAAGCCGCTCGGCTCCAGCCAGGCGAGGCCGCTGCCCAGCATAACCTGGGCGTAATTCTGTACCAGAATGGATATCTGGCGGAGGCAAAGGATGCGCTGGATCGAGCGTTGGCGCTGGATCCGGCGCACGCTAAGGCGCAGGACCTCCGGACGCGCATCGGGAGCGTCACCCAGCAGCTAACGCAGCCCGTGTTCGACACTCCACCCGTTTTCGATGTCCCAACGATAGTTGGAGGCGCCGCGTCCCCCACCATTGATGCCGCGGCGCCAACCATCGTCGACCAACCCCCCTCTTTCGACGCCGCGGGACCAACGATGATCGGCGCCGCGACGGCCTATGGCGCGCCTGGCGCGCCCATACCGCCCCTGCCAACCGTAACCTACGCTCCACCGATGCTGCCCCGGTATACCGAGCTGGCGCGGCAGGAGCTTCCCGAGCTGCCGCTGCGGCTCAACCGCGGGCTTCTCTGGGGCTCGGCCTATGGCCAGGCCTGGTTTCTCTGCTCACTGATCGCCGTCTTTCTGGTAGCCTCGGCGGCAAGCGGTGGGCTTCTTCTCCTCCGACTGCTGATGATCATTGTTTGCTCCGCCTTCTTCGGCGCGCTCCTGGGCGCCGTTATTGCGGCATTCAACTCCGATGAAGACGCCGCCGGCAATATCGGAATCGCTTTCGGTATTATTGGCTGGGTCGTCCAATTGCTCTTTATAGGCATCGGCTGGTATTCCTCCAGCATCTTCGCGTGGTTCTTCGTCGGCCGGTTCATCGGCCGCGGCATCTCCGATAAGGTGCGGGAGCCAATCCTGGTCGAACCGACATAAGGACGGACGAAGGACGACGGACCGAGGACGGAGGAGCGGCATGGCGCCTGGCGCGGATAGCGCCCAGAGCCGGTCGTCCCTCCTGGGCTACGCAGCCGGCCAATGCGCCGCCACCCCGCACACCGCGCCTGTGTGCTAGTGGCGCAGGCGTCCCTGCCTCCGTCCTTCGTCCTCCGTCCTTCGTCCCCCGTCCTTCGTCCTCCGTCCTCCGTCCTTGGTCCTCTTATCTTCCTCCCCCGTGACGATGCGATTCGGAATCATAGACCTCCCGCCAGCCGAAAGACTGCGCGGGCGTGAGCGGACGGAGGCGGGCTTCGCAGCATCGACATACGAAGATGACTTCACGTAGTCGGTCGCCGGCGCATGGTTGAACCCACGGCGCCGGGCGCACGCTATAGAGCGGCGCTCGTGATCGGACTGCATTCGGTCGGTTGGCGTCCCGATCCTCACGCCGCTGTCCGCTCCGGTCCGCGTCGGGGCCCTTCCAGCCATGGATTCCACCGGGCGCCGGCGCCGGTAAGCGACGAGGATGACGATACCGATTTCGCGCTCTTACCTCCGCGGTATGAATCGGACTGGCGCCGAGCTTACATTCGTGTGGTTGCGTGGCTTCTGCGGCGGGTGATACTTTCGCCGATTCAACGACGCCGGATTGAAGCAGCAATACCCGCGCAGCGCCGAGGCGGCGCCGCACCACGTAGACAGTGACGTCGAGCCGTTTCGCGATTTCACGGATCGTCCATCCGGCCAGAAGCAGGTACACGACGAGGCGAACCGGCCGGCGAGCGCCGGCCTGACTCAGGAGCCGGTCCAGCTCCCGCATCATATCCTCGATCATTGCAGCCCCATCCGCCCGGCTCTGATCCACCAGCATCTCCGGCTCAACGAACTGGAGAGGCGTTTCGTGATCTCGCCTCCACCGGTATCCCGGTTCCCGCTCAACGCACCCATCCGATTCTTTAGACTTTAGAGACATAGCAACCTCCGGAAAAAGGGCAACGTTTCAGCCCGAATACACAAACATTATAGCAAACAACCTGGCTTTTTCTCTTCTTTTTTCTTTTACTACTACTCAATTTCTGACATTGACCAGCCCGCACAAGAAATCACGCCGTCGCCTTCGGCATTTGCGGCATTTCAACGTCTGGCGCGAGAGGTAAAGCGAGCGATGGCGGCGAATCAGGAGATCGCCATGGAAAAACCCGATCCCAACTCAGCGCTGCTAATCGAGGACGCGCTGCGTATCCGCTCTGCGCGGACGCTCAACGCCATCGAGGTTTTCATCTACGCGGTGCTCGGCCTCATGCTTTCGGGCGCAGCGATCATTGCCCTCGCGGGCGCCGGGCATGAGCTCTTGGAGGATTCGCTCCGGTGGACCGACTCCATTGGATCGATTGAGGCTGTTGAGCGGCTGCTCTTTGTGCTGATGCTGGTGGAGATCCTCCACACGGTGCGAATCTCCATAAAATCGCATCATCTTGTCACCGAACCGTTTTTGATTGTCGCCATTATTGCTTCGGTTCGCCGGATGCTGGTGATTACGATGGAGGGCTCGACGCTCACCCAGCCCACCCGGTGGCCGGAGGGCGGAGAGAGCATCTTCCGCGCATCGCTCCTTGAAATGGGGATTCTAGGTGGACTTGTGCTTATCCTTGTAATTGCTATCGTCTTGATGCGCCGTTATGGCGCACAGGATGGAGACGATGGAGAAGGAAGGACGAAGGATGAAGGATGAGTCAAGCCAAGCATCTCGCGTCTCGCGTTTCGCGTCTCGCGTTTCGCGCCTCGCCCGCCACACTGCTGGAGCCCTATGATCATTGATGCGAGAGACGACGTGGTTTCGCTGCGCGGCACGCTGAATGAAAATCATTGGGACGCGATTGCCGCCGCCGTAGACCTGCTGCTGCCCGAACACCCCCAGGGCATTCTGATGAACTGCAGCGGGATTACACGCATGACGGATATGGGCGGTACTACGTTCATGAATGGCCTCAGCTATATGGAGGCGTACGGCGCCCGGATCATCCTCTGCTGCATTCCCGAGTCGATGGCCGAGAAGTTCCGGGCGATACCCGGGCTTCACTCCCAGCTTCCGACTGCCCCCACGGTTGAGGCCGGCCGGCAGTCGCTGGGCGCGGCGTCCGCGGCGCCGCTCAAGCCGTCCGGCAAATCCCAGGTGATTTTGATTCCCGTGAGTCCACCCTTCTCGGTGATCGCCGCGAAAAAGTCGCTGGTCCGTCTTCAGCCCGGCCCACAGACAGAGATCCATCTCATCTACGTGCTGATGGTTCCGCGCTCTCTTCCCATGGGATCTCCGCTGCCGGATGAGGAGGCGAAGGCCGATGAGGCTCTCACCCGGGCCGAGAAGGTTATTGGGGAGGTCAAAGTCGCCCGCCACGTGGTCCGGGGCCGCAGCATACCCGATGCGGTGATGGAAGCCGCGGGAAAGCTGAAGGCGGCGGAGATCATCGTCGGGCTCGATGGCTCGGCGGCCGGGGACGAATCGGTGGCCCGCGTCGTGGATGGCCTCCGCTCCGCATCCCCGTGCGCAATCACGGTTCGGCAGGAGAAGGCGGCGTAAGTCTCATGCGGCCGGGATACCAGGGTTTCCGAGCCGGAATTGAAGATTCCGAGAGAGGTTTGAGGGATGTCACAATACCTGGCGCTGGATCTTGGCGCGGAGAGCGGGCGGGGAGTCCTCGGATCGCTCGAGAACGGCCGCCTGGAACTGAGCGAAATTCATCGTTTTGCAAACCGGCCGGTGGCGCTGCCGGATGGTCTGCACTGGAATATCGGCGGTCTCTACCAGGAGATTCTACACGCCATTACCCGCGGCGCCGATAAAGCGAAGACGCTGGATGGAATTGGCGTGGATACCTGGGGCGTGGATTACGCCCTTCTGGACGGGCGCGGCGAACTGCTCGGACTGCCGTTTCATTACCGGGATCACCGCACCGATGACGTCATGGAGCGCGTGTTCGCTCGCGTTTCCCGCCAGCGGATCTTCAAGGAGACCGGCATCCAGTTCATGCAGTTCAACACACTCTTTCAGCTCGCCGCCGCGAGAGAACGGGAGTCGCCGCTTCCCGACGCCGCCGAGACGCTGCTGTTTCTTCCCGATCTTTTCCATTTCTGGCTGAGTGGGGAGCAGCGCGTCGAATTCACCATCGCCACCACGTCGCAGCTTTACAATCCGGTCGCGCGGGATTGGTCAAGACAGATGATGGAGCCGCTGGGCATTCCGCCGCGGCTCTTCCAACCGGTAACCCCGCCTGGCACGATTATCGGAAGGCTGCGAAAAGCCGTGGCGTCCGAAACGGGGGCCGGCGCCGTTCAGATCATCCTGCCCGGTTCCCATGACACGGCATCGGCCGTGGCTGCGGCGCCGGCTGCTTCGGACGATTTTGTTTACATCAGCTCCGGCACCTGGTCTCTCATCGGCATAGAGCTTTCCGCTCCAAGAATTTCCGCGGAGACGATGGAAGGGAATTTCACTAACGAAGGTGGGGTAGGGGGCACAATTCGGTTCTTGAAGAATATAATGGGTCTCTGGCTGGTCCAGGAGTGCCGCCGGAGTTGGGCGAGGCAGGGGCGAGAGTACAGCTACGGGGAGTTGGCGGCGCTCGCTGAGGAGGCGCCGGCGTTCGCTTGTTTGATCGATCCCGACGATCCCTCGTTCCTCGCTCCGGACGATATGCTCTCGGCGCTGGACGCCTTTTGCCGTCGAACGGCTCAAAATCTGCCCGGGGAACCGGGCGCCATCATTCGCGCCTGCCTGGAGGGACTGGCGTTCAAATACCGCGAGAACGTGCTCAAGCTGGAAGCGATCGCGGCGCGGTCGTTGAACTGCATCCATATTGTTGGAGGGGGCGTGCAGAACCGGCTGCTCTGCCAGTTTGCGGCCAGCGCCACGGGAAAACCGGTCATGGCCGGCCCGATTGAGGCGACCGCAGCGGGCAATATACTGGTTCAGGCGATGGCTCGCGGCGAAATCGCCTCGCTGCGTGAGCTGCGCGAAGTGGTGCGAGCCTCTTTCCAGGTAGAGGAGTTTTCTCCCATCCAACCGGATGGCTGGATGGAAGCCTACGATCGATTTACCGCCCTGAAATCGGTCTAACGATCCTGCCGGGCGGCGCTGATTGTAGGAGCCGAATCCTTTCGGCGATTTACGCGGCGGCGACCACTCGCCCGATTATAGCCGGGGCGGCGCCAGCCATGCGAAACAGCGCAGCGCCGCCCACGCGCTGTTGGCGGGATCGCGCGAGCTCGTCGCCTCGGCGGCGCCGACGACGCGGCTCAGCGAGAGAGCGGCGAGGGGCGCCGGGCTGCCGGCAGCCCGGGCGGTGTCCCACGTGGAAAAGATAACATTTCGAATCTGCCGCATTTCAGACAGGGGCATTGCCGGGGCCGGATCACCGCCTCGCGTCGTCGGAAGGTCCTTGCCGGCTCCGGAACCTGCCGACGGCTGTTCGATTGTCGTCCGGAGAGAGATCGCCCGGTCCAGGGTATCGATACCGCTCTGTACCGCCTGAAAACTGTAGCTGGATCGGTTGGACGTCGCCAGT
Source organism: Armatimonadota bacterium (assembly GCA_035686845.1). Classification (GTDB taxonomy): domain Bacteria; phylum Armatimonadota; class DASRZA01; order DASRZA01; family DASRZA01; genus DASRZA01. The sequence continues at coordinate 12,187 of DASRZA010000002.1, read as the reverse complement.
CCACGACCGATCTCCACTCGGAACAGGCCGTCCATAAACTCCACACGCTCCTTCATCTGTTTGCAGAGCGCATTGAAACGCGTTCGCGCAATCCGATCGCTGTCGGGTAGCGATCGGATCTTGACCTGAATGCCGGCCAGGCGGGATAGTTCGGCTTCGTCCCGGTCCAGCAGCTCGTACGTTTGATCCTGAAGCTGCTGCTCGTCATGGATTCCCCAGATCTGGCGGGCGTCGTAGTACCATCGGCCGAGATCAATCTTCGGATTCAAAGATTTAGAACGCGTCTCCGGCGTGGCCGGTGGAGCAGATGAAGCGGAAGCGGTTCCCGCCGGGTCCCCGGACCCGGTCGAGGCAGGGGCGGCAATGGCCTCTTCGATCAGGGCCGCAACCGCTCTAACCCGGGCGTCCGAAGGCGGGGTCGGTTTTCCCGGCGTGGTGGCGGGCGAAAGGCCTAGCGATCCCAGCAGACGCGCGGGGTTGGTCGGATGTACAACGGTGGGCGCGGATGACTGGCCAGGACGTGCGGCAGTGGCGTGAACCGGCGCCAGTACAACCATCAATATGCTGCAAATCGCCGCCAGCCCGGGGGAAATCTTCAATGGCCTGGGACTGACGCCGGCGATGCCTTCGCCAGACTTCATGAGATTGCTATGACGGGGTCCAGGCGCTTCTGGATTCGAATGAGAGTGCCTGTTTCACCGGTACACACTTCTAAATGGTCAGAGAAGAGGCTCATCATGCCAAGTCCTCGGCCGCGCAGGCTGCCCGGTGAAGGCATTCGAGGAACACCGTTCCAGCCATCGATACCGCGCCCAAAGTCCTGCACCTCAGCCGTCACGTTGGATGAGCCGGGTTTGAGGGAGAAGATAACATACCCGGGGCTTCCCTCCGGGCTTCCATGAGTGACAGCATTGGCGACCGCTTCCCCGATTGCGGTTACAAAATCTCCGATCCAGCCATCGTCCACCCGGGCCAGCGCCAGGACCTGCTCGGTGAGATGCCGGACCCGGCTGACCTGGAGGACGTTCGCGGGGATTCGGAGCTCGAGCGATCCATGCGCCATTCCTGGTTCGTCCAGGACTTCCTCTGCCAGCGGCGCTTCCCAGGCGATAACTGAGAAGAGTCGCTGGACGCCCGCCATTCGAAGAGCCATTTCGGGTTGGGATCCGCTCCGGACGTGTACCTCAAAGGGAGCGGAGATCCGACTGGCCTCACGGTACGAGGCGATGAGGGTTGAGATCCCGGCGGATCCGAGGAAGTTAGCGGGCCGGAGATCGACCGCGACCGTGGCATCCCGTCGATGAGTGATCGCGCGCAAGATGGTGCCAAGGTAGGGCGCCGAAGCAAGGTCAACGTCGCCGTGGGCCTCGACAACCGAATAGTCCTCGTCCCCATCCACGCGCACCTGCAAACCTCGTTCGGGCATTGGCGGCACAGCGCTCCTCCCATCGATCAGGACTTCAGATTGGGCTAACATGCTCGACCACCGCGGCGGCGGCTGCCCCTATAAGAATTCATCGAGAGCTTTCCTCACGGGTCATTCATCTGCACGAGACGCGCGTTTTTTTGCCAGGCTGACCGTATGGCCGCCCCAAACCACCGAGGGGAAGGCGAGGGGCCAAAATGCCACTTCTCCTCTCGCCATCGTTATGGACTTCTGCGGCAAGCCGGCAAACTCCTTCCAGGAGTTATTAAACGACAGTATATTATAGGTTTTTCAGTCAATAAAGATTATGAACCAACTTCGCCGGGGTCGGTGGCTATTCCGCAATCATTGTAGCCGACTCGGTTGGCACACGGTTCGTTTTCGTTTCGGGCGGTTTGGGAAAGAGAGGATCAGAAGCCCATTTTTGGTCGATAGCGCTGCCCGAGTCAGTAGCGCACGAGTCAGGAGTATTGGAACTATGAGTGATTACGCCGGCGCCGAAAGAGATCCTCAGATTACCCCAACGCGGAAGACGCGAGGACGTCGATCCCGACCTCAGAATGGGGGTGGTGATACGAATCATCCGGCGGACGAACTTCAGGATCGCGATCTATTCGCCGAATATGGCGCCCCGCCGGACTGGCCGATGGAATCCTACGCGTTCCTGGTCGCGCTTTACAATGCCGGCTTCGTTGGTTTTCTTTTGGGCGCGAAGAAGGCCGGAATCCGTCTGCCCGAGAGAATCCCGGTCGCGGATCTGCTGCTCCTCGGAGTGGCGACACACCGGCTCAGCCGGCTGATCACCAAAGATTGGGTGACGAGCCCCATACGAGCTGCGTTCACCCGCTACCAGGGCCCGGGCGACGCACCCGCGGAGACTAAGGAAAAGGCCCGCGGACGCGGCCTCCGGCACGCTATCGGCGAGCTTCTCAGCTGTCCCTGGTGCGCAGGCCAGTGGGCGGCGACACTTTTAACATACGGGCTTATTGTCTCTCCTCGGATCACGCGGCTGGCGGCCAGCATCCTGGCGATTGATGATCTATCCAATGTTCTGAATACCGCGTACTCCGCGGCGGAGAAGAGCCTGTAGCGACGTTGGGAGAAAGAGAGTATGGCACGACAGGAGCGGAATATCATGTTCGCCACGGGGCTCGAATGCAGCTATCCGACGGTAGAACATGGCAAGCGAAGAGACGAGCTGGAGTCCACGAAGCATTACACCCATTGGCGGAGGGACTTTCAGCTCTGCAAAGAGATCGGCGCCGACTACGTGCGATACGGCCCGCCGTATTACCGGATGCATACGGCGCCGCACCAGTACGACTGGTCATGGACCGATGAGACGCTGCCAGTCATGCGAGATATGGGGTTGATCCCGATTATTGACCTCTGTCATTTCGGAGTGCCCGATTGGGTTGGCGGCTTTCAGAATACCGATTGGCCTGAGCTATTCGCGGATTATGTTGGGGAGTTCAGCAGGAGATATCCCTGGATTTCTTTTTATACCCCGGTGAATGAAATGCTAGTTTGCGCTCGCTTCAGCGCCAAACATGGAATCTGGAATGAGCAGCTCAAGAGCGATCAGGCGATGGTCACCGCCATTACGAACATGTGCCGGGCGACCCACCTCGCCATGGAGCAAATCCTCAAGCAATGCCCCGACGCGGTCTTCTTTCAGAGCGAAGTGGCCGAGGTTTTGCTGGAGCGCTGGCCATCCACACGCGACGAAGTGAATTTCAAGAACGAGCTTCGCTTCGTTACCTTCGACCTTCTTTATGGGCACGCGCCCCATGCGGAAGTAGCGCTCTTTCTCCTGGATAATGGGATGTCGCGAGATCGGTACAGATGGTTCATGGATCGCGGCCCGGAGGCCCGCCGGCACTGCGTAATGGGTACCGATTACTATTCCCGCAACGAACGGCTCGTCCATCCCGACGGATCCGAGGAGGGAATCGGGTCTGTTCTGGGCTGGGAGGCGATTGCGGATGAGTACTTCGGACGTTATCGAAAGCCGATCATGCTGACCGAAACCAATTCGATGGACCCCGACGCGGGGCCATCCTGGCTCTGGAACCTCTGGAACAATATACGCCACTCTCGCTCCCGCGGAGTCCCCGTGCTCGGCTTCACTTGGTATAGCCTGACGGATCAGGTGGATTGGGATATTCAACTCAAGGAGATCAGGAATAAGCAGAATCCGAACGGGCTCTTCGACCTGGATCGCAACCCAAGGCCTGCGGCGCAGGCGTTCCGGGATCTCACAACGCGCTACCATGATCTGCCGATGATTGAGGACTTCGCCATGGGTGGAATTCCCGCCCCCCGCCACGGTCGGGCGCCGGCGGACGATGGTAGGACTCCCCCGGAGATTGAAAGGCTAAACCCGCTCAATCATGAGCCTGCGGCGCGTGCCCTCTGATAAACCCATATCTCCGGATTTGCGTAGGGGCGACATATGCGTAGGGGCGACATATGCGTCGCCCCGTCTCGTTTCGCCCAGGGTTGCGTCGTACCGGGATCACGTCCTCCGATAGATCCATATCTCCGGATCGGGATAGAGCCAGTCTTCCGGGACAAATCCCCGGCGGAAGACAAGCGGACCAATGGCGGGCGGGGAGCGGAACGTGGCGACTCGTTGATAGCGCGCTCCCAGCGCGCGCATAAAGTCCGCCGCCTCCCGCCCGGCCTTCGCATCGGTCGAGGTCCCCCTTGGCTCCAGCCGGTGCAGCCGCAGCCGGTACCGGACCTGCCATTCGGTGAGCACGAAGTATTCCGGTCGGTCTTGCTGGAGTTTGGCCGGGTCCCAACCGGTAATCTCAATCTGATACGGCCATTCCCCCTCCCGGCTCTCCACATCGGCCGCCGGCATATTCGTATTATAAAAGATCAGGGGCGGTGAATCGAACCACGGGGAACGGACCATGCCGATGGAATCATGCGGTGGAACGTTCGCGAAGATCCAGTCGGCGGCCCGGTCGCGCACGTCCGGCCGGGCAAGCGCCAGGTCATAGGCGGCGGTCTCCAGCGCGGCAAAGACTCCTGCGGCGGCGAGGCAGACGAGCGCCAGCCAGCGGCGCACTCGATCCCGTTCCATCGCGCTCCGGCTTTTATCCGCGTCCGGCTCGCCAGAGGCGCCGCGCGCTCGCTCCAGCCCGGCGGCGACAAGCCGGGCTGCCCAGATGCAGAGGAACGGAAGCAGCGGTATGATATACCGCATGAACTTGACCTGCGCCGTTCCGATCAACAGATAATAGGGGAGGGCGAAGGCGGCCATCAGAAGATCGCTGCGGGTTCGCCGCCAGAGCGCGAAGATCACGCCGGATAGAGCCACGACGGTGAGCGGCGGCCCGGCCCCGATCCAGAGCGAATGAGTGATATGGTAGATAAAGGCCGGCGCCGTATGGCTGAAAACGAACCCGTGCCCGGTGGCCGTGTGCCGCAGCTCAAAGGCGAAGTCATTAATGAATCGCTGTTGATCGGTGATGAATCCGGGCGTGCAGAGCAGGAAGGCGCCGAACGCGACAAGCGTGACGACCAGCAGACCGTAGATCAGGTCGCCGATAAAGTGAAATCGCCCGACCCTGGCCGGTTCGGAGCGGTCCGACAACGCTGCCGCCGCCGCCGTATCGGCGTGGAACCACCATCCCCAGGCAAACCAGCAGGCGAACAGCACGAGCACGGCGTTATACTTTGTGCCGCCGGCAAACCCGGCGCAGGCGGCGCCTAAAACCAACGGGGCTGGAATTCGCGGCCCGCGCTTATGCGGCTTTGATCCGTCCGGCGCCGACACCCGTTTTCGCGGCCGAAGCGCGTGGACTGACGCCAGCGCCGAGGCCACCACCCAGAAAGTCGCTGTCACGTCTACCGTGGCATAGTGCGAGTGGATGGCGAAAAGAGGGGTTACCGCCAGCAGAAATCCGCCTATCCAACCGGCCGTGCGGCCGAAAAGCCGGGTTCCCAGTCGCCACGTCAGGACCACCGTTCCCACCGAAAAGAGAACGGTGACGCAGCGGGCGGTGAGATAAAGGGCTGCCTGGTTGGCCGGATCGTAGACGCTGTTAGAAGGATGCGCGTTGAGGAGCCCCAGCGCCTGTCCGACGGCGTAGACGGCCCAGAGCAGATAGATATAGAAAGAGCCGTAATTGAAAAAGTGAGGGCTGATCACTCCTGCAAGCGGGTTGATCCGTTCCGCCGCCTCGATCAGCGTCCATTCATCCGGGTGGTACGACCGGAGATGCCGGGCGTCCGGAAGACCCCACATGATGCCCCAGAGATCCAGCCCGATCGCAATAATAATCAAAAGAGCGCAGAGGAGCGCCGCGCGCCGACGGAGGACGAAGGACGGAGGACGGAGGACGGAGGACGGGCGCGGGACGCGGGGAGGAACCGGGTCGGGCGATGAAGGAGCAATCTCCGGCGTGTCGATAGTCATGAATCCAGGGTAGCCCTAAACCCGAATATAGAACTGTCATGGGCGGTCTGGATACGGCCGGGCGTTTGCGCCAGGCCGGAATATGGCCGGCGCCACACGACGCCGGGAATGCCGCAAATCGAAACTTACGCGCGGCGGCCTACGCCGCGCTCCCCACACCCTCCCGCAGCATCGCGTCCAGCCGACCGGTGCGTTCGAGATCGCTTAGCTCCTGCCATCCACCGATAGCCTTGCCGTTGATCACGATTTGGGGCACCGTGCGCTGACCGGAGAGCTTCTTCATCTGGTCGTTTAGCTCGGCGTCGCTCAGGTGATCCAGTTCCCGCTCCTCGAACGGAATCCCTTTTAGCTTGAACAGCCGCTTCGCTCGATCGCAGAAGGGGCAGAACCGGGTCGTATAAATCTCTACCGCTGTCAACTGTTCCCTCGCCTTTCTTTCGATATCCTCACCGCTTCGCTGATTCTTACCCATTCTTCCTCTTGATGATGATGACGTTTATCAGGTATCGCGTCAGACCGGCTGCTCCAGGGCGCCGCCGCCGGCCCAATTACTCGCTCATGCGACCGGCGCCATCCGAGGCCACATCATCGCGATCGCCCGCCGGTTATCATAGACGTAGACCAGTTGAAGCGGAAGGTTTGAAACCCGCTCCTCCAAATTCCTTGCCTACAATAATATGCCCCTATTCTAACGCCCAACACCCAACACCTATCACCTAACACCCAACACCTATCACCTATTGAGGCGTTTATGTCTCCCTGGCCCTACAATTACCACGCGCACACGCCGTATGGCGATGGACACAGCAGCGCCGCCGATTACGCCGCTGAGGCCCTCCGGCGCGGAATGCGGTGCATTGGCGTCAGTGAGCACGCGCCCCTGGGCGAAGATATCGACTGGACGATGGCGGCAGATCGGGTGGACGCTTACCATACTGAGCTGACCGATCTGCGCCGTCAATACGAGGGCCGGCTCGAAATAGTGCGTGGGCTGGAATTTGATTGGTGGCCGGCCCGGAACGAGTGCTGGGATCGCATCCGCCCGGACGAATGGGATTACCTGATCGGGTCGGTTCACTTTGTGACAACGTCCGGTGGAACCTGGATCGTGGATGATAGCCCCCGGTTGTTCGAAAAGGGAGTTCGGGAGGCGTTTGGCGGCGACATTCGGGCCGCCTGCGACGCCTTTTTCGCATGCGAGCGGGACCTCATCGCCTCGGGGCGAGCGGATATCCTGGCCCATTTCGACCTCTGCAAGAAGTTCAATAAGAACGGCCGGTTCTTCGATTCATCGGCGTCCTGGTATCGCGAGATGGCGCTCACCGTGCCCGCTGCGGCTGCCGCGGCCGGGATCATTGTTGAGGTGAATACCGCGGGACTGGATAAGCCCGTTTCCGAGTATTACCCCGCCCCATGGCTGGTGGAAGCCTGTGTGGCCCGGGGCGTGCGCCTCACCCTCAGCTCCGACGCCCACGCCGCCTCCCAGATCCAGCGCCACTTCGACCGCGTACTTCCCGAGCTGGCCCGGCTTGGCGTTCGTGAGCTCTGGCGGTTGACGGATGGCCGGTGGGCCGGCGAAAGCCTGGCCGCGGCCGAAGTGGAATAAAGGACTCGCGCTCGCGGCTATTGAATGGCATCATCATTGCGACTTTTGGATCACGCAAAGAGAGGGAATCCTCATGAAATGCCTGACTGCGCGCAAAAAGTGGGTCATCGCATTGAAGGCCGTCGCGGCCGCCGCCATCGCTCTGTTCTCAGTGTGCGCTGCGGCGCTCGCCGACCCGCCCAACTCGACAACCGTGCCATTTACTCTGGTGGGAGATATACCGGTGATTGACGCTCAGATCGACCGTCATCCCGCGCGGTTTAGCCTCGAGACCGGCATGGCCCCGGGCTTTATCACCTCCAGTTTCGCTGCCCGGCTCGGGCTCAGGGTCGTGCCGGGGTCGATCGATGGACAAACGATGGCGTACGGGGAGCCGATGAGGCAGGCCGTTCTCAGCCAGGTACAGATCGGAAGCCTCGTTTTCCGGGATATCGCGGTAGATGTGAACGATTCAGTGCCCCCCCAGGGGGCGGATGGCGCCTTCTCTGGCAGCCTGTTCTGGCAGACGGCGGCTCTCTTCGACTTCCCGCGCTCCCGGTTTACCATCTGGAGCGCCGGCAACCTCACGAAGGCGGAACGGGCGAAGGCTGGCATGGATGGAGTGGCCTCCGTTCCGCTGACCCACCCCACGGAAGCGCCTTACTACACGCTCCCGGTACGTTTTGGCGCCATGCCCGCGGTTGATTGCGCGCTGATTACGGGTCTCCCGTCCTTCCTCTCGGGCCCTGTGGCGCGCGGCCTCAACCTTAAACCGTACGCGCCGATGCTGACTGAAACGTCGACGGGACCGGGACGAGTGCTGGTCGCGCCGGTCACTCACATCTCGGTCGGCGGCGTGGCCCTGGCCGATCCTCGGGCACGCTATCCGGTCAGCGGCGTTGGCGCTGAGCCGCCGATCCTCGGTGGGACGGCGCTCGCAGGCTGTCGCGTCCTCGTGGACATGCCCGCCAGGAAGCTCTACCTGAAGCGCGCCGTCCCGCTGGCAGCGCCGTCCCCTAAAGCCACGTGGACCGTGTCGAGCCTTCCCATGCAGGTTCGATCACGCGTGCCTGAGTTCGGTGTGACTCTACCCGATGGCAAGGTCCATTGGTTCCTGTTCACCCTCGGGGGAGCGGGCAGCACCGTTGACCGGGCGGTGGCTGCCCGACAGGGCCTCAAGCCGCAGCCCGTTCCTGGGGTACCTGGGGCGCAGACCGTCCGAATGATCACCCGCCTGGGCTCCGAGAAACCCATGGAATCGGACTGGATCCTCGCAGACCTTCACAACGCTCCCTTCAACCTCGGCCCCCATGTTGACGGCATTTTGGGCGCGAACTTCCTGAGTCAGATCGGACTGAGTGTCGACGTCACGCACAGCGCCGCGCGGGTATTCGATCCCGGAGGTGGCGCCGTATTTCCGCTTCCACCGCCCGGATGGCAGGAGGTCCCGATGACCTGGGGCAAAGAGGGCGCCTACGAAATCCCGGTGGAGATCGACGGAAAGACCATCCAGTCGGCGCTCTCGTTGGATAAAGCCCTGACGCTTATAGGAGACCCGAGCCTTGCTCCGCCGGTGACGCATCCCACCGCTTCGGCGGATCTGCGCTGGACGGGTCCACCGGCGCTCCACATTGAACGGCTTCACTTCCTCAAAATCGGGAATGTTACGTTGCAGGCGCCCGTCGTGATACAGTACGTGCCGGCGAAGACCGGAGGCCCGGCTCTTCCCAATGTCATTGGCTGGAGCATTCTGGCGCGGTATGACCTGCTGATCGAGCCGGGGGTTAACCTGATCAGCATCCACAGGGATCTCGCGTACAGCCCCGGGTCCGAACAGGAATGGCAGGGGGTGGGACTCTACTGGAGTCGGAATCTGGGTGACGAGGTGACTGCACGCGAGGTCCTTAATCCGTCGCCCGCCTCCGAAGCGGGGATGAAACCAGGCGACGTCATCACGGCAGTGAATGGAAAGGATGTCAAAACCATCGCCGACGACGCTCTTGCGAGGCTGCTGGAAAACCCGCGCGGGCCGAAGATAACGCTCACGCTGCGGCGAACGGGAGCGCCGGGGCCGATAACTGTCTCGATGGTCCCGAGGAATCTGCTCGCGGCGCCGGCGGCCCGCCCGGCGCCGGAGAAGTAACCAGGTAAAGCCGCCCGGAATCGAGCGGATCGCCGGGCCAGGATTCTTTCCGCGGGCCCTCCGATACATGGCCGTTCGTGTGTCGACATCGATATCGAGCTCCAAACGTGGGGGAATTGCATCTTGTGCTGGTTATGCCGGGCTGGGAGGAGGCTTTGAAACGTCCGTACACATTTTGGAGGGCCCCGGCCTTGTGTTGGCCGCTCGTCGTCGTCGCGTCGCTCGCCTGCGGCACGTCCGTGTACGCCGATGCGCCAGCTGGGACGCGCCCTCCACATTACCACTGGGAGCCGGCCCCCGGCGGCGTTGACGGAACGATAGGAGGGTTCGTCCCCGACGGGTTCACCTGGAAACCGGGTCCCCATAACAAGCCCCTCCTTGTCCGGATTCCCGACGGGGGCTTCCCGAGCGCGCGACTCGAGTTCGTTGAGGGCCACATCTTTGTGCCTGTAACACTCAATGGCAAAGTGACCCGCTGGCTGGGCCTGGATACCGGCTCTGCCACGATCATTTTAAGCTCATCGGCAATCCGCGAAGCGGCCCTGAAAGGCGCCGGCATCCCGGTTGTTCACTCGAAGTTTCAGTTAGACGCTGTGCCAGGATTTCCATTGTCCGAGGGCTTCATTCCGACGGTCCAAATCTATGGAACCAACCAGAGCCAACCACATGCAGCGTTCATTGGCCCGATGGATTCGTTCCTCAGCAGTTTTGGAGAAGCGCCGGCCGGTATACTCGGTTTAAGCGGGATGCCGGGCGCCGAGTTGCTGATCGACTTCAAAGCCCAGACAGTCTCGTTTTTTCCGCAGCCCGCGGCGCCCGACAAACTACGCGCGCTTGGCTTGAGTGTTGGGCACTCACTGGCATTCACGGAAGTGCAAACCCCCGATCTCGACATTCAGGTAGGCGGTAAGCAGCCAGCTCAGTCGGCTAACACGTCGGACCAGCGGCCAGGAACGAACGCAGTCACGATCTTTGTCGACGGAAAGCCCCAAACCCTGGCGCTGGATACAGGAGCGGTGCAGAGTATCCTGGACGTCAGCTCGGTGTCCGCCGAACAGAAGAGAGCGAGACTGGACTATCCGACTCTTTATGGCAACCTGCGGCTCTACCCGATCTCCGAGGGAAGCATCGACGTAGCGGGCTGGAAGCTGGGCCACCAGACAATCCGCGGCCTCGTGCCAAAGCCGGGTAGCGCGACCTTTCCACAGGTAATGGGCCTGGATCTCCTGAGCCAGTTCCAACGGGTCCTGATCGACTTTGTGAGGGGCCGCGTTTACTTCGGCCAGCCGATTGCGCAGATGGCGAAATCTCCAGCTCCAAAATGAGGGTAAAGGGAGGCAGCGATCGGTCACAGAGGATTGGAGCGGGTCCGGCGGAGGGTTTGCCGAGCAGGCGGCTTCTGGCAGGGGTTACGAGTGGGGCCGGGGACTACGGGGCGTCCCATCGCGGCCCCGTTCCGGAGGTCTCTCTTTTTCGTCTTCGGTTCCCTTCGCGCCCTTCGCGGGACCTTCGTGCCCTTCGTGTTCGTTTTTCGGCCTGTGGTGCACGGCGGCGAGATGACTGAGGCGGCGATGGAGTCCATGATTGAGGAGTACGGGCGCGCGGTGGACGCTCTCGAAATCTCGGAGAACGAATGGATAAACCTTTCGCATGACACCGATGTGAGCCGGAAACGATCCGCGCTGCCGTTTTTATTGAGCAGCAGCGAATCCGGCCGGCGGCTCCGCGACAGCATGATCGTTCAACGCCGTCTCGTGGAGATGCTGCGCGAGGATACGCGAATGACCTTCGGGGTTCTTAACGTTCTCCACGGGATGCCAGAGACGGCGTCGACTCCCATAGTTATCGAACTGCTGCCCGCCCATCCCGACCGCAGGATTCGCTTTATGGCGGCTCGTGTGCTTGGGGAAAGGTCCGGTGAAGAGGTCGAGGCGGCGCTGCGAGATTACCTCGCCGACGCCAGCCTGCTTGAGCAGGATCGTCCTAATGCAGAGCAAGCTCTGCGGAAGGTTCTGAAATGAGCGTAAGACACCCATGGATTGCGGCTCTCGCCGGCCTATCTGGGGCAGCGGCCGCCGTCATTTCCGCGACCGCTCCCGGGGCGCCATCGCCGGGGGGCGGCGCCGGTCATGCCGCCTCAATGTCCTTCACAGCGGTCGGTGTGAGCAGCCGAGGCGGTGAACGGGCACGGCCAGACCGTTAGTGAAGATGGACACCAGTAAATGGGCCTTTGTGTTGGCGTTAATCGTCCCAATTTATATTCTGGGTTTGTGGCTTCCACCGCCCTGGGTCTGGGCCGTGATCGGCGTTCCCGCCGGCTGCGTCATGTATCGCGTACACGCGCCGGCGATGCGGATTTTCAGCGGACCCCCGAGCCGCGCCGAGTCGTTTGGGTTTCTGGGCCTTGCCCTCCTGTTCGTGGGCGCCGAAAGCGCTCTCGTCTCACTCTGGCACAGTCAAGGTACGGGGCCGTCACGTTTCGACCTGGGGTTTCTCACGTACTGCCCATGCTTGTTGGTGGGCCAGTTCCTGGCGTGCTTTATCTGGGCGTGTGCGCCGAGAAACCCCGGGGCCAGGCGTAGCGTGACTGGGTTTGCGGAT
>DASRZA010000001.1:0-3060 GCA_035686845.1 Armatimonadota bacterium | reverse complement strand
GAGCAGGGTCGACAGCGCCGGGCGCGAAACGCCGAGCGCTGCGGCGGCGGCGGTCACGGAAAGCCCGAGCGGCTCGATAACTTCGGAGCGGATAAATTCGCCGGGGTGCGGCGGGTTCAGCATACGCATGGTTTCCTCCTTCAATGGTAATCCTCAAGGTTCAAGTCACAGATTTCGTTTTCTTAGATGCGGAAGGTCAGCCGCCAGTTCGGCGTGACGTGCAGGCTCCAGACGCCCCTGCGGTCGCCAGTCAGCCGGTGGGCTTTCCACACCGGGATCGATCGCAGTTCGTCTTCGCTTTCCATGTCCTGCAGGAAGGCCAGCATCATACGGAGCTTATTCACGCTCGCGGCCGACACGCCCTTCGGGCTGTCTTCCGTGTACAGGCGTTTGACGCCCTTGTGAATGATGTTCCGTATCTTCATTTGATAAGTGTAGCCTAACGGGCTACACCCGTCAACGGTGATCGCCGGGCGGGAGCTTCGTCCATACGCCGGCCTTGGCCGGCATTCACCGCGGCTGGACCGAATGCGCAGCCCCCGTCGGGTTGGAGTTGAAAGCGCGTCGGTTCCGGTTCACCCCCACGCGCGTCCAGACAGCTCCAGCGCCGACCCTTTGTCAGGTTGTCCCGACGGCCCCCCCACGCGCGTGGGGACAGTGCCATATACCGGCCCGCGATATTAGCACATAACAGTTCACCCCCACGCGAGTGGGGACGGCGCTAAGATTTCCCGGGTTTTCCCTCGATCCCGACCAGCCAGATGCCCTCGAAGTCTATGCAGCTCCTCGACGTCTCTCCCGCATAGCGTACCTCGAATCCCTGCCCGGCATCGCTGTTCTCAATCATCACCGCTCCATCGCTTCGGAGCGATTTGCCTGACTTTTGCCACGGCAGATCACACACCATCGCCGCAGCCGTCCCGACGAATACGCCCCGCCTTAAGCTCGAGAGCCCATCGTGTCAGTTCTCGACGAAGGCTCACCGGAACCTTCTCGAGGACGAAGACAGCCATCACGAGCCCTCCTTGTCCAAGGGATCGCCTTCTCCTAGTAATCATCATGCGCGGACGAATCGCCGTTACCCTCAAACCGCTCCTCCGATGTGAGTTCCGATGCGTCGCTGGCGGGCGCGGATCCGTCTGGAATGAATTTCGGCTCCGCGCCATCGGCGCGATTAACCGCGCCCCGGACGCCGCCACGCTCGTAATCCCATAGCCATCCGGGGGCCACCGGTTCAGCGTCAAAATCCGCTTCGGCGCCGAATTTTGCGGCGCCGAGCGCGCGTTCGATATCAGGCGCGCGTTCGTTATCAGGGATGATGCGCTGGAGAATCCGTGACTCGCGCATTCCATCGCGCCGTCGCTTGCGGACCCGCGACTGGAGACCCGGTGACGCTTCGGCGGCGGCGTGAAGCGCGGCGGGGATCGTGATTTCGGTCTTATACAGATCGGCGATATCGTAGACCAACGACAGCATCTTGCCGGTATGCACGAAGCCGAGGGCTGGAGAATAACCCGCCCAGACGATCGCTGCATTGCAAATCCCGTACAGACAACCATTCGCCGCCGCGAGCGCTCGATTAAACGGATCGGCAGCAATCAATTGATCGCGGCGATCGGAGCGTCCTGTCGATGGAACTCCCGATTCCCCACTCGCACCCGCGTATGCTTGGCGCACCCTGACTCTTTCCATACCGCGGATCTGTCCGAGGTTCAGACCAGGCGACACAGTGTCATCGAAGCGCATCCGATAGAGTTCGACTACGGCTGCGAGCCGACGCACACCATTAGTGCTGAGCCACGCCTGCCGGAGAACATTTCGGGCCGCACAGGTCTCTCCAGTCCCGAATCCATACATCCTCACCCCCTCTTCTCCGCTCCACGCCACCATACACCCATTGTGGCGAGCGCTCGAATCGCGGCGTGCGTGATGGTCGTGCCAGGATCCAGCATCAGAAGCGTCAACGAGGAGCACGCCACCGGGAAACCTCCGCGCCCGTCGTGAATCGCCGTCGCCTTGGCTTCCTGGTCGATTCGGCAGTGCTCGACGTACAGGTAAGTAAGCCTGTCGCGAATCTTTGGCAGGATATCCAGATCGTCCATGTCGCCGCACCTCGCGATCGGCGCCACTGCGGGACGCAGGAATAGGACCGCGCAACCCCCGAATGGCTCCGCTTCAGCTAACCAAGTGTTAACTGGATTAGCCGATGCAAGGATTACAGGCGGACGCTCGGCTCAGACCACCCGGCGCGGTGACCGCGAGCCGCCAATATCCCGGCTAACCCTCGAAGGGAGCAACCGACAAAAGGCCGAATCCGTAAGCTTTGGCACTGCCAATACCGGACTCGATCGCGGCGCGCAATTTCGCCGGATCCGTCACCTGGATTACACCCTCGAACAGAACCGCACCGAAGGTAAGTTTGCGAAACTCTCCTCCGGCATCGGCGCGAAAACCGATCGTCCGTCCTTGCGCGGCCAGACGCACGTCCGGAACCTCGGCGGAGCATCTCACGGAACGGATTTCAAAGCCGGCGCCGGCGGCTTTTCGGGCGAACCATCCAAGCCGCTCCTCATCTGAGCGAAGATCCACGCGCCGCCCGTTGCGGCGCTCGCCGCCGGGTCCGCTCTTGGTGTCTATCTTGCGAGTCGGGTTGGCGCGGAGCCGAAACCGGAGTCTCATTGCTGAGCGCAGCGAAGCATACGACTCTGAGACATCCTTGATCTTCGGCGGACTGCTGATATAGCCAGCCGGCAGATGACCGTAGTCGGGAATCTCGCGGGATTGGACCATCACATATGGGTCTCCCGCGGAGGCGCACTCGACTCGAAACAGAAGCGCGAATTCACGACGGGGCGCCGCGCCGGCGCTGGGGAAAGCATTCAAAATCGTCCGATGCATCTGCTGGCAATCGGACAGGTCGCGAATCACCGCGTGCGACCGAAGATTCAGATCCAGCCGCGAAAGAATCACTGGTCTTCCTCCGGTGGATTGATCCAGCTCGTTTTGACGTGACGCACAGAGAAGCGGCGGGGAGAGAAACTCAGCGGGAAATCGCGGCGA